>JAJPKK010000042.1 GCA_021323775.1 Hyphomicrobiales bacterium
CGGCTGTCCGCCAGGCTCGCAGGCCATTACGCCTGCTACGGCATCACCGGGAATATCGCGCAACTCGGCCGGCGCTTCCGGCAGGCCGCAAAGTCGTGGCGCAAGCGGCTGGCCCGACGAACGCGCCCGCATGTCCTATCCTGGGACAGCTTTAACGCGATCCTCGAACGCCGCCCACTGCCCCACCCTCGGATCGTCCATCACTACGCCGCGCGCAACCAAGCTCTCCGGTGAAGAACCGGATGCGGGAAATCTGCGCGTCCGGGACCGTGGGGGGCGACGGTGGCAACATCCTCGCCTACCCGGCCGCGCCGGGCGGGCGCTCGCGAAGCCGCGGCGGTCGTCCGAATGGGGCTGCTGCCCACTCAGTCCGAAGAGACTCAATCCGGGGCAATCCGGCGGCGCACCGCGCCACACAACCACGTTGTGCCGTGCCGCATTTCGTGCTCTTGTAAAATCTATAACAATTCTAGTTTGGGCGGCTGCCGCTCGGGGCGGCTGCGGACATGGAGGAGAGGACGCTCATGTCAGAAAGCGATCTACGTCCGTCTTGCGAACATCATCACGAAGAGGGAGGCGGCCATGACCATCATGGTCATGGTCCTGACCGCGCGCGCCTGCGCGCCTCGCGGCGCGCATTCATCAAGGGCGTCATCGCCTCGGGCGTGGCGGTGTCGTCGAGCGGGTACCTGGTGCTCGGCCGCGGCACGGCGCATGCGCAGGCCGCCGGCGCTGTCGGGCGGCTGATCACGCTCAACGTTAACGGGCGCGACCGGCCGGTCGACGTACTGCCGAATGAGACCCTCATCCACACCCTGCGCTACAAGCTGGGACTCACCGGCACCAAGCTCGGTTGCGACCATTCCGAATGCGGCAACTGCACCGTCATGCTCGACGATGTGGCGACCTATTCGTGCTCGACGCTCACGCACGCGGTGCGCGGGCGCAAGATCGTGACGATCGAAGGCATCGAAGGGCCGAACGGCGAACTGCACAAGGTGCAGAAGGCCATGATCGAGGAACTCGGGCCTCAGTGCGGCTTCTGTACGCCTGGCCAGGTCATCTCGGCAGTTGCCCTGCTGAAGTCCAACCCCAAACCGACGGTCGAGGAGGCGCGGCGAGCCATGTCCGGCAACATCTGCCGGTGCGGAGCCTACGACCACTACCTGCGAGCCGTCATGCGCGCATCCAGGGAGGCTTGATCAATGGCGTACAATCTCATTGGCAAGAACTTCGTCCCGGTTGACGTCACCGCCAAGGTCACTGGCCGGGCCAAATACGCCGAGGACTTCCGCGCCGACGGCATGGTGTTCTGCAAGTCCCTCACGAGCCCGATCCCGCACGCCAAGATCCGCCGCATCGATACGTCGGCGGCGCTGAAGATGAAGGGCGTACTCGGCATTCTGACGGCCGACGACGTGCCGCAATTCCCGCCGCCCCAGCCGCCGATCCTCGCCAAGGACGAGGTGTTCTACGTCGGCGAGCCGATCCTCGCCGTCGCCGCTGAGAGCGAAGAGATTGCGGCGGAAGCGATCGAGGCGATCAAGATCGACTTCGAGCAGCTTCCCCACGTCACCGATCCGCTGGAGAGCCTGTTCCCGGGCGGCCCCAATGCGCGCTCGAACGGCAATGTGGCCGGGGCGCAGATCAATCTGCAGACCGTCAAGTGGGAGGCCAGCGATTTCGCCGCCGCCGGCGACGACAAGCTGCCGCTCGGCAAGCCGGCCGAACAATGGAGCTACGGCGATCTCGACGCCGGGTTCAAAGCCGCGAAGCTCATCATCGAGGAGAGCTTTGTGTCCGGCGGGCTGGCGCACCATCCCATGGAGACACGCACAGCCTTTGCACACTGGCAGGGCGGCAAGTGCATCCTGCACGGCTCCAACCAGAGCCACACCACAGCCGTGCCCAATATAGCGCGCCTGATCGGCATTAAGCCGGAAGACCTCATCCTCGTCGCCGAGTTCTGCGGCGGCGGCTTCGGCAGCAAGATCCCCGGCTATCCCAATATGGCGATCGCGGCGCTGTTGTCGAAGAAGATCAACCGGCCGGTGATGCACCGTATCTCCCGCATCGAGGAGTACGGCATCGGCAGCGCGCGCCCGAGCTTCCAGGGACGTGTCAAGCTGGGGTTCCGCGAGGACGGCAAGATTCTTGCAGCCGACCTCTATATCGTGCAGGAGAACGGTCCCCACATCGGCGGCGGCGATTTCCGCGCTGCCGGTAATGCCCTGTCGATCCTCTATCAGCCGGCCGCGATGCGGTGGCGCGCCGTTCCCGTGCTTACCAACACGCCTCCGGTGGGGCCGCAGCGTGGTCCGGGCGAAAATCAGCTCACCCCGCTTATTGAGCCGATGATGGACAAAGCGGCGCGCGAGCTCGGCATCGATCGGTTAGCGATCCGCCGCATTAATGCGCCGGAGTCGTCGAGCAAGATGGGCGCAGACCAGGGCCCGGTCACGAGCGCCTTTATGAAGGAAGCCCTCGACAAGGGCGCCCAGATGTTCAACTGGGAGGAAAAGAAGAAGAGGTCCGGCCAGCGCGTCGGCAGCAAGGTGACGGGCATCGGCATCGGCCAGGGCTATCACTCGGCCGGGAGCAACGGGTTTGACGGCATGGTCCGCATCACGCCCGACGGCAAGCTGCATGTTCATACCGGCGTCGGCAACCTCGGCACCTACTCCCACTCGGCGACCGCGCGCGTCGCGGCCGAAATGCTCAACTACTCCTGGGACAACGTGATCATCGAGCGCGGCGACAGCCGCCGCGGCCTGCCGTGGAATTCCGCTCAGGCCGGCAGCCTCACGGCATCGACCCAGTCGCGTACGATGTACGTGGCGGCGCTCGACGCCAAGCAGAAGCTTGTCGAGATCGCTGCGCAAATGCTCGGCGGCGCGGCCGGCGATTACGATCTCGGCAGCGAGAAGGTGGTCAGCAAGTCCGATCCGTCCAAGTCGATCACCTATGCGCAGGCGGCCCAGAAGGCCGTCGAACTTGGCGGCAAGTTCTCCGGCAAGGAAGCTCCGAAGGACATCAATCCGATCACCGCGCAAGGTCTCGGCATGATTGCCGGGTCGGGACTGATCGGCGTCGCCAAGGATACCCTGCCGCGCGTCGGCGTGACGCCGGGACTGACGACCACGTTCGTGGAGCTTCAGCTCGACGTCGAGACCGGCAAGATCGACATCCTCGACATGCTGTGCGTGGCGGACTGCGGCACCGTGCTGCATCCGCAGGGCCTCGCCCACCAGATCCGCGGCGGCAACGTCATGGGCATCGGGCTCGCGCTGTTTGAGCGGCACGTCTATGACCCCAAGCTCGGGCTGCCGGCGAACACGCTGCTCTACCAGTCGAAGCCCCCGACCTACCTCGACGTTCCGGCCGAGATCGGGTGGGGTGCGGTCGACAAGGCCGATCCGCAGAACCCGGTCGGCGTCAAGGGCGTCGGCGAGCCGGTGCAAGGCTCCGGCGCCGCCGCCGTCACCTCGGCGATTTCCGATGCGCTCGGCGGACATCTGTTCAACCGGACGCCGGTGTCGCTCGACATGATCCTCAATTTCCTCTCGAAGCGGCCGCAAGCGCACAAGCCGCTCCAGATCAACACGGTCTGAGGGAGCATCGCCATGATGATCAAAGATGTCATGCCCAGCTTCGAGCTGTTCCAACCGACGCAGCTCAAGGACGCTTTCGCGCTGCTCGACCGCTACGGCAAGGATAGCTGGAAGATGGCGGGCGGGTACGACAGCCTGTCGTGGTTCAAGGAGCGCGCCAAGAAGCCGAAGGCCGTGATCGACCTTTCCGGCATCGCCGAGATGAAAGGCGTTCGCGAGACCGCAGACGGCATCGAGATCGGTGCGCTGACCACGCTCACCGAAATCGAGCGCCATCCCGTGATCAGGGCCAAATTCCGCCTGCTCGCGGACGCCGCCGCCAAGGTGGCAAGCCCGCAGATCCGCAATGCCGGCACCATCGGGGGCAACGTGTCTCAGGATGCGCGCTGCTGGTACTACCGCTCCGGGCTGCCCTGCTATCGGGCGGGCGGCAACACCTGCTTTGCGGACACTCCGCAGGGGGTCAATCGCGAGCATGCGCTGTTCGACAGCGACCGTTGCGTGGCGGTCTCGCCATCCGACACGGCGCCCGCGCTGGTCGCGCTCGACGCCAAGTTCGTCATCAAGAGCGCCAAGGGTGAGCGGGTCATCGGCGCCGACGAATTCTTCATCGGTCCGAAGATCGACATCACCCGGATGACCTCAGTGGCGCACAATGAAATCCTGACCGCGATCCGCATATCCAACGCGTGGGCCGGCGCCCATTTCTATTTCGAGAAGGTCGCCGACCGGAACACGTGGGACTTCCCGCTCGTCAACGTGGCGGCGGCGATGTCGGTCAAGAACGGCGTGATCGAGAACTGCCGCATCGCCTGCGGCGGCGTCAGTGCAGCTCCGCGGCGGCTCACTGCCGTCGAGGGGATCGTCAAAGGCAAGCCGGCGGGCGAAGACATCGCCAAGCTCGCCGGGCAATCCGCGACCCGCGGAGCCTCGCCCTTGAACTACAACCAGTTCAAGATCCCGTTGATGGCCAATCTGGTTACGCGCGCCGTGCGCGACGCAAGGGCGTGATTCCGGCCCATGCCGCCCTTCGCGGCTGCGGGGGGAGGGGGATCGCGCTTGGCGAGGCCCTCACCTCTCCCCGCTTGCGAGGAGAGGTCGGAATTTGCGCGCTTGTCGCGCAAATTCCGGTAAGGGGGCCTCTTCACAGGCTCTGAGCGGCTAGTCCGCGCTTGCGGAACGGCCCCCAACCCCGACGCTCTCCCCGCAAGCTGGGAGAGGGCGAAGGAGGGCCGCGCGACGTGCCATTGCCTGCGTTGCGACGGAGCATAGGAAGGGCGTAGTAAGAAAGACCGCAGATCCCTGCGACAGTCCTGGATCAGGTTGGAGGAGGGGGATTGCTGCCGGGGCTTGTCCCATCACATCGAGCCTATTCCTGGTGTCCACCATGCAGCTTTTCCGCTACTCCACCTCCATTTACGGCGGCAGCGACGTGCTCATCGGTGCGTCGTGGGACCTGTTGCCTTGGTTCGTGCTCGCGGGCGCCGTTGTTATCGTCCTGCACGCAGTGTTCAAGGCCGCGACCTCGCGGCGGACAGATCGCATCAAATGAGAGGTCTGCGGCGCGCCGCGGACAAGAGGGTTGGGTACGGCGGAAATGGCGGTTACGCAAGCCAATATCTCAGAAGCCGGGGCGGCGTCAGATCGGGTCACGCGCCATCTCCTGGCAGATCGCCTCTATCACTGGCTGATGGCGGCGTGCGTGCTCACTTTGCTGGCGACTGCGTTCCTGCCGATCATCGGCGTTAAGTTCGAGTGGCTCGGTCTGCATTGGATGACCGGCGTTGCGCTTTCCGCGCTGGTGCTCATTCACATTGTGCGCGCCGTCATCTGGCAGGATTTCTGGGCGATGATGATCGACCGCGCCGACCTCCGCAACGCCTGGCGGCGCTTCGCGCAGACATTCGGCCGCAAGGGGGCAGCGCCCGGCAAGCCAGGCAAATATAACGTGCTGCAGAAGCTCTATCATGCCGGCATCGCGGTCCTCGTCTTGTCGATCATTGCGACGGGACTGCTGATGCTGCTCAAGATCGACACGCCGCTCTGGCGCCGCAATCCGTATGTGCTGGCCGACTACCAATGGGGCTGGATTTACGTGGTGCACGGCTTCGCCGCCATGGGGCTGATCACCATGGTGATGATCCACATCTATTTCGCGCTGCGTCCGGACGAATGGCGATTGACGCGTTCGATGTTCCGCGGCTGGATGACCCGCCGCGAATTCGAGGAGCACCACGACAGAGCGCGCTGGGCGGCGGATGAACGCTAGATGAGCAGGGTGGGCAAAGCTTGTCGCCGGGCCGGCCGAAGGCCGGACCCGGTGGGCGCCTGGTACAGCCGATGGCATGGTGCGGAGGCCTTGCGCGCCTTTGCCCACGCCGGCCGGCCGTACCGCCCGCCAATCACGCCGACCGACCGCGTGGGCAAAGGTTGCCGCCGCGCCGGCCAGAGGCCGGCCCCGGTCGGCGGAAAGCGATTTCGTGCCAAGGTCGCCCCCCCCCTCGGGCGCCTTTGCCCGCCCTACGAACTGACGAGCGTCAGAGCCGCAGAGAGACACAATGACATCCGGACTGCCCAAGACGCTTGCCGATGCGATCGATGCGATCGAGGAAGCCTACGAATTCATGCTCGCTTATGCGGCTCAGGGCCGCGGGCGCGAGGAGCCGGGCGACGACATCCGCAACCATCTCTCCCGTGCCGATGCGGGCCTGGCGATTATTGCGGCGATGCCGTCGCCGAATGGCGGCGGCGACGATCAAGCCGCATTCGCCGAGATGGTGCGGCAGGATGCGGCCAAGGCGCGCACAGCCCTGCGCTTCGTGCTCGCGCAGCGCGCCATCGGTTCGCAGATCATCGACAATCTCAATGCCTCGATTCATCTGCGCACGCTGCTGACTGATCTGTTCCTTCTCGATGAGGCGCTGAAAATCAGCGGCGGCTGATCTAGCGGATCGGGCGGCGGACAGATGTTACGTCTTGCGCCGTCATTCCGGGGCGCCGCACGGCGGCGCCCCGGAATGGCCAGATTCGAGGTCCTCGTTTTGGAATCGTGGAACCCATCATGACCCCAATGAACATCGGCGTGATCGGCATTGGCGCCTTCGGGTCGCGGGTCGCATTGCGGCTCTTGTGGTCGGGCTATCACACGCTGCAGATCTACGACATCGCCGACGTCGCCGTGCGCATGTTCACCAACGACTACGGCGGCATGGCGGCCGGCTCGCCGAAGATGATGGCGCAGAGCTGCAATGTCATCATCGCGGCGTTGCCGTCGGCGGCGGAACTGCGCGAAGTCTGCTTCGGATGGGAGGGGCTGGCGCAAGGGTTTACGACAGGCGGAATCCTGATTGACCTCGGCAACACCGATCCAGTCGAGACCACGAATATCGGCAATGAGCTGGCAGCGGCGGGCATCGACCTCGTGGCGGCGCCCGCCTTCGGGACGCCGGGCGAGGCCAAGGAAGGCAAGCTCACGCTCGTGGTCGGCGGGCCGGAAGCCGCGACCGGGCGCTGCCGTCCGGTGCTTGAGACCATCGCGGCAAAAATTCTTCGCGCCGACGCCGCCCCGGCCGCCCAGGCCGCCAGTGCGATTGCGGACTATCTGCGGGCCGCGCGGCTCCTTGCCGCGAGCGAGGCGATCCGTCTCGGCCGGCGCTTCGGTTTTGCGCCGGCGACTGTGCTCGAAATCAGTCAACAACTCGGCGGCGATCTCGATGCTGTGTTGCAGCGGGAGGTGGTCACGCGCCGGTTTGAAACCGGTGTCCAGCTTGGCCTTGTGCGGCGCAATCTCGATCTCGCGGCGCGTCTTGCCGGGTCGACCGACACCTGCTCCCCCTTAATCGACGCAACGTTTACGGCCTGGAATGCCGCAGAAAGGAAACTCGGCTACGGCGCCGACTACAGCTCCATCATCAGATGGCTGGAGACGCTGCCAAGCCTCAAGCCGGGGCCGGAGTCCGAGCCTGAGACGGCGGGGAGGAGCGCGCCGTCGGCGTGAGTCGGCGCGATCGTGGCTTCGGTGCAACCGAGCCCGGGTTGAGCGGGAGCGGAATCCAGGATCAGCCTATCCACGTGACGCGGCCGGCCCGGCTTTGCTGGCGCTAAACCCGGGCTGCGGTTCCGGATCGAGCCGCTGACGCTCAGCCCGGGCTGCAACTCTGGTCGAGCTGGGCGAAAATTCGCGTAGGGTGGGCACGCTTCGCTCTGAGCTTGTCGACGAGCGCCCACTCTACCGCCGCGGCGTTCTTCTGATATTCTGATACGAAGAGCTGATACAACGCCGGGGAGGGACCTAGGGATGACTGGAAGGCCGGCCGGCAAAACGAAGTTGGGCCTTGCGCTCGGCCTCTGCGTCGGGATTGCCGGGTCTTCCTTCGCTGCCGACGTCGATGCGTTTCTGGCAGGCACAGTCAAATCCTGCATTGCCTGCGATCTATCCGGACGCGACCTCAAGACCCGCGAGTTCAAGCGTATGAAACTTGATCGCGCGATCTTCAAGGACGCGGATCTCAGCGAGGCGTCGTTGTTCCGCAGCACGCTGCAGCGTGCCGACCTTTCCGGCGCGAAGCTCGTCGACGCCGATCTCAACCGGATCGATGCCAAATGGGCGGATTTCCGCGGCGCCGACATGACCGGCGCACTGCTGTTCGAGGCGGACCTTTCGAGCGCCAATCTCGCCGGCGCCAAGCTGACGAATGCGCGGCTTGGCCAGGCGCGCCTGAACCAGGCGAATCTTGAAGGCGCGGTGCTGGCCGGGACCGATCTGCGCGGCGCGCGGCTTGCAGGGGCCAGGCTTGCTGGCGCAAACGTCCGCAGCGCCAAGCTCGACGGGCAGAAGCTGCGCGAGATGGATCTGCGCGGCGTCGATTTCACCCTGTCCGATATGGTCGAAGCTGATCTCTATGGCGCTGATTTGCGCGGCGCGACTTTCGCCGGGGTCGACCTGTTCGGCGCCAACCTGCACGGCGCCGACTTGCGCGGCGCAAGCTTCGAAGGGGCCAATCTGAAGAATGCGATCTTGACGGATGCGCTTACCGAGGGCGCGAATTTCGACGCCGCCATCATGCCGGATGGAAAGCGCAATGAATGAGACTTCGCCTTTGTTGGCCACTCCCTCTCTCGCCTGCTAACAACAAACACGCGGCGGCTTCCCTTCTCGCTGCTCCCGCTTGCGGGGGAGGGGCGGGGAGAGGAAAGTCCACGCCGCCGGGACGTGCCCTCAGGAGCCCCTCCCTAACCCCCCTTGCAAGCGGGGGGGATCACCACCCGGCGTCACTTGAGTTGCGTTCAGGCAAACCCCAAGTCATCGACACGCGTTCGAGCGACATGGCTTCGGCTGACGCCGTTTGATAGGCGTGCGCCAATCCAATCGATGCCGTTGCGGAGACACCGATGCACAGAGCGCTTATCGTCGCCCCGTCGATCCTCGCCGCCGATTTCGCCAAGTTTGGCGAAGAGGTGCGCGCCGTCGACAAGGCCGGCGCCGATTGGATCCATGTCGACGTCATGGATGGGCATTTCGTCCCGAACATCACCGTGGGGCCTGATCTGGTCAGGGCGCTGCGGCCGCACACCAATAAGCCGCTCGACGTGCATCTCATGATCTCACCCTGCGATCCTTATCTCGAAGCCTTCGCCAAGGCGGGCGCCGACCACATCACCGTGCATGTGGAGGCTGGGCCTCATATCCATCGTTCGCTGCAGGCGATTCGCGCCCTGGGTAAGAAAGCGGGCGTGTCGCTTAATCCGGGCACTCCGGCAACGAGCGTCGAATACGTGATCGAACTCGTCGATCTCATCCTGGTCATGTCCGTCAATCCGGGGTTCGGCGGCCAGAGATTTATCCCGGCGGCAATCGACAAAATTTCTCGCCTGCGCGCCATGGCGGCAGGCAGGCCGATCGACATCGAGGTCGATGGCGGCATCACGCCTGAGACTGCGCCCGCCGTGGCGCAGGCCGGCGCCAATGTGCTGGTGGCAGGCTCCGCGGCTTTCGCGGGCGGACCGAGCGCCTATCGGGCCAATATCGCGGCGATACGCCACGCAGCGGCGCTGGCGAGAGGGGAGGCGGCGTAGGGGGACAGCACTTCAATCTTTGAACCCAGCGATCCTTTCGCTCTCCTCCCACAGCCGCCGCGCCGCGATGTCGTCGCGGGCGGCAGGGCTCGGCTCGGCTTGCCGGCCGCCGGGTACGAAATAGCCGCCGGTGATGGAGGCGACATCAGGCGAACTGGCAAGGTGCACGATGGTCTCAGCGCCGGGCTCAGGCGGGCCGGCCAGCAGCATGAAGGAGCGGACCACGAATGCAAAAATGCCTCCGCGGCGCTGGCCGAGACCAGTCGCCACGAAGCCCGGATGAAGGCAGTTTGCCGTCACGCCGGCGCCGGCAAGGCGGCGCGCGAGTTCGCGGGTGAAGAGAATGTTGGCGAGCTTGGAGCGGCCATAGGCCTTCATCAGGCTGTAGCCCCTGGCGAGCTGCAGGTCGACGAAATCGAGCGCGTGGCCCATATGGGCCCTCGACGCCGTGTTGACAACGCGGGCCGGAGCGGACGCCGCCAGGCGGTCGCGAAGCTCGTGGGTCAGCACGAAATACGCCATGTGATTGGTGGCGAACGTGCATTCGAGCCCGTCGGCCGTCACCCGCCGGGTGGGAAACACGTTGCCGGCATTGTTGATCAGCACGCCGATGCGCGGCTCGGCGGCGGCAATCTCCTGGCCGACGCGTTTCATTTCGGCGAGGATCGAGAGATCGGCGATATGGGCGCTGTGCGCGATGTTTGGGCCGGCTTTCCGCAGATCCGCGAGGGTTAAGTCGGCGCGCCCACGGTCCCGCGCTACGAGGACGATGCGCGCCCCGAGCGTTGCGAGCCGGGTCGCAGCAATCTGGCCGATACCGGATGTAGCGCCGGTGATGACGACGACCTTGCCGTGAATGGGAGCCTCCATGGTTCGCAGCCAATTCGCATGCCGGCAGTTTCTATACCAATTGTGTGTCAGTTGCAGGTTTGACTGATTGCCCCGAGTTCAACGGTCTGGTAGAGCCCGCCCATGATCCCCCGTTATACCCGCCCCGAAATGGCCGCGGTCTGGGAACCGCAGACGCGCTATCGCATCTGGTTCGAAATAGAAGCCCACGCGGCCGATGCGCTCGCGGAGCTGGGCGTCGTACCGAAGGAGGCCGCCAGGGCGATCTGGGCCAAGGGCAAGGACGCGACCTTCGATATCGCCCGCATCGAGGAGATCGAGCGTGAGGTCAAGCATGACGTCATCGCGTTCCTCACGCATCTTGCCGAAATCATCGGCCCGGAGGCGCGCTTCATCCACCAGGGCATGACGTCGTCCGACGTGCTCGACACCTGCTTCAACGTGCAGCTCGTGCGCGCCGCCGACCTGCTCCTCGCCGATATCGATAAAGTGCTGGCGGCGCTCAAGCGGCGCGCTTTCGAGCACAAGATGACGCCTGTCGTCGGGCGTTCCCACGGCGTACACGCGGAGCCGACCACATTCGGGCTCAAGCTCGCCTATGCGTATGCGGAATTTGCGCGCGGCCGCGAGCGACTCCTTGCTGCGCGCCGCGAGGTCGCAACCTGCGCGATCTCGGGCGCCGTCGGCACGTTCGCGCAGATCGGCCCGGCCGTCGAGGCGCATGTTGCCAAGGCCATGGGGCTTGCGGTCGAGCCGATCTCGACGCAGGTGATCCCGCGCGACCGCCACGCCATGTATTTCGCGACGCTCGCCGTGATCGCCGCCTCGATGGAGCGGCTTGCAACCGAAGTCCGTCATCTGCAGCGCACCGAAGTGCTGGAGGCGGAGGAATATTTCTCGCCCGGGCAGAAGGGCTCCTCGGCGATGCCGCACAAGCGAAACCCGGTGCTGTCAGAAAATCTCACCGGTCTTGCGCGCATGGTGCGGGCCTATGTGACGCCGGCGCTGGAGAACGTCGTGCTGTGGCACGAGCGCGATATTTCGCACTCCTCGGTCGAGCGCATGATCGGCCCCGACGCCACCGCGACGCTCGACTTCGCGCTCAACCGGCTCGCGACGCTGATCGATCGCCTCCTGGTATACCCTGAGAATATGCGCCGGAACCTCGACCGTCTCGGCGGCCTCGTGCATTCCCAGCGCGTGCTGCTCGCCCTCACACAAAAAGGTGCGCCCCGCGAGGACGCCTACCGCGTGGTCCAGCGCAACGCCATGAAGGTTTGGGAGGAGGGCGGGGATTTCCAGCGTCTGCTGGCGGCTGATCCGGATGTGCGGAAATACTTGTCGGAAGCCGAAATCGCCGAGAATTTCGACCTCGGATATCATCTCAAGGAGGTCGATACAATCTTTGCGCGGGTGTTCGGCTGAAAGGCGTTGCGGCTCGAGCCCTCCAGAGTAGGGCGGGCGTGTGGCCGGATAGCGGCATCCGCGAACGCGGCTGTTTCGCTCAATCCGGGCTGCATCGTTACGCCCAAGCTCCGCCAGCGGCGTATAAACGGCTTCGGTCGGGCGCGCCGCCCCTGGCGGGGGGCCTGTTGCCGCGTTGCGCGCTCAGTCAGCGCTGCGTAGACGGCGCGGTCGATGGCGGCTGGGCGGGAAGCACGAACAGATCCTTGTCTTCGCCTGCCGGAGCAAGGCGCGTCGACGAACCGGCGGGGGCCGGCTTGCGCGTGAGCCGAGCGCGGCCTCGTTGGCCGTTTTCAGCCCTTGCCGCGGACGGGCTTCCAACGGCTGCGCCGGTTCTGAGATCGGCCGCGCTCACAAAGCCCGCAATCCCGTTGAACTCTACCTGGCACCACCCGCCCGTGCAGTCCGTCGTCTCCAATCTGGCACCGCGCGGCACATGACCGATCACGCCAAAAGTCGGGCCCGGTCCGGCGTGCAGGGCAGCGTCGCTCCTCGCGGTGACCGGAGCCGCGGCTGCAACCCCTGTTGCGATTGCCAACAGGCTCGCGCTAAGCGTGATGGATTTCCCTATCGCCATCTTTCTCTCCCTACGCGGTTATTGCACCAACCGTTGTTCGTTCGGCCCGCTCTGGTCAAACGGTCGTTAAGGAAAGCCTCCGGCCGGCTGGCCGGGTCAGCCGGCCGGGGCTTGGGATCTTACGAAGTGCAGACTTATTTCGTGTCAGAGATGGGGCGCCTTGCGTGTGCGGTGGCTCGGCCTGACCGAGGCTCTTGTCGGGTTGTAGTAGGGGTTTTGGATGCACTGGCCGCCAAACCCCCGATTCCTCCCATCCATCGCGCATTGCTCGCGGCTCGAAAAGACGCAATCGATGCCTCGCGTGTCTCCGATGATGCACCAAGGATAGTTTACGTAAGCCTGCGCCTTCCCGGCAAACGCCGCCAGCGCCGCACACGACGCCAATCCGGCGACGATTATTGACTTCCTCATGTTCGTCTCCTCGCGTTTGGGGCAGCGCCTTTAGAGCCGTTGGCCCCCCGGACTTCCAAGCCGGCCGACCGGGGCAAGCCGGCCGACCGCGGCTCTCATAGCGTGCACCCTTAGGTTGATGTGGGCCTCGCGACGCGGGACGAGCAGCGGCGCGTTGCCGCTGCGGCGAGTTGTCGTGGGTTTCTAGCAGACCGACTGCGGTGAGGGAACTTTTAGCAGGTAGGATTAAATCGTGCCGCGTGCTAGTTATCCAGAGAAGGAGCAGCTGCGCATGCGAAACACCCAGTCTCTCAGCATCACCCTGCCGCATGACATGGCGCAAATGATCAAGGAAAAGGTTGCCTCCGGCGCCTATGCGAGCGAAAGCGAGGTCATTCGGGACGGATTACGCGCCCTCCGGGCGCGTGACGCCGCAGTCGAACATTGGCTTCGTGATGCGGTCGTACCTGTGTTTGATCGTGCGATGAAAGGAGAAGAGAAACTTCTTGACGCGGCGAAGGTGTTTTCCGGGCTGGAATCGCGGGATCGAGCGCGAAAATCAAAAAAAGCGGCGCGATAGCCGTTGGCGCGCGTTGTCTTTGCCGAGAGCGCAAGAGCCGATCTCGACGATATTTTCGCCTGGATCGCTGATCATGCCGGTATCGAAGTCGCGCTCGCTTATGCCGCCCGAATTGAACAGTTCTGTCGCAAGATGACCTCCCTCCCGCAACGCGGCGCAAAGCGCGATGACCTGAGGCCGGGCCTGCGAACCGCAGGTTTTGAGAGGCGCGCAACCATCGCTTTCACGGTGAAAGACGAGGACGTCATCATCCTGCGAATCCTCTACGCTGGCCGCAGTCTCGATCTTGCCTCCGATGAATCCTTCTGACGGCAGCGCATGAACCTTAGGCCCGTCATCCTGGTCTTCGACTCCGGCGTCGGAGGCCTCACGGTTTTTCGCGAGATCGTGAAAGCGCGCCCGGACGCGTCCTATGTGTATGTTGCCGACGACGCCTTCTTTCCCTATGCGCGGCGCAGCGAGGAAGAACTGGTCGGCCGCGTTGTCCCATTGATGGAGGAATTGATTGCGACGCACATGCCCGATCTCGCGGTGATCGCTTGCAACACCGCCTCCACTCTTGTGCTGCCGCATCTGCGGGCGCGGTTTGCGCTGCCTTTTATCGGCACGGTCCCGGCGATCAAGCCGGCCTGCATCGCGTCACGGTCGCGTTTGGTGTCGGTGCTGGGCACAGAAGCGACGGTGCGGCGCGAATACACCCGCGGGCTGATCCGCGATTTCGGCCAAGGTTGCGACGTGACGCTGGTAGGCGCGGCGCATCTCGCAGGACTCGCTGAGAGAGCGCTGCGCGATGATGCGATCGACGACGACGCCGTAGCACGGGAGATCGCGCCTTGCTTCGTAGCAAGCGGCGGCCGCCGTACCGATACGATCGTGCTCGCCTGTACGCACTATCCGCTGCTCCTCGATCGGCTGGTGCGGCTCGCGCCGTGGCCGGTCGATTGGGTTGATCCGGCGCCCGCAATTGCTCGGCGGATGACGGACCTCATCGGACCGCCAACGGCCGGCGCGCCCAACGGAAAAGCGTGCGCCGTCTTCACCTCTCCCCTGGGGCCGCCGCCAGCGCTCGCAGCGGCGCTGGCGCGATTTGGCATCGGCGAGGCTGCGGCCGCACAGGGCGCCGCCGCGTGCCCCTGCCGACCAGGTGGCTCGGCCACTGCTTGACCTCGCGCCAGGCGCGCCCCTTGTGGTCGCCCTTTTGCCGTCCGGCGCGCTGTTGCGCGCGCTTGAGCGGCGGCATCAGCGGATGGCGGACGAGGGCGGCCACAAAGATCGCGCCCCACAAAATGGCAGGGCGAGGCGCTTTCCAAGCGGCAACTTAAGCCATTACAATGCTTGTCCTTCGTAGGGCGCAATAGCCAAAGGCGTCGTACGCCGTTGCACGTCGGCTGTTGCCGACATGCGCCTCTTAATAGCGCGATCTCGGTTTTACCCGAGATCGAGGGTCGGCGGACCGCGAGGCAGCCATGCAAAACAGCAAGCGATTGGCGTTTTTCACGGCAATCATTTTGTCATTGGCATTTGCAGTTCCATGGACCGGGCATTCGGCCGAACTCTGGCCGCAGCGTACGGTGAAGTTCGTGGTGCCGCTCGGACCGGCCAGCGGATCAGATGTGACGGCGCGGCTGCTGGCGGATCAGTTGTCGAGACGGTGGGGGCAGGCGGTTGTCGTCGAAAATCGCCCTGGCGCCGATGGAGTCGTCGGACTCACGGCTTTCCTCAGCGGGTCCGATGATCACGTGCTGCTCTTCACGCCGGCCGGCAGTTTTACGGCATATCCATTTCTGCACGAGAAGGTACCCTACAATCTGAATCAGCTGGCGCCGATCGCAAGGGTGACAAATACCCTCATCGCCGTGACGGTTCCGACCTCCTTGAATGTCAACTCGCTTGCCGAGCTGATGGCCTTTTTGCGCGCGCAGCCCGGCCGCTATCATTGGGCGAGCATTACCGGCGCCACGGATCTGGTCTTCTCGGGTTTCCTGAAACGCGCCGACCTGAGCATGGTGAGGGTCCCCTATCGCGAGAGCGTCCTCGCCGTGAACGATCTGAGCGAAGGACGGATTGAGGTGTTCATGTCGGCGCTGGCGACTGTGCTGCCGCAGATCGCGGGCGGCAAAATCAAAGTGCTTGCATTGACCAATCGCGAGCGAGCGTCCGTCGTCCCGGACGTTCCGACCGTTGCGGAAGCCGGTTACCCGGCGTTGCAATTTGACGGTCTTGTCGGTCTGTTCGCGACCGCCGGAATGCCGGCCGAGCTGCGCGAGCGAATTGCCGATGATGTGCGAGCTGTTGTTGCGGACCCCGCCGTAGCGGCGAGGATCGCTGCGACTGGACAAATCGTCAGTCCCGGCACGCCGGCCGAGCTGGCGAGTTCGATAGAAGAGCAGTTGACGGCTTTCAACGCGATTGCAAAATCTTTGGATCTGCGTTCGAAACGCTGAGGTCATGCTTGATTTGATAAAGCCTCCTCCTCGCCGTTGCCAGACTGAATCTGCCGTCCTAACGCTGACGCTCATGCCCAAGGTGTCATGTCCCGCGAAAGCCGGGCATCCGGTAACTCCGGGGCGTCGGCAAGAACTGCAGCCGTTCCAAACTGTATCCGCGGTTACAGGATCGCCCGCTTTCGCGGGCGATGACATCGGTCAGAATCAAGCGAAGGAACGGAACACTACATGCTGACGGCCGAACAAAACGAACTGATGACGCGGACCGGCCCGGGCACGCTCATGGGCAATTTGCTGCGGCGCTACTGGATTCCCATCCTCCTCGTCGAGGAATTGCCGGAAAACGACTGCCCGCCCGTTCGCGTGAAGCTTCTCTCCGAGCGGCTGCTTGCCTGGCGCGACACCCGTGGTCGCTATGCCCTGACCGATGAATTCTGCGCGCATCGCGGCGCGTCGCTGTGGTTCGGCCGCAACGAAGAGGACGGCCTGCGCTGCGCCTATCACGGCTGGAAATACGACAACACCGGGGCGTGCGTGGATGTCCCCTCCGAGCCTGAGGAAAGCCGCTTCTGCAGCAAGATCAAGCTGAAATCCTATAGGCTGGTCGAGAGCGGCGGGATTTTATGGGCTTACATGGGGCCGCCGGAGCTCGAACCGCCGCGACCCGCATTCGAGTGGATCGACCTTCCCCCAGCGCACCGGTACGTCACCAAGCGCTGGCAGGAATGCAATTACCTGCAGGCGATGGAAGGCGGTCTGGATTCCAGCCATGTCTCCTTCCTCCACAGCGGCGAACTTCATACCGATCCGCTGCATCGCGGCACCAAGGGCGCATCCTATCAGCGGGATCGCAGACCGAAGTTCGAAGTCATCGAGTCGGCGGGCGGCCTTAAGATCGGCGCGCGCCGCAATGCTGAGCCGGGCCACTACTACTGGCGCATCACCCAGTGGATCATGCCGTGGTACACGATGGTGCCGCCCTACGGCGACAATGCGCTCAATGCGCATGCCTTCGTGCCGGTCGACGACGAGAATTGTTTCGTCTGGACCTTCACCTATCATCCGACGCGGCCATTGAGTGCAAGCGAACTCGACACCATGCGCCGGGGCGGCGGCATTCATGTTGAGTTCATTCCCGGCACGTTTCGGCCGATCATCAACAAGGACAACGACTATATGATCGACCGCCGCGCCCAGAAGGCGGGCCGCACCTACAGCGGCGTCAGCGGCATCGCCATGCAGGATGCCGCCGTGCAGGAAAGCATGGGCCCGATCCAGGACCGCACCAAGGAAAACCTTGTCTCGACCGACAATGCGATCATCATGGCGCGCCATCGCCTTCGCCGGGCAGCGCTCGCCCTTGAGAACGGCATGGCCCCGCCGGGGCTGGCGCCGGAAAGCCAGCGCGTGCGGTCAGCCACCTTTGTGCTTCCGTTCGATGTCCCCTTTGCCGAAGCCAGACGCGAGGAGCTCAAGGCGAGAGCAGGCGTCGCGCATACGTCGATCTGAGCCGCCACCCTTGCCTCCCTCGGATGCGGGAGGGCATGGTGGGGGCGGAGCGCACTGACTGCCGATCTCTCAGCCCGGCATTGCGGAAAGCAGATTGCCGCCATTCAAGGCTTCTGATTTGAACCGGCCAGAAGCGAGGCGCGACCAACACGCTGGCTCGTAGTTTCTCTCTCGCCCGGTTGACGGTTCTTCGAATCGCAATTGGAGGTCTTTATGGGACTGACATCCTCGGTCGGCCGGCGGCACGGACGCGATTCAAGAAATCGCATTGCTGATCAGAAGATTGTTCAAGATTTGCTCAACCGGATTCCCGCCAGCGCCGGGGGCGCGGGAGGGTCGCTGAACGAGCGGATGGTGGAAGGCATTTGCAGCAACAAGCTTCATTTGGCAATTCTGAATTTTCAAAGGAAAAACCTTCCTCCCCAGCTTGCAGATGGCCATGTCGACCCCGGCGGCCGGACCCTCGACGCGATGGAGCGCATGGCAAAAATCAATGATTCTTTGATCGCAGCAAACAAAGCTATCGCTGATGCAGCAGAAAGGGCGTCTCGCTACAAGGCCAAAGTCGATCAAGCGGTCGATCAGATGTTGGGCAACGAGCCCGGCTCGGCGACTTGGACGGTGGACGGATCCGACGCTCCGCTTTCGGGCGCCGTTCCTTTCATGGCTGGCCCTGGAGTCGCGTCGGTTGCGCGGATACCGGTCCCCGGAACAAGCGGACTCGCCGTTGAATTAAGTCCGCGCGGGTTTGTGCCACAAGGCGGCTCAACGTCGACCGTTTTTATTCAGGACGTTACCGGCAAGAGACATCTCAGGCTTGATTACGGCTACAATGTTAAAACACAAACGATTGACTATCACTGGAACCAGAAAGGCACGTTCAAAACGTTTGGCATCGCTGATCACACGCCAGTCGGGGCAGCGGGACGGGTCGCCTACAAAGCGGCGAAGTATCTGAAATATGGCGGCCGCATCCTGCTTGTGGTCGGGATTGTGAGCGACGCGTGGTCAATCGTGAAGTCATCGCAGCCTCTGCGGCGGACAGCCCAGGTCGTTGGCGGATGGGCGGGCGCCTGGGCCGGTTGTGAAGCTGGAGGTGCGGGGGGCGCCGCAGTTGGGGGCGCTTTGGGGGAGGGCGTTGGCGCCGCACCTGGCGGCATTATCGGGTGCATCGGCGGCGGCATCGGCGGCTATTTTTTCGGCAGCAAAGTGGGCGGGTTCGTCTACGACTGGGCGGAAAATACGTTCTTTACGCCGTTGCCAGCCGCCGAACAGCCGGAAGAATGAGCATGCGCGTGTTCATCACACATGACCCTCCGGGACCACAATGGCAATTGGGATCTCCGTCGCCGGAACTCGGAGCTTTTGCTTTGATCGGCTGGGACAGCGACGAAGTGGAGGGCGGCGTTCCCGAACGGATTGTCAATGTGCTTGCGGGGAGTCTGGCCGCGTTCGGACGCGTCACGTTTGCATGCTCAACAGTATCTGCGCCCGATACGCCGGGTTGGCAGCTGCAGGGTAGCGATTTCATTGCCCGCTATCGCACCCGCTCGGTTCTTGACCGCATTGCGGCGCGATTTTCTGTGCGCGCACCCGGCGACCTGGTCCTGTTGTCGACCACCCGTGAGCACGCTGTCCGACGCTTGTTCGACGATGCTGGGTATCCCTGGTGGAATCAGGCCCAATTCGCACTGATTTCTTCGGCTGGCGAACCTTCGCCGGACTTTGACAAGATCGCATTTGATCCCGCTGCATTATTCGAACGCGAATGGTCAGACGGCTTCGGCAGTTTACGGCGGCTGGGCGTGCAAGCAATCCTTCGTCCAGGCGTGGATGGTGACGTTGCCGGATTGCTGTGCGCATCAAGCGAGCTACGTAACCGCTTCGAAGCGATACTATCTCGCTGCGCTGAAAACTTTGGCATGTCTCTCCAATACCTTAGTGAAGCCGAATTCGCCGAGTCGCTGGCCTCGTCAGCTTCCTGAGAATAGTTCATGTTCATCCATAGCCAGGCGGCGGATGTGCGCCTGGCCGTTCATCTCGGCTGGCCGCAATCCGGTTTGCCGGGGCGCCTGATCTGCGCGCGATGGTCCATTCAATACATCCGGCCCACGGCTTCTATGGCGGTTCTCGGTCGAGTGGAATCGCTTGTAGGGTGTGGGGCAAAGGCGCGAAGCGCGGGGCCCACCAGCGCTCGGCCTTCGCGGTCGGGTCGGCACGCTTCGCTTTGCCCACCCTTGCTACGGGTCCGTCACACACGCGAAGCTCGCAGCGTCTTTCGGCGAGCCCTCGCCCCTGTAGCGCGGCCAGGCCGGATAGCGGCACATCGGCCGGGAAGCGGTGATGGCGAAGGGCGGCTTCGCTTCCTGGGCGACCTGGACAAGCGCGTGCGGAGCGACGCCCTGGTCAACCCAGTAATCGATCTCAGCGAGGAGATCGATGCCGCGCGGCAGGGGCGCGCCATCGACGCTGCTGATGCCGGCGCCGCTGTGGCTGGCGCCCGGCGTGACGTAGAACTGCACAAACTGGTCGACGGCGCTCTGCCCGAGCTTTGCGACGACGCTCTTGTAATATTCCACTCCGGCGAACGGGCTTTGGGCGAAATCAGACATGTTCTCCTTGAGGATCAGCTTGCCGCCGCGGGCTGCGAAGCGCGAAAGGTCCGGATCCGTCGAATCCATCAAGGCCGAGATGCGCTCGATGCGCGCCTTGTAATCCTCGGGCCGGAATCGGCGCGGGTCGAGCTTAGGGTCGCCGGCGAGGAAATAGCGCACCGCCCCGGCGCCGAAGAACCAGGCGCGGCTTTGCTCCGCCGGCGGAGGCAGCGGAAAGACGGGCGGCTTCGGTCCGCTCATCCACGCCACCATGCCGTCCGGCTGATCCTCGCCGCCGTAGTTGAAGCCCGGGTAGGAGGTGATCCCGTTCGCGAGCGGAAAGGGAAACACGTAACGCTTGCGGATCGTTTCGACGGCGGCGATCTGAGCCTCGTTGAGACAGGCGTCGTCGTCGCGACCGCCGGCGCAATGCAGTTTTTGCGGATCGAATGTTCCAATGCAGCTCGCGTAACGGCTCACGATGCCATCTGTGAGGCCGTCGCGGGCGTCGCAGGCCTCCATCACCGCCTTGTGCAAGGTCTTCACCTTGGCGGGGCTGAGCCAGCCCGGGCCCATCAGGGCGATGCCGTTGCGCACGCCGGCAACCTGCAATCCAACCCAGTTGATGACGGGCACCACGCTGACAATGCCGTCGAAATCGGCTGGAAAGCGCTGCGCCATGGTCAAACCTTCGCGCCCGCCTTCGGAGCCGCCGTAGAAATAGATGCGCCGCGGAGGCTCGCCGTAGCGGAGCCGCGCGATTTCGACCGCTACGTCGCGCACTTTCTTGTAGGCTGCGAAGGCGAAATTCTCGAGCGCCTCGTCATTGAGCGCGAACGCCTGAATTTCGGGGAGTTTCGCATTGTCGTGGCCGGAATCCGTGCCCCAGGTGGCAAAGCCGCGGGCCACCGGCACCGGGCTGTCGAGCCGCGCATCGCGCAGCGGATCAAGTCCGCTGATGAGCACGCCGTTGAAGCCGCCGCCGCCATATTGCACGGCCTTGCGGTTCCAGTTGTCCGGCAGGTTGACCTCGAACCGGATCGGCGGCGCGGCCGCGTCGCGCGGAGCGATCTCGCCCAGCACCTTGCAATAGGCGACGCTCGGCTCAGGGCTCGCCGGCGAGGCCGGCAGGTGTTCGACAGCCGCTGAGGTGACGCTCGCGGGGCCGCTGGGGAGGCCGATCAGCTTCGGCTCAACGCTGCGGCCCGCGAGCGCCGCGCATGGCGCGGCCGTTTGCGCCGCTGCGGCCGATGAGCCGGCAACGGCTGCGATCAGGGTTATGAAGGCGGCGGCGTTGCGCGAGCGCCGTGGCGACGGGCCCCTCGTGAGCACGGATTCCATTGGCGTTTTCCTCCGATTGTACTCCTCGAGCGCGTTCCGGTCATACAGAAGCTTGGCAGGGTGGGCACTCTTCGACAAGCTCAGAGCGAAGCGTGCACGCCCGCCTCTCCTACGCGCAGGCGGTGGGCGCGGCGCGCATCCTTCGAGAAGCTCAGGAGCGCGGCCTTGACCAACCTGCAAGTCACTCCGGGCGATCGAAATTCGCATCAGGCCAAGTGGAATTTATCACAATCGATTCCGATCGGCTTTTTCATTTTGACTTCATTGCATGGTAGGCTGGCTGTCTCGTCAAACTTGCAACGTCGTGTCGGAGGGCACCACCATGGCAAACAGTGGTCAGAGCCGTCGGGAATTCGTTGGGATGAGCTTGTGTCTGGCCGGTACGGCGGGTCTGGTGACGTCCGCCCTGACGGCCGGCATCTCTGCGGCGCAGTCGCCGCCCCGGCCGATCCGGCGATCGGAGCGCTATGACGACAGCTTCATCACCGAGCGCAAACCGTTCAAGTGGCCCGGCAACAACACGCTCGCGATCTGGTTCGCGCCCAACGTGGAGGTCTGGCATTACGACTCCGCCGCCGGCGTCGGCATCACGCCCAATCCCACCGGCCATGTGCCCGACGTCTTCAACTACGCCTGGCGGGAGTACGGGATGCGGGTCGGCCTGTGGCGCATCGCCGACATATTCGATGAGGCAGGCGTGAGGGCGACCGTCGCGTTGAATTCGCAGGTCTGCGATGTCTACCCGAAGGCTATCGAGGAAATGAAGAAGCGCGGCTGGGAGTTCATGGGTCACGGCACCACGAACTCTACCTCGCTCGCGGGCCTCAATCCGGACGCCGAGCGCGACACCATAGCGGGCATCCTCAAAACCATCGAGCAGGCGACCGGCAAACGGCCGCGCGGATGGCTGGGCTCGGGATTGATCGAGACTTACAACACGCTCGACATCCTCGCCGAAGAGGGCGTCATCTATTGCGGCGACTGGAACAACGACGACCAGCCCTATCGGATGAAAGTGAAGTCGGGAAAGATGTTCGGCATCCCCTATTGCAACGAGATCAACGACATCCCGCTCTACATCCGCAAGGGCTACACGGGCGAACAGTATTTCAGGTCCGTGGTCGACCAGTTCGACGCGCTTTATGCCGACAGCCGCAAGCAACCGCGGGTCATGGGCGTTCCGCTGCATCCCATGATCTCTGGCCAGCCCTTGCGGATCAAATATCTTGAGCGCGCTATTGCGCACATGAAGGAGCATCAAGGCGTCTGGTTTGCGACCGGAGGTGAAATCATCGACGCCTACCAGAGCGCCGCCTGACGCTGTGGCGTGGCGTCGGTCAAGCCAACGGGACCGGCCTTTTGGCCGGCCCGATGACGGGCTTCGCGAAACCCATCAACGGCCGGTCATGCGGACATGCCGATGATGGCTTTCGCAAGCGCTCAAACATCCTGCGGGGCTGTGAATCTTTTTTCGTAGGGTGGGCGCTCTTCGACAGGCTCAGAGCGAAGCGTGCCCGTCGACCCTTGAAAGGCCAAGCGCTGGTGGGCACGGCGCTCCTGAGCGTGTCGAAGGGGCGCCTTTGCCCACCCGGCACGATACTATTCGATCGAAATCCAGCTCTGGTGAGGCGCCTTCAGACCTCAAGCGCATTCTTGATGCGCTGCCGTTCCAGCGTGGATCGCTCGCGGAGATGAGGGATGAGGTCGAGCTCATCCAGATTGCGGATCGGGCCGTGGTCCTGCCGGTATTGGACAATCGCTTCTGCGTGCGACTCCCCGACTCCAGGAATCTGGCGCAGCTCTGCTGCGTTCGCTTTGTTGACGTTGATCTTTTCCGATCTTTGCCCACTCGGGGCCGTCGAAACAGTGAATTGCCGCTTCACCTGCTCAAGCTCTTCGGGCGGCATGTCGCCGACGTGAGGAACCTGATTTAGCTCATCGACGCTCGCGAAAGCGCCCTTCTTGGAGCGGTAGCGCACGATTTCTTCCGCCCGGCTCGGACCAAGCCCCTTGATCGCCCTGAGATGGACCACGCTGGCGGTATTCAAGTCGAGTTTTCCTGCAGCCATGGATCGACCCTCGGTTGTTCATTCTTGTCGATGCCGCCGCCAGAAGTCGAAGCGCAAGGCTCACCGCTCACTTACCACTCCTCTGGAAGCAGGAGCCGATGTAAGCAGCCTGAACCTGCCCTCGGGACATTGGCGTTCGCTATCGGAACGCCGCCCGCTTCTGAAAGTTGCTTCAGCGGAACAGCGCCCCGGTTGGTGCGTTGGCTGTTGTTAGAGACGCGCGGAGATGCAAATGCCGCGAACGCACACGTCACAGCCTGCCCCTCACCCTGTCCTTTCCCGCCTGCCAGGGAGGGCCGGCCGGAAGACGCCAGACAAGCTTTCCGTGGCGCTGACCGTGAATGGGGTTGCGGCGCAGCTTAAAGTCGCGCCGTGGACAACCTTGCTCGATGCGCTGCGCGACCATCTCGACCTGACCGGAACCAAGAAGGGATGCGATCACGGCCAATGCGGCGCGTGTACGGTGCTGGTGGATGGGCGACGCATCGTTTCCTGCCTCACCTTTGCGGTGATGAACGACGGCGCCGAGGTGACCACCATTGAGGGCCTGGCAGCAAACGGGGCGCTGCATCCGTTGCAGCAGGCGTTCATCGACCACGATGCATTCCAGTGCGGCTACTGCACGCCGGGACAAATCTGCTCGGCCGCTGGCCTTATCGCCGAGGGCAAGGCCAGGAGCGCCGATGAAATTCGCGAGCTCATGAGCGGCAACATTTGCCGCTGCGGCGCCTATCCCAACATCATTGCGGCGATTGAGCAGGCGATGAGGCGATCATGATCAATTTCCAGTACGCGCGGGCTGCCGATGTGGCCGACGCCGTGCGCCAGATGGCCGCCGATCCGTCGGCGAAATTCATCGCCGGCGGCACCAACCTGATCGATCTGATGAAGGAAGATGTCGAGCGCCCGTCGAGGCTGATCGACATCACGCGGCTGCCGCTCAAGGCCGTCGAGCAGACGCCAGCCGGCGGAGTGCGGATCGGCGCGCTCGTGCCGAATTCCGACCTCGCCTATCATCCCCTGATTGAGCAGCGCTATCCGCTGCTCGCGAGCGCGATTCTGGCCGGAGCGTCTGCGCAGCTACGCAACATGGCGTCGGCCGGGGGCAATCTCCTGCAACGGACGCGCTGCTATTATTTCTATGATATCGCGACGCCGTGCAACAAGCGCGAGCCCGGCAGCGGCTGCTCCGCCATCAACGGGCTCAACCGCATCCACGCGATCCTCGGCGCGAGCGAGGCTTGCATCGCGACGCACCCCTCCGACATGTGCGTGGCGCTGGCTGCCCTCGACGCCGAGGTCCATGTGGCGGGGCCGGGGGAAGCGCGCACGATTGCGTTTGCGGATTTCCATCGGTTGCCCGGCGACACGCCGCAATTCGACACGAACCTGCAGCAGGGCGAGATCGTCACGGCGGTCGAGCTTCCGCCGCAGGGATTCGCTGCGCATTACACCTACCTGAAAATCCGCGATCGCCTTTCCTATGCATTCGCGCTCGTGTCGGTTGCGGCCGCGCTGGAATTCGACGGCGCCGCAATCAAAGAGGCCCGCCTGGCCCTCGGCGGCGTTGCGCATAAACCGTGGCGGAACATGGCGGTCGAAGCGACGCTGCGCGGACAGACCGCCGATCAGGCCGCTTTCGCGCGCGCCGCGGATGAACTGCTGCGCGACGCCAAGGGCTACGAGCACAATTCCTTCAAGATCGACCTCGCGCGCCGCGGCATCGTCCGCGCGCTGACGCAGGCCGCGCAGGGCCGGCCGCAATCGCAGGCCGTGAAGAGGATCATGTGAACGGCATCTGCCGCCGCGGCGTCCTGCAAGGCGCGGCCGCGCTGGCGGCGCTCGGATATCACGGAGACGGCCGGGCCGGCAGCGCGCAGCACGGCGCAATCCCGCGGCAACCCGGCTATCAAGCGGAGAAGCCCATGACGTCCTATATCGGCACTCCCGCATCCCGCGTCGACGGGCGCGCGAAAGTCACTGGTGCGGCGAAATACGCTGGCGAATTCAACACAAGCGATCTCGTTTACGGAAGCGTCGTCACGTCGAGCATCGCCAAGGGCCGCATCGCGCGCATCGACGCGGGCGAGGCGTTGCGCATCGACGGCGTGATCGATGTCCTTACGCACGAGAACCGGCCGCACATGGCGTCAACCGACGCGGCCTACAGAGACGACGTTGCTCCGGAGGGGTCGCCGTTCCGGCCGCTTTACGACGAGCGGATTCTGTTCAGCGGACAGCCGATTGCGCTGGTCCTCGCTGAAGAGTGGGAGATCGCGCGCTTCGCCGCGTCGCTGGTCCGCGTCGAATACGAGAAAGAAACCGCGTTCACCGACGTGCACGGCCGCCACGATGAAGCCGTGGCATTGCATCCGAACGGCGACCTGTTCGGCCCCCCGAAGCCGCGCGGCGCAGCCGAGCACGCATTCGCTGCCGCCGAGATACGTCACGAAGGCGAATATTATGTCCCCATCGAGCATCACAACCCGATGGAGACCTACGCTGCGACGGTGATCTTCGGGAAGGACGGCAGGCTTACGGTCTACGACAAGACCCAGGGCGTACAGAATGTGCAGCGATATCTCCGCAGCGTGTTTGACATGGGGCCGGAAGACATACGCGTCATGTCACCCTTTGCGGGCGGGGCGTTCGGCTCGGGTCTGCGCCCGCAATATCACGTGGCGCTCGCCGTACTGGCGGCGCGCGCGCTACGCCGGTCCGTGCGTCTCGTGCTGACCCGCCAGCAAATGTATGGGCTGGGTTACCGGCCGGCCATGATCCAGCGGATCAAGCTCGGCGCCAAAGCCGGCGGGACGCTCGATGCGATCATACACGACGCCACCACGGTAACGTCGCAATACGAGAATTTCTACCGGCAGGAGACGGGCTGGTCCGGCCTGCTCTACAAGTGTCCCAATGCGAAATACGCGCACAAGCTCGTCCGGCGCGATCTTGCCACGCCGTGCGACATGCGCTGTCCGAGCGCCGCGACCGGGGTGTATGCGCTCGAATGCGCGATGGATGAACTTGCGGTCGCGCTCAAGCTGGATCCGTTGGATCTGCGCCTGAGATGTTATTCGGATCGCGACCAGAACGCTGATCTGCCCTACAGCAGCAAGGCGCTGCGCGAATGCTACCGCCAGGGCGCGGAAGCGTTCGGCTGGGACAAGCGGAGTGCCGAGCCGCGCTCGATGCGCGACGGCGCCGAGCTGGTCGGGTGCGGGATGGCGACCGGCGTCTGGGATGCGATGCAGATGCCGATCGCGGTGCGCATCGCGCTCTCCGCCAACGGCCATGCGGACGTTTCGTGCGCGACGGCGGACATCGGCACCGGAACCTACACGATCATGACGCAGGTCGCGGCCGACAGGCTCGGGCTGCCGCTCGACAGCGTCACCGTCAAGCTTGGCGACTCGACGCTGCCGCAGTCGCCGGTCGAAGGCGGATCATGGATGGCGGCCTCGGTGTCGAATGGGATCGCCACGACGGCCGACGCAGTGCGCAAGGAACTCTTGCGCCTCGCCAAGCGGATGCCGAATTCGCCGCTCGCGGACGCGGCCCCTGATGAGGTTAGGCTTGCGGACGGCAAGCTTGTGAGCAGGCGGGATGCTTCGCGCGCCGTATCGATCATAGATGCGATGCGCTCTGGCGCCGTGGATCGCATCGAGCAAGAGCATTTCACCAGCTTCGCGGATGACGGCTCATATGCGCACAACACCCATTCGGCGGTCTTCGCTGAGGTCCGGGTAGACGAGCAACTCGGTGTGATCCGCGTGACCCGCGTCGTCAGCGCTGTTGCGGCCGGCCGCATCCTCAATCCCAAGACAGCGGCGAGCCAGATCATGGGCAGCGTTGTGTGGGGCATCGGAATGGCGCTGCACGAGGAGACGCTCCTCGATCATAACTTCGGCCGCATCATGAATCCGAACATCGCCGAATATCATGTCCCGGTGAACGCCGACGTTCAGGACATCAAGGTCATCTTCGTCGATGAGCCTGACCACATCATCAATCCACTCGGCATCAAGGGGGTGGGCGAGATCGGCATCGTCGGCGTCGCCGCCGCGATCGCCAACGCGATTTACCACGCGACCGGCAAGCGCGTGCGCGACCTGCCCATTGCCGTGGATAAGCTGCTGCGATGATCTTGCGATGATCCGGGGCTGCTTGACAGCGACGAGAGCATATAGCGAACATACAGAAACATTCGCCGTCGAACATTTCGAAGCCGTTGACGTCTGGACTTCTATAGCGCGTCTTCCCTTACGGGGAGATTGATTCCATGGCCATCCGGCGCGTCACGACGCCCGGCGCCAACATCCTTGTCGCGAGTAATCGGGTTTGAGCAGAACCTGCTTTGTTGGACCGCGCTACCGCGCCAGCACCTCGACCTCGCCGTCGACCCCGGCGACCACCTTGAAATCGCGCTCGTAGGTGCGCCCCTCGTTGCGCGCGATGGCGCGATAGTCGCCCTCGGCCAGCACGAGGCGGGGGAACACGCCGGTCGACTCCTTGATGACGTCGCCGCCCGGGGTGATCACCGACCAGTTGGTATTGGCGATGGGATCGCCGCCGCGTTCGCTGACCAGCTTGAGGGTGATGAGCGCCGCGCGATGGCTGACCGTTACATCGGTGAGTTTGCCGGCCTGCACTCTGATGTCGGACCGCACCACCGCGTTGGTGTCGCCGTAATTCGAAACGATGTGATAATTGCCTTCCGGCACCACCACAACGTCGCCTGTCAGCACGCCCTGCGCCACCGGCGTCTTGTAGCCGGGCTCGAACTGGCTGCCCTTGAAGATATCGAAGGTGATCTCGCTGGCGGGAATTTTGACGTCGCCGACGCGGCCCTCGAGCCTGACGCCGCCGGCCGGCAGTTCGAAGACCTCGCGCGTCGCCTCCTTGAGGTGCACCGCCTTCGCGGCGCTCACGAGTCCGAAACTGACGTGCACGACATAATCGCCGGGCGCCAACGTCATCACCGGACTGGCCGCCTTGTCCTCCTTGATGGCCCGGAATGTTCCCGTGACGTCGGGTCTGGCGGGGAATACGCGCCACACCAGCCCATTGGTGATCTGGGTGGGAGCATCGTGCCCGAAACGGGCGACCAGCGCGAGCGAGACTTGCTGCGAGGAAGCCCCGCCGAGAGCCGGAACCGGCATCGCCGCGGGGCCGGAGATCAAAGGCGGCATCGGCATTGCGGGAGATGGCGCGTAGGCCGGCGCGATCGACTGGGCCTGCGGCGGCAGTCCGCGCGTGGGTCCGACTGCGGGCGGAGAGCCGACCCCGCCGCCGGACGGCGGCAGCATTGGCTGAGCCGAGGCGGCAACGGACCACGCCGCTGCGAGCCCCGCGCATATCGCGATCCTGATGTCGCCCAAACCGTCAGCCCCCGAGTCCAGCGAAACGTATTCAGCGAACCAGCACTTTCTTGTAACTTTCGAGCGGAATCACGTCAAATTCAAGCCCATCAGAGCATTTTTCGATTCTGTGTCCTGCCCTCCGCTGTCATTGCCCGGCTTGACCGAATGATGCAGTAACCCGCAGCCGTCGGGTTCACGATTGCCCGCTCAAGCCGGGCAATGAAGCCAGGATGACCAGGCAGGCATGGATCAAGACCCTATCAGTCGGGCATCTGACTTTGTCACCCGCGGCATGGTGTGCTAGCCAATCGGAAGCCAATTGAAGCAACTCCTGATGCAAGCCTTATCGCCCTCCATCGCATTGCTCCAGACGCGCCGCTCGCTCAAGCCGGCCGAGCTTACCGGCCCCGGCCCGTCGCCGTCCGATCTCGACATGCTGCTGACGATTGCGTCGCGGGTGCCGGACCACGGCAAGCTGGCGCCCTGGCGCTTCATCGTGTTCGAGGGCGAATCGCGGCTCAAGGCCGGCGCCGCGATCGCAGCGGCCTTCGTCGCCAGATACCCGGATGCGACGCCGGACCAGGTGGAGTTCGAGCGCCGGCGCCTCGCCCGCGCCCCATTGGTGATCGCTGTCGTGAGCCGCGCCGCGCCGCATGTGAAAATCCCCGAATGGGAGCAGGTGCTCTCCGCCGGCGCTGCCGCCATGAGCCTCGTGATCGCGGCTCACGCGCTCGGCTTCGCCGCCGCCTGGATCACCGAATGGTATGCCTATGACCGCGCTGTGCTCGACGCTCTTGGACTCAAGCCGCACGAGAAGATCGCAGGATTTGTCCACATCGGGCGCCCCACGCACGCGCCGGAGGACCGGCCGCGGCCCGCGCTCGCCGAGATCGTTACGCACTTCAGGTAGCCCCCGCGCTCGCGAGGGAAGGATAGAAGCGGAGCGCACATGTTTTACGACGCTCGCAAGAAGAACGATCACGGCCTGCCCCACGATCCCTTCAAGGCCATCGTGGCGCCGCGGCCGATCGGCTGGATCACCTCCATGAGCGCCGCGGGCGAGATCAACCTTGCGCCCTATTCATGGTTCAACGGAGTATCGAGCCAGCCGCCGATGGTGATGTTCTCCAGCGAACAGCGCAAGGATTCGCTGACCTTCATCGAGGAGACCAAGGAGTTCGTCTGCAATTTCGCCGCCTGGGAACTGCGCGAGCAGGTGAACCAGACGTCGGCGCCGTTCCCGCGCGGCGTCAATGAAATGGAAAAGTGCGGTCTCAAGCCGGCGCCTTCGCGGCTTGTGCGGCCGCCGCGGGTCGCGGCCTCGCCGTGCGCGCTCGAATGCAAATGGGTGCAGACGGTGTCTCTGACGGACTATGAGGGCCGCGCCACCGACCGCCATGTCGTGTTCGGCCAGGTGATCGGGGTTTATATCGATGACCGGTTCATTCGCGACGGCCTGCTCAACACCGGTTCCATGCGGCCGATCATGCGGGCCGGCTATCATGACTACTACAGCACGACGGAGGAGCTACGCTTCTCCATGCGCCGCCCTGCAGGCGGCGGCCAGGGTTGAATCGCGCCGGCCAGCCTTCCCTCGGGAACACGAGCGTCCCTCCGGCTTTGTTCGTAAGCGAATGGAACGGGCGTTCCCCGGCCGGAAAGCGGGCGGTGCGCCCGCGCTCCCACAGCGGATTCCGGTCATATGGAAACATCGCAGGGTGGGCACTCGTCGACAAGCTCAGAGCCAAGCGCGCCCACCCGTCCTCCAAAGGACCGAACGCTGGCGGGCACGGCGCACCGAAGCCGGGCTTGCCCGACTTCGGCAGTCAATGTGCCGAAATCGCCAACAGCCGATTTCGGTTGCGCCTTGCCCACCCTACGAAGCACCGTAGGGTGGGCAACGGCGGCCCCGGCGCTTCATCGGGGCGCGGCGCAATACCCCGCCGTTGCCCACGCGGTCCGCCCGTGCGCACGGCGAACCGCGGCGAGGCCCGGCAGCGTGGGCAACGCGGATCGCCGCCGTGCCGGATTTTCGCCGCCGCGGCCGCGTTGCCCCCCACGAGTTCATTTTCACGCGAGCATGGACGAAAATGCAACTATCTGGTATAGTTAAATGTGTTGCGGTACGGCAAAACCCGCTGCGCACAAAAAATAAAAAAAGTCCCCAAGTCCCTGTTATTTTCCCTGTTCTCAGGGAATTTGGAACCCAGAAGAGTCAGATAGAAAACGTTGGGTCGCGAAGGCGCTGACCATGCTTGATCGCATCGCCCGCGGCCTCGAGGCCCAGTTCGAGAAGCACCGCGTCGTCGTGTGGCACGACCCGGGCCGCGAGTTCCGCGCCGCGTTCGATGACACGGAACTGCCCGGCGTCGAGAAGATCGCGGTGGCGAACCCCGAGTTTGCCGTCAAGTACCGGATCCTGCGGGAAGCGCCGGAGCAGAAGTTCCTGCTCTACCGCGACGGCCCGCGGCCGGCGGACATCGACAACTGGCTGCTCGACGTCGAACTGGCGTACGCGACCTTCACGGCTGACCAGGCCGCGATGTGGCTCAGCGAGCTGGGGCTGCCGCTCCAGTTCGAGGAGCTGGTGCGCACGCACCAGGAGTTCTTCCGCTCGGGCAAACGGCTGGAGAAGCTGAAGGCCGCGATGAAGGCGGACGACACCAGGTCCGTCCTGCGCGAGCGCATGCTCGCCGTCTCAACCCCTTTAGGACCTCCAACTCCACCTCCCTCCTCCAATCTTCCGCACGGCAGTCTGAAGCGGAATAATATATTCCATCGGCCCGCGCAAGCCGATCGCGTTGCTACCACTGGAGGAAAAAGCGCGCGTGGGACGGACCTTCCGCAGGCGTCAAAACTTCTCCACCCATGGCCGCACTTCGATCTCCCAGCTCCAGGCGCTGCGGTGCTGCTGCAAGAGGTGCAGGTAGCTCTCCGCGATCGCATCGGGATCGAGCGTTGCGTCGGGCCGGTCGGCGGGGTCGGGGCGGCGCGCCGAGCGGATGCCGCCGTCGACGACCACATGAGCAACGTGGATGCCTTGGGGGGCAAGTTCGCGCGCCATGCTCTGAGCAAGCCCGCGCAGCGCGAACTTGCCCATGGCGAAGGGCGCCGATTGCGCGTAGCCCTTCACGCTCGCGGACGCACCAGTGAAGAAGATCGCGCCCGCGCCCTTCGGCAGCATGCGGCGCGCCGCTTCCTGCGCCACCAGGAAGCCGCCGAAAGCGCTCACCGCCAGGGACTTCTGCACCTCAGCGGGATCAAGATCGACCAACTGCCCGCGCGTGCGATAGCTCGCGTTGTAGACGACCGCATAAGGATCGCGGAGGCGGTCAGCAAGATCGGCAAAGAGTTTCTTCACGGACTCCCGGTCGCTCGCATCGGCGGCGAAAGTCGCGGCGCCGACCTCATCCGCAAGCAGACCGAGATCGTCGACGCTGCGCGCCGCGAGCGCGATCTTCATGCCGGCGCCCGCAAAGCTTCGCGCGATCGACGCCGAGAGCCCCGAGCCGGCGCCGACGATCAGGGCGATTTGGTCTTTGAGGTCCGACATGGGTGCGCTGCCTTTCGAATGAAGCTCTGTTGCCGTAAGATGGGTTGGGCGAACGCGAAACCCATCAAGCGGCGCGCATGGCAGGGTCTCGGTTCGCTCAGGCCTATCCCACCTCGCCGCCATTTTTTTTCGATGTTGACCCAGCTCTGTTCTGTCATTGCCCTTGCCCGATCACGTCGGGGGAGGGCAATGACACCAGGAGGATCGACGTGCCGTAAAAACGGCTACCCCGCGATCTCGCCGCGTGTCCTCTTCATCCCGGGCGCCACCATCACGACCAAGATAATCAGCGTCACGATAATGAATGCAAGGCTGATCGGCCGCGTAACAAAAACCGTGGCGTCGCCCTTTGCCATCAGCATGGCGCGGCGCAGGTGCTCTTCCATCATCGGGCCGAGCACGAAGCCGAGCAGCAGCGGCGGCGCCGGGAAGCCGAGCTTCGTCCATACGAAACCAAGCACGCCGAACAGCGC
>JAJPKK010000110.1 GCA_021323775.1 Hyphomicrobiales bacterium
ACCAAGCCGGGGCGTCCACCGCTTCCAAACCGGCCAGGTCACCCTAACCCAGAAGCGGACATTTGATGTGCTACCAAAACCGGACATCTTGAAAAGCTACCGACAGCGCGCTCACGTGATGAGATCCGCATACACGACGTAGCGCAGCGGTCCGGGCAGGACGGAATTGAGCGGCCGGCAGGTCACAAGCGCGAGGTGCCGGCCAGGCGCAGGCGGGTCGATGACCAGTTTGAGGTGTTCCTGCCGCCGTGACGCTTTCACTTCGCCGAGCCGCGGGGGAACCACGGCGGCCGGCTCCCGGCGTTACCGGGCCGCGGCACCGGGTCCAAAGCCTGCTCGGGGACGGGGCCTGGATCGTCGGGGAGATGCACTGGCGCATCATCCAGGGGACCATTCGGCTTTAGCGCAGACTTCGGCTCCGGCTCGGCCGTGAGCGGCGTGGCGAACGCAGAATCGGGCGCAACCTTCTTGGCCACGGGATCGCCGGCAATTTTTTCGGCCGCGGAACCCACGATGATGGGCGCGCTCGCCGCCGTCTGCTCGATCATTCGTCCGCGCGCGGCCAGTTCCGCGACCGGCACACGCCACTCAAAGGCATCGAGCCGCCCGGTGACCGGCGAGACTGGCATCCACGTGTCAGCAACGACCCCATCGGCCGTCCAGGCCGGATCATGGGCGGCATGAACCGCGCGGGCCATCCATTCGCGCGCCAGCCCGGTGTCGCCGTGCTCGGCCGCCTCGATGCGCGCCATCAAGGTCGCCACGCGCCGGGTCGGCGCTCCTGCGAGCGGCGCCAGGCTGGCGCGGGCCTCGGCAAATTCGTGCGCTTCGAGCGCCGCATTGGCCAGCGCCAAGGCGCCCTCCCGATGGCCGTTAGCGAGCCGCGCCAGCACGCGCATGCGCAGCAGGCGGTCGCGCGCCGATGCGCCCGGGACGAGGTCCGCGTAGGCGGTTGCGATGTCCGGGTGCGGACTTTCGCGCCAGCCGGCTTCGAGAATGCGCACCGCCTTGCGCCGTTCGCCGGCTTCCGCCAGCAGCCGGCCCGCAAGCGCCGCCGCCGGCGCCAGTCCGGGGCACAGCCTCGCGGCCTCCTGGGCCAGCTCGCTCGCCGCATGAGCGTCCGCATCCTTCAGCGACAGGGCTTGCGCGGTGAGCAGCACCGCGCGTTGCCGCCTGAAGGCCTCACCCTGGACCAGGCCGCCCCTGCGATTGCGCTCGAGGGCGTCGAGCGCCCCCTGCCAATCCCCGTCGCGGCAGCGAAATTCGAGCGCCGCCTGCCCGGCCCAGGCCAGCGAAGGCGCTGCCTTCGCAGCGGCCTCCGCGAATTGACGCGCAGCCGCAAGGTCATTGCGGCGCTGCGCCTCAATGAACAATCCATGCAGGCCAAACAACTTAGTGTCGCTGCGCTCGGCCATGGCGCGAAAGCTCGCCATGGCGCCGTCGGATTCCCCGGACAATTGCGCTGCTTGCGCTTGCAGCATCAGCAGCAGAGGCTGTTCAGGCACGAGCCGGCTTGCTTTCGCCGCGAACCGGCGGGCCGCGCCAACGTCGCCGGCGCCGATCGCCATAAGACCGCGCGCGATCGCCCGCTGTCCGGAGGCGGCCCGGCGATCCGCGACCGTGGAGGCGATCAGCCGGGGCGCGCGGAGAGCCAAGCGCAGCAGCCACCACAGCAGGACCGCTGCGCCGGCGATCGCCGCGATCAGGATTCCGATCGGAGGCTCAGCATGGTAGCCGAGCCACGTTATGGAGACCTCGGCCGGGTGATCGGCGAGCCAGACGGCGACATATTTCGCAAAGGCCGCCGTCAGGACAAGAAAAACGACAACACGGATCATTGGGGTGAAGGTCCGCGTTGCGCAGCTTCGCCAAGCTTCGCTACCGATACGCTTGCGATCCGCCGCGCCGCCTCAAGGGCGGCTTGCCGAGCCAGCGCCTTCGTACGCCATGGCCGCGCAAACTCCTTCGCCGGAGCAGGGAGCTTGTCCAGGTCAGCGAGCATCGCCTCGACGTCCTGCTGCGCCATCCTGAACTCGATACGGCTCATCACGGCCGCCGGATCGTCGCCCGGCTGGTCCTGCACGGGCCGGATGTTCAGCATTTTGAGGGCGCTCGCCCCGAGGCGGTCAAGGTAGCCGAGGTCCCGATCCGGCGGCAGCGACAGGCGCCGCAACTCCGGCAGGAAGGCTGACAGGCTGTGGAACAGTTCGCTTCTCGTCGGTAAACCGGTCGCCGCAAAGGGCTCCAGCGCGGCCAGGGCTCCTTCGTCGAGACCGAGCGACCGCGCCGTGGCGAGCTCAGCCGTGAACGGACTGTTGCGCTCAACCGCGCTGCGCAGGGCAACCGCCACGGTCGCAACCCGAACCGCCTTATCGGGCGGAGTCATCCGGCCGGCGAGACGATCCAATTCTTCCTGCTTCTGTTGCAGCGCTGCTTGTTGCGATTCAATTGTCGCGACGCGATTGGCGAGATCCTCAAGGGCGCTGCGGTCCTGCTGCTGCGTCCCATGAGCGTCAACCAAATTGGCCGCCCTGTCGGCGCGTTCTACGGCTGCGCGGGCAGCAGCGGCAGCGTCGCGGATGGCCCGCTCCAAGGAGGCAACGCGATCTGTGAGCGATGCCAGCGTTGCATCGACAGCGGCGACGCGGCCCTCCAGGTCTCCCACCCTGCCCTCTCCGGAGGGTGGGGTCGACCCCTGCGAAGGCAGCGCCCTTACCATGGCCTCAAGCCTGTCGATGCGCTCAATGATGTTATCGGGGACGGCCGCATTGGACACGGCCGTGGCGGGGCTTGCTGCATCGCGCTGCGCCTCACCGCTGCCGTCGGAGGTAAGATAAAACCACAGCGAGCCAGCAAAGAACCCCGCGATGACGCAGGCTGAGCCGAAAAGCGCAAGCCTTAGGGGCGACAGGAACGCCAAAGCCCGCTTCCGCCATCGCGACGCGCCGGATGGGTCAGGACTCGGTCCGGCGCCGGCGCTCGTGCGTGATCCATCGAGGGAGACTTCGACTGCCTCGCCCTCGATGACCGGCGGTTGTCGGCGCGGGCGTCCATCCGCAGAGACGCCTTCGAACCGCGTCCTGTCTTCCGGGTCTGCCATCGGAGTCTCCGAGTTTCTCGCACACTGGCGTGGTGTATGCTGCGTTGCAGCAAAGCAATGGTCCCACCCATCATTTAGAGAAGTAGGGTGGAGGTCACGTCCGGCCAATGAGGGCAAGCAGGGCTTGCTCGTTCGGCTCACTTGCGACTTCGATCGCCTTTGCGCCCGCTGCTTCCAATGGGGCGGCAACTTGGGCTGATAAGCATAGATGGCGCGCTTGCGTTGATAAATCTCCAATCCCCGCCCGCGCGCTCGCGGTCGCAAAAGCGGCCGCGGTCCGGGCCGAATAGTGCAGCACCGCATCGATCGCCCCGGAGACGAACGCGGCGCGCACTTCTATGGGCAGGTTGTCGACCATGACCGCCCGGTAGACAACCGCCGTTTCTACACTCAGCCCGAGCACTTGCAAAGCGCCGGCCAGGTCGCCGGCACGGTCCTTGCCGGCGCAATAGAGGAGCGGACGGCTTGAGGCTGTCGGCCGTTTGGATGCAACCAGCCGAATGAGGGCATTCACGTCGCCATCGGCCGACGCGACGGATGCAAATCCGGCCGCGATCGCCGCTGCCTTCGTTCGCCGCCCGACCGTGTAAACGGGCAGAGTGGCAAGCTCACGAAAGCGGCTATGGACCGCAACAGCCTGGACCGCATTGGCGCTGGTGAACAGCACCGCCGCCCATGGGCCCGCGCCAAGCTCGGCGTCGGCGACCGGCTCGATCCGCAGCAGCGGCAGCCGCAGCACCTCATGACCGCGCTCGCGCAGCAATGCTGCGGTTCGCTCGCATTCCGGCTCCGGTCTGGTCACAAGGAGGCGCACGCGCTCACCCGGCAGCGAAGAAACCCGCGCCCGCCCGGGCCTTCAGCTCACGCGCCGCATCGGCTCCGAGCGCTGCGCCATCCCGGACGGCTCCGCGACGTGCGGTTTCGTGGGTCTCGCTGCCGTCTGGGCGCAGGATCATGCCGCGAAACATGATGTCGCCGCCTTCGATCTGGGCATGACCGGCGATCGGCGTCCGGCACGAGCCGTCAAGCACAGCCAGAAACGCACGTTCAGCGTGAACCGCTGCGAGCGTGTCGACGTGGTTGATCTTGGCCAGCAGGTCGCGCGTGCGGGTATCCGTCTCCCGCGCCTCCAGCCCGATCGCGCCCTGGCCGACCGCCGGCAGGAATTCGTCAATTCGAAGCACGGCTGTTGCGGCGGCTTCACGTCCAAGCCGCTTGAGGCCGGCGAGCGCCAGCAGCGTCGCATCCACCACGCCGTCGTCGAGCTTCTTGAGCCGCGTATCGACGTTGCCGCGGAACGTCACCACCGAGACGTCCGGGCGCAAGCGCTTGACCATGGCCTGGCGGCGCAACGACGCAGTGCCGACCACGGCCTCCCGCGGGAGACCCGCAAGCGCGGTGGATTTGCGGCTGACGAAAGCGTCCCTGACGTCTTCGCGGGGCAGGCACGCCGCGAGTTCAAGTCCCGGCGGCAGCACGGTCGGCATGTCCTTGCAGGAATGCACGGCAAGATCGATCGCCTTGTCGATGAGCGCCTGTTCGATCTCCTTGGTGAACAAGCCTTTCCCACCTGCTTCCGACAGTGGACGGTCCTGGATGACGTCACCCGTGGTGCGAATCACTTCGATCGTAACGGCCTGCGGCTCGACGCCGTGGGCCGCCGCAAGGCGCGCCTGCACCTCCCGCGCTTGCCACAGCGCGAGCGCGCTGCCGCGGGTGCCAATGCGCAGAAGCGGCGGCGAGGATTGCGTCATAGGACCTCACAATGCTACCCGGTTCGACAACTGTAGCCCGGATGGAGCGAAGCGACATCCGGGAAAGGCTGGGTCCCGCATTTCGCTGAGTTTATCATCTGGCCGGCCCGCCGGGCCCGGCCTCTGGCCGGCCCGATGGCAAGCTCCGGCCGGACCCGTGGCCCAATGCGGGCTCCAGCCAAATCCGGCATTCAGGTCTTAAGTACGCTTCGCAAAAAAGCAAATGTCTCTGATCCGGCAGATTGCCAATGCTTGTGCTCGGCATAGAAACGACCTGCGATGAAACGGCAGCCGCCGTGGTGGAACGCCACGATGACGGCCGCGCCACGATTCGCTCGAATGTGGTGCTGTCGCAAATCGCTGAGCATGCCGCATTCGGCGGCGTGGTGCCGGAAATCGCCGCCCGCGCCCATGTGGAGGCTCTCGATCGCATCATCGCGGCCGCCATGGCCGATGCCGGCCGAGAGTTCGGCGCTCTTGACGGTGTTGCAGCGGCGGCCGGACCGGGGTTGATCGGCGGCGTGATTGTGGGCCTGATCACCGCCAAGGCGATCGCGCTGGTCCACCAAAAGCCCCTGATCGCCGTGAACCATCTGGAGGCGCATGCGCTGACGGCGAGGCTCACCGACGGCACGCCGTTCCCCTATTGCGTGTTTCTTGCCTCGGGGGGCCATACTCAGATCGTCGCCGTTCGCGGCGTCGGCGATTATGTGCGCCTTGGTACGACGCGCGACGACGCCATCGGCGAAGCCTTTGACAAGACCGCGAAGCTCTTGGGCCTTGGCTATCCGGGCGGCCCGCGCGTCGAGCAGGAGGCCGCGCGAGGCGATGCCTCCCGCTTCATGCTGCCGCGTCCGATGCTGGGCCGGCCGGACGCCGATTTTTCCTTATCCGGCCTCAAGACCGCGCTGCGGCTCGAGGCCGAAAAGGTTGCGCCCCTGACCGACCAGGACGTGGCCGATCTGTCCGCGTCGTTCCAGCTTGCGGTGGTCGAGATGGTGGTCGATCGGCTGCAGCAGGGCTTGCGGATCTTTCGCCAGCGGTTCGGCGCGCCTTCCGCGCTGGTTGCGGCCGGTGGGGTTGCGGCAAACCAGGCAATCCGGGAGGCCCTGCGGAAGCTCGCTTTGCAGGATCAGGTCGCGCTTGTCGTGCCGCCGCCGTCCCTGTGCACCGACAACGCTGCCATGATTGCCTGGGCGGGCGCGGAGCGGCTTGCGCATGGTCTGTGTGACAAGCTCGACACTTCGCCGCGGGCGCGCTGGCCGCTCGAACAGGTCGATAAGCCACGCCCTGACCCGCCCTCGCATGACGGCCGGCTTATTGCCCACGGCGTGGCCCTGTCGACGCCCTCCCCCCTTGTGGGGGAGGGATGGGGCGGGGGGTCGAGCCGTTGTGGCACAGAAGTGCCATCTGGCTCGACCCCCACCCCCACCCCCGCGCCTTCGGTCGTCGCGTGAGCGCGGATCGCATCGCCATCGTCGGCGCTGGAGCCTGGGGTACGGCGCTCGCCAACGTCATCGCTCGCGGCGGCCGCAGCGTGACGCTGTTTGCGCGCGACGCCGCCGCGGCCCGAACGATGACGGCGGTTCGCGAAAGCCGGCGTTTACCCGGCGTGCCGATCGATGAGCGCGTTGCCATCGCGGCGCTCAGCGAGCGTCCGCCGGAAGCTGACGCGATCCTGGTCGCGGTGCCTGCCCAGGCATTGCGCGGCACGGTGTCGGCGCTCGCAGGCACCGTTGCAGCGGGTACGCCGGTCGTTGCTTGCGCCAAAGGAATCGAGCGAACCACGCGCCGGTTCATGACCGAGATCATTGCGGAGTGCCTGCCCGGTTCAGTGCCGGCGATTCTCTCAGGCCCCGGTTTTGCGGCCGATGTCGCGCACGGATTGCCGACTGCGGTCACGCTCGCGGCGGCCGATGAGGCTTTGGCGCAATTGCTGGCCCGCACCCTTGGGTCGCCCGCGTTTCGGCCCTATCATTCGACCGACGTGCGGGGCGTCGAGATCGGCGGGGCCGCCAAGAACGTGCTTGCCATAGCGGCCGGAATCGTCGCGGGCCGAAAGCTTGGCGCCAGCGCCTTGGCGGCGCTCACAACGCGCGGTTTCGCGGAGCTGATGCGGTTCGGCCGGGCTTACGGGGCGCAGCCCGAAACCTTGACGGGCCTGTCGGGATTGGGCGATCTGATCCTCACCTGTACGAGCCCGCAGTCGCGCAATTTCTCGCTTGGCCTCGCTCTTGGCCAGGGACGCGATCTTCCCTCCCCCGCAAGCGGGGGAGGGCGGGCAAGGGGTGGGCCTCTCGTGGAGGGCGCATTCACGGCCGCAGCGCTCATCGACATGGCGCGCGCCCGCAATGTCGAGATGCCGATCGCGGCGGCGGTAGCGGCCGTGCTCGACGGCGCCTTGTCAATTGACGCTGCGATCGAGGCGCTGCTGACGCGGCCGTTGCGGGCAGAAGGGTGGCAACCATGAACTACTGGCTCATCAAGTCGGAACCCGCCGCCTGGTCGTGGGAGATGCAGGTTGCGAAAGGCGCCAAGGGCGACGCCTGGACCGGCGTGCGCAATCACACCGCAAAGCAGAACCTGATGAAGATGAAGAAGGGCGACCGCGCCTTCTTCTATCATTCGGGCGAAGGCAAGGAGATTGTCGGCATTGCGGAAATCGTCCGCGAAAGCTACCCGGATCCCACCGCCAAGCCCGGCGAGCCATGGGTCGTAGTCGACGTCAAAGCGGTGACGCCGTTCAAGACGCCGGTCACGCTGGCGGCCGTGCGGGCCGAGCCAAGGCTGAAGGACATGGCGCTCATAAAGCTGTCGCGCCTGTCGGTGCAGCCGGTCACGCCGGAGGAGTGGAAAATCGTCTGCCAGATGGGCGGGGTGAAGCCGTAGCTGCTGCGGCCAATCTGAAGTCATCGCGGCAGGCGCGATCGCCACCATACCCGCTGACTTAAGGCCCTCGTGGATGCTGAAATTGGGTTCGGAGGATGCAGGACCGCATCGATCGCTTGGACGCCGAAAGCCTGGGCTGCGGCGGCTGTCAAGGGTTTACCCGCTGCGCGGCGCGAAGCGAGGAAGTCGCACCTGGCCCGGCCGCCGCTTCACCTGACCCCTATGAGGGTCGCCTCTATGGCCGGCCATATCGTTAGGACGCCGCTTGCGGGCACCCTGCCAACGTCATACGGTCGCAGCGCCAGGAGCAAGCGCGCTAGTCGCTTCAGGCGGGAGAACGCTCATGAAAGCCTGTCTTGTTTTCGTGCTCACAATTTCCCTGTCCGCCGCTGCTCAATGCTTTGCGGCCCATGCCGCGGACGGCGATACGCATTGCTCGGGGCTGATCGGCGGCGGCACGGCGGTTACCAATATCAACGGCAATGTCACTGTGCCGGAGGGGAAGTCGTGCACGCTCAGCTTCGTCAACATCAAGGGAAACGTCCGGGTTGAGCGCGATGCAGTCCTTATCGTGTCGGCCTACACGGAGCCCTCTGAGATCCGCGGCGATGTTGACGCCCGGAATTGCAGGTCCGTTCTCCTTCAAGGCAATGTCACGGTCGGAGGAAACCTCAGTATCGATTCATGCAACGGCACCGCGTGGAACGGTTTTCAGGGCCCGGATGTCGTCATCCGCGGCGATTTTGAATGTCGGTCCAACGCGGGCCCATGTTTGGCGTGGCTCGGCAGCGTCGGCGAGAACGTCCGCATACAGTCCAACAAATCGCAAGCCGCGTCCGATATCAGCCTCGTCAGCGTAAAGGGAAATCTGAACTGCGACGGCAATTCGCCCGCGCCGACCCATTTGCACGGGCCAAGCTGGGTCGATGGACGATCGCAAGGCCAGTGCGCCGGTTTCAGCACCGCCACGACATCGATTGCGACGCCGGTCACGCCAACGCCGTGCGCCAGCCTTGCGGCATTGCCGGCTTCGGGTTTTCCTGTACCCAACACGGTGATCACCTCGGCGGTGGATACGCCGGCCGCGAATGGATTGCCGCAGCGCTGCATCGTGAGCGGCTATGTCAATCGGCACATCAGCCCGGTCGACCAGTGCCAGTATGTCGACGGCTTCCAGCTCCAGCTGCCGGCCAACTGGAACGGGCGCTTCATGTTTCAGGGCGGCGGCGGTACCGAGGGCGCCGTTCCGACCGCAACCGGCGGCATCAGCGGCAATTCGACGTTCGGGATCGTCAACGGTTATGCCGTCGCTACCCAAAATGGCGGCCATTTCAACTCCGATCTGGCCCTGGCAGGCTGCGATTCGGGATATGGCAACGCTAACGAATTCTACCTCGATCCGCTCGGCACCATCGGCCAAGCCTACTACCAGTCGATCGAGGTGACGACGCTCACCGCCAAGTATCTGATCAACCAATTCTACGGCAATGGTCCCGATCGTTCTTATTGGGTCGGCTGTTCGACCGGCGGGCGCCAGGGCATGGTCATGTCGCAGAACTTTCCGTCATTCTTCGACGGAATCATCGCGGGTGATCCCGTTTACGACCAGGAGGCGCTCGGGCTCAGCGAAACTTACGGCGTGGAGCAGATCCTCAACGTCTACAACACGAACCCCTCGTTGCCGCCGCTCTCCTATGTGCCGCAACCTGCGCCGCAGCCGCCGGGACCGATCCTGTACCCTGCGTTTCCGGTCGCTGACCAGGCCCTCCTGGAAACGGCGCTGCTGCAAGCTTGCGATGCGCTTGACGGCGTCGCCGACGGCGTTATCGACAACTTGCCGGCATGCCGGGCCAAGTTCGATCCTGCGACGGCGACCTATACGGCTGGCGGCGCGACCTACCGCTTGCAATGCATCGGCGCAAAGGATGCAACCTGCCTGTCGCCGGCGCAAATTGCGGCCGTCAAGAAAATCAATCAAGGCCCGCGAAACAGCAAGGGACGCGTGATCGCCGCGCCCGCGGGCGCCGTCGCCAAGGACCACGTCACCAACATCGCGCAAGGTTATGCGTGGGATGGCGGCTGGATGACGACCGTCGGCATTCCGACGCGAAAGATCGGAGCGCCGGGCAGGGTGCCTGGCGACTTCTCCCTGGGCGTGGGCACGTTCGGCTATGCGTTCCTGTCTCCGCCGCAGCCGACGTTCTATACCCTCAATTTCAACTTCGATGCCGATCTGGGAATGCTCAACCCGAGCACTCCGATCGTGACCTACTCCACCTCGGCTGATATCAGGCGCTTCGTCGATTATGGGCACAAGATCATCTGGTATCATGGCCTCAGCGATCCCGGGCCGCCTGTTCTCGGCACGATCAAGTACTACGAAGACATGGCGCAACAGTTCGGCGGCCTGGAACGGGCGCAGCAGTTCTCGCGCCTCTACCCGGTCCCGAACATGGGCCACTGCTCCGGCGGCGCCGCGACCGATCAATTCGATCTGCTTACGCCGCTCGCGAATTGGGTTGAAAACGGCGTCCCTCCGGGGCCGGTGCTCGCGAAGGGCGTGAACTTCACGCCGGCCGTGTATCAAGTCTCCTTCGTGTCAGGACCGGCCACCCGGACGCGTCCGCTGTGCCCCTATCCTCAAGAGGCGCGCTTCACCGGAAACGTATCGCTCGTCGGCGGCGTGCCGGTTGCAAGCAACCCGGCGGATTTGGCTGATCCGACGAAATATCAATGTATCGCCACGCGACCGCCTCATCCGGAGAAGCGGGGGGATAACGAGTAACCGCAGACGCGAACTGTCGTTGAAATCCTGCAACCACACAAGTTCGATGCGTCACCCGCGGCTTGACCCGCGGACCGCCTTCTTTGCGAAAAAGACGGATTGCCGGGTCAAGTCAAGCCTGGTCAAGCCCTGCAATGACGCCGATTCTTGTGAGCAAGCAATCCTCGGGCTCACCCCTTGCCGGAAAGGTTCAGGGCAGACGGCCACAACAATCGCTGCTGGCAAGGCGCGCGCAACAATTATTCCCCGTACCGCATCCGTCATCCTGCCGGCGTCTCGCTCTGCCAATGCAATCGCAGTGATCCGAAGATCTGACGGATTGGAACATTGACGATTGAGTTCTTGCATGTTAATTTTCTATTAAAAATATATTCTGCGTTTCTTTCTTGGGGGGAATCACCAGTGAAATTCCCGATAATCCTGTTCTCGGCGTTTGTCGCCGCAGCGCTGCTTAATGTGGCGCCGGCGGTATCGCAAACTGCCATGCGAAAAGGGCCAACCCCTCGCAGAGCGTAAGCGCGCGCCACCAGCAGGCGATGGATGAGTGTAAGGAGCGGTACGGAGGGGGCATCGCGCGGGGCCATTTGGGACGAGACCGATACGCCTATATCGAGTCGTGCTTCAAGCAATTGACAGGCATTTATCCGTTCCAAGCCAACGTGAATTGCTTCATCCGCTTCAGGAACAGGGACGCCCCCTGCTGATTTCCGCCGGGGAGGTGCGGGGGAGGGGGAGCGGGAACGAAGGGCCGTGACGGTCCCGCTCCCCGACCTGCCAGGCGCTCCATCGTCCGCCGCCTCAAAGACCGCCTTCTTTAAGATTGTGGATGGTGACTGGCTCAGCGGGAGGCGCCAATACTGACTCGTCCTCTTTGTCCTCCCTTTCGTCCTCACAATTTTGCTGTCGGCAGCGCAAATTCCGACCCCCTGAGCTTGCCGAAGGCCCCGCAAGCGGGGCGCAGGGGGGAGAGGTGAACGCCGGACCACGTGCGATCGCCCTCCCTGTCCCTGTTGTGAAGCGGGCGCGCGTGGCGGTCGCGCCCGCGGCGCCGTGCGTGGCCCATGGCATGCCGCGCGGCTTCGTCCTCTCTCAAGCCAAATCCCTCCGCACCCTCTCCGCAAGCGGTGCAGGAAGGGATTTTCGCGTTTTCTCAACACAGCAACGAAATCGGCAACAGCCGACTTCAATTAAAGTAGGAAATCTGGCCCGGCTACCGTTCGTTAAGGACAGCGGCAACAACAACTGCTTCACTTCATCCGCCAACCAGAAGACAACCGAAAGTGGACAAAACTCCAGATGGCCCTATAATAGATGTGGTTTCCA
>JAJPKK010000198.1 GCA_021323775.1 Hyphomicrobiales bacterium
CTGGCGGCTCACTGGACAGGACGGCGTCGCTTTGGTACAGGACGCGGCCTGCGCATCACGACGCACGGGGCGCATAGCTCAGTTGGTAGAGCAGCTGACTCTTAATCAGCGGGTCCAAGGTTCGAGTCCTTGTGCGCCCACCAATCTTTTCAACAGCTTAGGGACCTCTCGAGCGGCATTCCGACAGGCGGTCGGGGGGCTATTCCGACAAACCCGCTGCTTTTGTTCGCTCCTCACGACGCTTCTCGGTCCTGATGTCAACTGCTTGCGCGTCCGCTTTGCATAAGTTGGCAGCTGGCGCGTTGACCGGTGGCGCCCAGCGGCTCGGAGCTCGGCATCCGTAAGGTCGCTGTCAGCTCCCTTGGCGAAGCCGCCGCGACGGAGGGAGGCAAATGAGAGTTCGCCTCGAAGGCCCGGGGCCACGATCGTTCAAGTTTCCACATTGACGCTTTGATCAAACATCATCATCAGCGGGCGAGCGACGTCGCCAAAGGGGCATTCATGAACGCAGAGGTCGCCGCCTTTCTTGACAGTCTGAAGACTGGCGCCCCTCCGGCCGCTGCCGCCTCATTACTCCGGGCCTTGTGGCACGGACTGCACGGGGAATGGGAGACCGCTCACCAAATCGCCCAGGACGATACGAGCGCCGAAGGTGCATGGGTCCACGCCTGGCTGCACCGCATCGAGGGCGATTTGGACAATGCCCGCTACTGGTATCGACGCGCTCAGCGGGAGGTGGCCGAAGGGGATTTCCGCGAGGAAGGAAAGACTATCGCCGCGTTTCTTCTGAAATGATGTCAACCATCCTTCCTATGCCAATTCGTTACAACCTCCGACGAAATTCTTGGAGGACTGTCGCGGTCACCATGTCCCAGGCGGCAGGCAGGACTTCGCCGATCTTGCGCCAGTCGGCTGAGCTGCCTGCAAAGGCCTGTGAAGGGGCAGGACGGTCAACGGGGCCAGCGCAAGAGAAAGGCTAGGAGGAAACTTACCCGGCAGGACCGCGCCACCGGGTAGCAGAAGTTTCATGCGCTGGGCCAGGCCCGGTGGAAAACTCTTTTGAATTTCGAGCGGGTCAGGACGCGCAGAGCGGCCACGCCACGATTACTTGCGGCCTTGATCGGTTGATGCCTTTTGCGGCGGGCAGCGGCAGGCAGCGGCGGCCGGTCAAGGGTCTCGACCGCTTGAGCGGCTGCCGCCCCATGCAAGAGTGCATCCAAGCGATCAAGGCCGTTTCCAAGGCCGCGGCCCGGCCCTATGCATCTTCACCCGCTCAAGATTCAAAAGGCAAAAGCAAAATCACCCTAAAATGGTACAATCAGTGTGCGGTGAACCACGAAGGTCGCTACAAACACGAAGAGGGGTGCGATGAACAGACGCGATTTCATCAGGGCGGGCGCAGCGGGACTTGCGGCCGCCACAATTCCTGCCGCGGGCAGCGGGAGGGCAGCGGATAACATCGTGAGCGAGGGACAGATCGGAAGCCTGCGCTCGGCGACTCCTTCAGATCTCCAGGGGCTGGTCGGCGACGGCCGACAGCGCCGAATTCTCCTGCGCGGCGGCGTCGTGCTGAGCCTCGACCCGAGGGTGGGCGACTTCGAAAAGGCCGATGTCCTGATCGACGGGAAGAGAATTGCCGAAGTCGCACCCACGATCTCCGCAAGCGACGCTGAAATCGTCGACCGCGCCGGAACAATCGTCATGCCGGGCTTTATCACCACGCACCATCACCAGTACGAAACGTTGCAGCGCAGCATGATCCCCGATGGTTTGCTCAGGGGTGAGTGGCCGCAGGAGAGCTACTTTTCGGTTGTCCAGAACATCTGGACCGCTGGCCGCATCACAGATCCTGCCAATCCAAGCAATGTCATCTGGGACCTGGGTCGTGTGCCGTACGACCCGGAGGACTGTTACATCTCGGAACTCGTCGCATGCCTCAGCGAAATCAGCGAGGGCGTCACCACGGGAACCGATACCTCTCAGTCTTCGCACACGCCCGAACACACCGACGCGATGATCAAAGGTCTGATGGATTCGGGCCGGCGAATGGTCTACGCCTACAGCCCCGGCATCGATCGCAGCAGCAACGGTATCCCATACGAGTTTCCAGGAGCGATGAATGACACGGCAAGGGGGATCGGCCGCATCGCGAAAACATATTTCAGCTCCAGAGATCAACTGGTGACGCTTGGATTCGGCGGCGGTCCGGGGCCCGCAGCGCCGGGCGCCGACTACACCGGATGGCAGCTCGCCCGCGCGTTCGGCGCGTCGATTCACAATCACAATGTCGGTGCCCCCAACGTCGTGATCGATGCGGCCGCGGATGCCCGCAACGGCACCGACTGGTCGGACGTCACTTTTATCCACGCCACCCGATGGCAGGATGAACCGCTCGCGCAGGTCGGCTACGGCTCGTACGGCTATCCCAAAGAGAACCGGTCCAAGGCGTGGGAGATCTGGCGCGATCGAGGCGCTCATGTGTCAATCGCGGTCCTGATCGAGATGCAGATGCGGCACGGAATGCCGCCATTCCAACTGGCGCTCGATCATGGCATTCTGCCCAGTCTCAGCCCAGACGTTGACACAAACATGACCACGGATCCGTTTTCGCTGATGCGCGGCGCATTCTGTCTGCAGCGCGCGCTGGCAAACGATCTCGCATTTCCGGAGAGCAATCCAGGCGGTCTTCCGGCGCCGCAAGCCGTCACCTCCCGACAGGTCATCGAGATGGCCACTATTGCGGGCGCTGCATCGAACCGCATTCTAGACAAAGTCGGAACGCTCACGCCCGGCAAGGAGGCCGATATTATCGTTCTCGACGCGCGCAACATCAACACATGGCCGATGAACAACGTGCCGGGCACAGTAGTGACGATGATGAACCCCAGACATGTGCGTGACGTGTTGATCGCAGGGAAGGTCGTGTACTGGAAGGGCAAACTCGTGGGTTGGAATGTCGATGCACTATTGCGGCAGATCGAGCAGGCACGCGAGCGCGTTCTCGCGCGCATCAACGGTACGCCGAAGGTCGGACAGCTGCCGCAGGGCAACAACAGCTTCGCCAATCCATACCGGCCGAACTTCCTCGCCGGATGCTGCGATAAGGGTCAGAACACGGCGGCGCCCGCGTATGTGTTGCGGCCTTAGCGGCGCGTCCTGCCCGACATACCACTCGCCGCTCCGTTGTCGCGCCCGGAAAATCGTGGTCGAACTTCGTTGTTGTCGCCACTCTTCTGGTTGATAGCAAGGTCGGCATGGTCGACTACTGGAGCGCGGAGGATGGCGTGAGTTCTGCCGTCCTTCGCGTGCGAATGAGACGCCGCCAGCCTCGCAACCGGCGCAACATTTCTCCGGAAGTGTCCAGCTCAATGAGGCTGATGTCCGCCGGCTTCTGCGGTTCGGCTGTCCGGCACCGGGTATCGTTGAGGCGACCGCCGAAGGGCGCCAGCCCCCCAAAGAGATGGCTCTCGAAGCTCCGCGCAACTCAGGGCTTGGCGATGCCTTTAACGATAGTGCGGAGTGCATTGCCGACCTGATCGGCAAGTTCGCGCGGCCTTGGTCCTTGCTGGCCGACCCGAATACGGTCGAGCTGGACGAGTTTTGCTTCATCCAGTTCAACCGCGATTCGCGCCCACAGGGCATCGAGGTTGTAGGATTCCCGGCCAGGCGGCATGGCGACCGGCACAATCCGGTCCACCCGCAGATCGAGGGCAGCAGCCACCGCATTCACGGCGCTGCGAATCGCGCGAGCTTTTGGCCCGGTGGGCGCGGTGACGTCGTAAGGGGGGGCCCATTCTGCGGCAGGACGGAGTTCATCTATGTGTGTCAGCGCCAGGAGGACAGGCGGGGGCCGCCGGGCGAGCTGCGCGCCGGCCCAAGAGCGAACGTCATCGAGCAGTTTGCGGTCCGGGCCGCGAGCGGGTTGGGTCGCCGAAGCGACCCAGATTATGAGGTCCGCACGCTCCGCCTGCGCCCGAAGCCCCGAAGCCAAGGCTGCGCGCTCATCGAGACCCGGCATGTCAACGACCGTCACCGCTGGATGCCCCTCCAGTTCCAAAAGGTACTCCTTGGCATCCGAAGTCGCTGGCAAAGGCCCGACGGCGGACCGAATCTCCTGCGCCAATGCATTCAGAAGACTCGATTTTCCCGCATTGACTTGTCCGACGAGAACAATCCGCACCGGCGCGCCTCGGTCGAGGACGCCGGCCATGTCGCGTGCCCGCGCGGCACCGATCTCTTCGTCTGAGAGTGCGAGTCGGCCGGCATAAAGGTCGATGGCAGCGCGGCCAATCTCGAGCACCAGCAGCCGGGTTGCGTAAGCTCGCAATCGATAGGAGAGCACCTTCGCGGCATTTTCCATGAAAATGCTGCTCGTCTCCTGGCCGACAGCCTGAAGCGGATTGAGGGTGCCGCGGATTATGCGCCAAAGACCGAAGCCCACGCGCCAACCGGTTCGTGCGACAGAGCCATAGCGCTTATTTTGCTGGTGCGCCCATAAGAGGTGGCTGAGCCTGATAGCTCTCACCCCAGGGATATGGCGCAGCGCCTCTCTGCGAATGTCCCGGCACAGCCGTTCGGTCAGCAGCAGGAGCTCGGGTAAGCTGAATTGTGCCCATGCCGTGGGCGCTTCCGGATGGAAGCGGCTCGCGACGACCTCGACGATATCGCGAGCGGCGGCGGTGAGCCGCTCTGGTTCGGTAAAGGCAAATGGCGCAGTCGCGTCCGCGATTGCGAGCACCTCGGCCCAAGCCTCTCGTTCAACGACATACCAGTCGTGCGAAGGCTCGGCCGCATCGCCTAACGCAAGCCGCGCCTCCTGGTTCGCGCGATGGCGGACGAGTCTTGATAGCGGCCAAGCCAGAAGGCCAAGAATGGCAGCCGCAATCGCCCATGCCCAAACATGCCCGCCTTGCCAGAGCCATACGCTGCCGAGAGCTAACAGGGATAGCCACGGAAGTGCGACTGTCAGGAACAGGAGCGCCTCAGGCCAATAACGCCGAAGCACCATGTATTTCATAGCCGCGCTCCGGAGCGTCGCGTCGTCCGGCCTTTCGCATGCCGGAGCCCCGCCGCAAGTCCTTCCGCGAAGGCGCGGCGCACCTCGTTGTTGGGCGCTGTCAGGCCACGCCGTCGATAACCAAGCCAAACGCAGGCGGCCTCGCCGATGCCGACAGTCACACCGAGGGCCGCCGCCGCATTGAGCGCTCCAGCGGCAAATGCGCCAACCATAGGGATGACTTTCAGAACCTCCCTCAAGCCGTATCTGAGGGCCCACCAGGCCAATGCGCCGCCGCCGGTGGCCGCGCTGAATTGCGCAAGAGCGCTTGGCGTCCATGCAACGGCGTAGCGGACTGCGAGGGCCCGTAGCATCATCGCAAGGATGCCGGCAAGACCGCTCACGCCGACCATTGGAATTGGAACTGCACCTGCGCCCGCAGCGGCAGCTCCGAAGCCATAAATCAGCGGCCTGGCTTTCGCCCGCGTATGGTCGCTGTGCGCGTCGGCGCGCGCGAAGTGCAGGGCCGCGAATGCTTCGGGCCCAGCTTCTTCGACGGCCCGCCAAAACATTTCGAGGCCAAAATCCTCCGGCGGAAACCCATCTTCCGGTGCGGTGAAATCGATCGGTACGAAACGCGGCGGCCGTCCCGGTAAGGTATCGAACAATCGGCGCTGATGAGCGAGCGCCTGGCGCAGTGCGTGCGGCACCAGGGCATGCGTCTCATCCTCTGGTCCGCCCGTAAACGGATATTGCTTCGGATGTCCGACGCCCACGGGGTAGAGGCGGTGCAGGCCCGTCTGCGCGACTATAACCGGCCAGTCGGGATGGCGGCTGCGCGCCTGTTGGAGGATGCGCAGCACCGTGTGCTGAGACGCATCCGCCACTTGCATTACCACCAGCAAGAGGTGTGACTGTCCCTCGCACCAGGCGATGTCGTTCGCGGGATCGTAGTTCGCCTCTCCGAGCCCTCGGGTATCGAGAAAACGAAGCAAGGGGACCTCGGACGGCACATCGTAGAATGCGGCCGTTCGGGTACAAGGCTCAAACCCTTCACCAACCTCTGCGCGTGCGTCGCCGGTCAGCGCCGCAACAATCGCCGTCTTGCCCGCCCCCGTCTTGCCGAGGAGCCATACGACTGGGGCGATCGATCGCGCATGTTTGCGAACCTCCTCCGAGTCAGCGCCCGAACCCGCGTCGCCAAACTGAACCTCGCTGATCGCTTTCCAGAGTCGATCAAGAAATCCCACGATCTCGGCTTCCTCAACTGCGCGGCTTTCCGACTTCTTGCTACTCCGAGCATAATGTCCAATGAATCGCGCCCCTCGGCGCCGCCCACTCTGGCGCGCGATTCGTCATCGCTTTCGGCATGCCCACGCGGGGCGTATGATGCGCCGGGAACTCGCAACAACCCCATAACTTAGGGATGGCGCCCCTGGTTTTGAAGCCGACTTGCCCTCAAAACACCGAGCTAGGGACGCATTCGGCGCGTTCGCCGGATGGGGCCGTTTTGGCGCGGCGGCGCAACAGCGCCGATCAGAGACTCCGACTTCTCCGAATCCGTGACTTCCCGATTATTCGGCGCTCGATCCATCCTGCAGTAAATCTTCTCGTTGAAATATTCGCGGGTCGACTTTGTAATTCGCCTGCGGAGAAGGATCCCTTGCGATGAGAGCGAAATCACAGCGTCCACGACCACAAGGCTCGCCCCTGCAAATAATGTCGGCACGAATCGGCGCTGGGCCGGGAACAGGATGTTGGCGCAGAGGCGCCGCGCGAGACATCTTTTCCCCGCGAAGCAAATCGCGATACAGTAAGCTGCCCGCAGACAGGCGGTTTCATTCATGGGGGCGATTTCGTTGCCGTAACATGCTGCGGGGCAAGAGGAGGTCATCATGCGCGACCGCTTTTTCGGCTCGATGGTAACTTTCGCCATTGCCGCCGCCGCTGTGAGCGCCGCTGTCACGCCTTCCTCAGCCGGGGAGGGAGCGGCGCCGAAAACGCCTTGGGGCGAACCCGATCTCCAGGGAATTTGGACCGACGAATTCGATACCGCGTTACAGCGCCCGCCGCGATTTGCGAACCAGGAGTTTTTCACCGAAGCGCAGCGGCAAGAACTCGACAAGGAGCGAACGGCGCTCTACAGCGAGGAAAGGCCCGCCGAGCACGGCACCGAACTCGACGTCGCTCGCGCGTACAACCACGCGGTATTCCTGTCCAACAAGCACGTTGGCGCGCGCACGTCGCTCGTTGTCGATCCGCCGGACGGCCGGGTTCCGCGCCTGACGCCGGAGGCGCAGAAGACGATTGCCGCCGATCGGGAATTCCGTCTCGCCCTGTTGCAGGCGACCGAGACGTGCAAGACCAAGTCGCCGCGCTGCAATGGTGGGAAGTATGATCCGACGCCCTCGCCGCGGCGCGCCGACCTTCCGCCTCGCTACAACACGGTGCGCATGAACCGCTATGACAATCCGGAGGACGGCGGCTTGTCGGAGCGCTGCCTGACTGGTGGGCTGCCCGAGTTTGGCACAGCATTCGGCGGGAGCTTCCGCCGCATCGTGCAGACGCCGGGCGGCATCACAATGTTCTATGACGTGGGTCAGGGGCAAGGCTGGCAGCGCAATATCGTCATGAACGGGAGCCCGCATTTGCCGGCTGACATTCGCCAGTGGTTCGGCGATTCGCGCGGCCATTGGGAGGGCGACGCCCTCGTCGTCGATGTTACGAATTTCACTCCAAAAACCGACTACCGCGGCTCGCGCGAGAACTTGCACCTGGTCGAGCGCTGGACGCGGACGTCGCCGACCACGCTCGAATATGTCGTCACCATCGAAGACCCGACGGTGTGGACCAAGCCGTGGACCGTCCGCCAGGAATTCACCAGGCAGAGCGATCAGGAGAACCGGATTTATTATGAGCCGCGCTGCGTCGAAGGAAACTATGGCCTTCCGGGACTATTGCGCGGAGCGCGCATGGACGACCGCGCCTTTGCGGAGGGGCGAGGCCCCGATCCGGCAACCATGGACCGCGCCACCGCTTTTGTCGGCTTTCCGGAAGAAGATCCGCTGCTGAATGACCGTTAGCCGTCGCAAAGCGACAAGCCGAAAGGAGGCCATCATGCGCGAGAGATTCCCAGGCTCGACCTTGGCGGCCGCCATTGCGGCGGCCGCTGTGGTCGCCGTCACCCGGACGTCAGCTCAGGCGCCTGCGCCTGACCCTGCGGCTACCCCTCCCTACGCTTCTCCGCAAGCAGGGGAGGGCAAAGAGCGGGTGGCGCTGAAAACGCCCTGGGGCGCGCCCGATTTGCAGGGCATCTGGACCGATGAAAGCGACACGCCCCTGCAGCGGTCTGCCAAGTACGCGAACCAGGAATTTTTCACCGCGGCGCAGCGCGCCGAATTGGATGCCGCGCGGGCTGCGGTGCTCGGCGAGGACAGGCGTGGGGAACGCGGGACCGAGAACGATGTCGCGAGCGGCTACATCTCGGCGTTCTGGTCCTGGAAGCACGTCGGCGCGCGCACGTCGCTCATTGCCGATCCGCCTGATGGTCGGATACCGCCGCTCACCCCGCAGGCTCAGAGAACAGCTGCGGCCGAGCGCGAATTTCGTCTCGCCCTGTTGCAATCCACCGAGACATGCAGGACCAAGGCGGCGACATGCAGCGGCGGAAAGTATGATCCAACGCCCTCGCCACGGCGCTCTGAGCCGCCTCCCCGCTACAATACCGCGCGCTTTAATCGCAATGACGGTCCGGAGGACAGCTCCCTGGCGGAGCGTTGCCTGACCGGCGGTCTGCCCGAGTTCGGCGGTCCGACCGGAAGCTTTCGCCGGATCGTGCAGACGCCCGGCGGCATCTCGATCTTCTACGACGTCGGCCAGGGCCAAGGGTGGCAACGCAACATCGTCATGGACGGACGTCCCCATCTGCCAGCCGGCATCCGCCAGTGGTATGGCGACTCGCGCGGCCACTTCGAGGGCGACACGCTCGTGATCGACGTCACCAACTTCAGTCCGAAGACCGATTCTCAAGGCTCACGGGAGAACCTCCATCTGGTGGAGCGTTGGACGCGAACGTCTCCGACCACGCTCGAATACATCGTCACCATCGAAGACCCGACTGTGTGGACTAAGCCCTGGATCGTCCGCCAGGAGTTCACCAGGCAGAGCGATGAGGAGAACCGGCTTTACTATGAGCCGCGCTGCATCGAAGGCAACTTCGGTCTCCCGGGGCTCTTGCATGGACGGCGGATGGAGGAGTTCGCCTTCGCGGAGGGGCGAGGTCCCGATCCCGCCACCAGAGACAACACTCACGGCAGTTTTGTGCTTGAGGAGGATCCGCTGCGGTAAGGGGGCGGATCAATGAAGCCGCCGGCGCAGAACCCTTAGCGAAACTGCGCCGCCGGGTTGAGCGGCGGCGCAGCGGCCGGTTTTGCGGGGCAGGCCTTGTGCCCGGTTACGGCTCCGCCGTAATCGCCTCAATGTGCAGAAGCTGCATCATCTCAGTTCGTGGCGAAACAGTAGATCCGGCCCGCGCCTCCGGTGTTGATGAGCGCCTGCTTGCTGCAGCCCTGGCTCATATGCGCCGCATTCCACGACGTGTTCTGGCCACCCGACCGGTCGACATGGCCGAGCATGGCGCGCGCGCGATCAGCCGGAATGTTCGCATTCTGCTGCGGCAGCGTCATGGCGTCCGAGGTCCAGTTGTTGCAGGTGTGATCGATGCCGTCGATGAACGCCCGGCCCTGTGGGTCCGAACCCGTCAGGATGTCGTGCTGGTTGCCGCCGGGCGGAGACCCTACGCCCGGGATCTCATTGCCCTTGACGTCGAGGGCGGTCAGGCGCTGGATGTTGTTGCGGTCCCGTTGCTGGTCGCCATGCAGATCGGCGACGTTGCTGGCGATCAACTGGCCTTTGACATTGTACCACGGGCCGGTGCCGATGCGATCGCGCGCATTGATACGCGGGGTCGTGCCGCGCTGCTCTTGGCTGAGATACGCATGCCAGGTGCGCGTCGCGGCCCGCCCGCCCAGCGACTGTGCCTGATTTTGGCAGATCTGGTCGGCGCCCGCGAGCCCGCCAAGATTGCCCGAGCCGGATGGGTTCTCGGCAACGAAGAAGCTCGCGACATCGGGCTGCAACTGGGCTTGTTGCTGCTGGGCCTGCGCGAATGTGGTAGCCGATCCCAAAAGAGCAATGGCAACGGTGGAAACAACGATCGGTTTCATCTTTGTGATTCCTCCCTTTACTCCCTTTACAAGGGGCTCAACCCTATACCACTCGTAGCCCACCATTCGCAATGCGCAACCGCTCGACCGTTGGGTTTCGCCCACAGGGAGACGTCGGTGTGCTACCCGTGCGATATGAACAAAGAGGAAAAAGAGGAGGCGAGGAGAACCCAACATGAGTGGATTTGGGAAAGGGCTCGCGGCGCTTTGGCTAAGCTGTGCGCTCGCCACGGCGCCGGTTCTATCCGCGTGCGATCAAAAAAGCGAAGCTCAAAGAGCGGGAAATGGACAGGATGGGGGAGGGACTGCGGCGCCAGCGTCGATCCCGATGGGAGGCAATAAGTCAGTGACCCGCTTTTTCGTCACCAGCAAAGGACTTGGCAAAGGCGGCGATCTTGGCGGTCTCGCAGGAGCCGATGCGCACTGTCAGGCGCTCGCACGGGCTCAAGGTGCAGGCGACCACACGTGGCGCGCTTATTTGAGCACGGAGGCGACCGACGCTGCGCCGGCCGTGAATGCGAGGGACCGCATCGGAGCAGGCCCCTGGTACAATGCCGAGGGTGATCTGATTGCGCAGCACTTGGCGCAGCTTCACGGCGTTATGAGCAAGCTCGGCAAAGAGACAGCCCTGACCGAGAGCGCGGACCCAGTGAACACAGAGATGCACGAAATCCTGACCGGTTCCCGCCCGGACGGCACCGCTTTCCCGCGAGGGACAGGTCGTACATGCGGCAACTGGACATCGAGCGGCGCGGGCAGCGCGCAGGTCGGTTACTTTGACCGGGCCGGCGTCGGCGAAAGCTCAAATTCGTGGAACTCCGCGCGAGCGACAGAGGGTTGCAGCGAGGAGGCTTTCCATAACTCTGGCGGCGCTGGCCTGTTCTATTGCTTCGCCGCGGATTAGTCGAGCGCTTCTGCCAACCTGTCTGCCAATCGGAAGGACTGACGCGTGATTGAACGCAGCGCGATGGAACGCCAAGCCGCGTCCTCGGACATTGCCGGCTCCAGGGCGACCCGAAGGTCGCGCCGACCTGATCTGACGTCGGGGGCCACGCCACCGCTATCGCATTTCAGCGTTGGCGAGCCCGTCACTGGTTATCGTCGCCAGGCGACGGGTTGACGCGCGAAGCTCTTGCGACGGTGTGGTTCAACTGCCCACAGCGAGTCGACGGCGTCCTGCCTCCGCGAAAGACAGGGACAACGTCAGGTTCGACGCGTAGAAAGTCCCCGCCGTCAAAGCTTCGCGATCACCTTCCCCCTGAAGATTTCTCGCTACCGAGCTGGAAGTCCGGGGCCTGACCAGGCATCTCATGCGCCTGCTGAGGCAGGTTTGCTCCATAGGGCGTCACGAGCTGGTGCCCCGCATAGGGCGACGCCGAAGACTGCCCGTAGGCCGGCGCCGCTGTTGGCCCAACATGGTTCGTGCGCACATGCTTCGCCATTGCAGGAGAGGCAATTAACGCGGCCACGCCGGCTGCGGACAGGACCACTTTCAGATTAGATGTCACGTTCAAACCTCATTTTTTGAATTGACCAGTCGACAGTTAGGTCACATCCGGCAGCAGACAAGGATATCAAATCATTGCTGAAATACGCTAAAAATATATTATGTTTATGAAAACTTAATGCTCAATTCCGTCGGATTGGTCCGGCCTTTCCGCGTCTCCAAAGATCTCTCAGATTTCTCAAACCGCAAGGCGATAATCGATGATTATATTAACGGCCCATCGTCCGTTTCCACGACATAACTCCGGTCGACGCTGCCGTCGCATGTATGCAGTATGCTCAAATTTGCTATGCGCGCACTGAATGACCGGCTCATCGTCGTGGCGGAAGGTGCCAGACTGTCTGACTTGAGCCCGCCTCGCGGCCTATCGTTACTTCACCTCAACCTCGCCTCAGCCAATTGCGCGACCGCGGCCAATGTCGTCTGTGCGGCGTTCAACCCAAGGCGAAAGTCATTGTCCGAGTAGGAAGCGTAGCGGTCGGTCGCTTGATGATAATGCGGGTTCCATCCCGCTCCGATCTGCATTCCTCGCTCGTTTTCGCGAAGGCTGATCGCCGGCGCGAGATCCATGAAGCTCGAAGAGTCCGTATTCGTCATGTGATGGCCGACGGAGGCGGGATAATCCGTAGCGTATTTCTCATTGGCGTCGCGAAAGAGGAAGGCGAGCTTCATGGCTCCATCGCCAAACTTCGCCGCGGACTGGAATTCAATGTTGATATCCGCTTCGGGCCGCTGCTCCGCACCGACCGTGCCGTCCGGGCGCGGCATGCCATGGTCCCACAACATCATGTCGTGCTGGATCATGGCGATCCACCGCGGTTCCGGATAACGACCCGACCCGGGAGGGTCTTCTTTGCCCTGGAGCGAGGCGCGCTGCGCCACATAGGCCCGCGAGCCTTGAAGACCGGTCTCCTCATTGTTCCACAGCGCGAAACGGATTGATCGCGCCGTTATGACATCGGGGCTGCTGAACACGCGCGCCAGTTCCATGACCAATGCGGTCCCCGAGCCGTCATCATCAGCGGCCTCGCCGAAACCGCGTCCGTCCATGTGGGCCCCGACAATGTACATCTCTTCTGGATGGGTGGCGCCGACCTTTGTGCAGTAGACTTCCTCGCGCGATCCGGGCATCGGCAGTTCAGCATTGCGCACGCGCATCGCCGGATCGGTCTGTGCGTTGGGATCATTATTCGGAACGACCGGCAGCGTCATGCCGCGCAGGCGCGAACCGCCGGCGCCGCGACGGATTTCCCCGCTGGCAATCATCGAGCCACGCGACGCTGCCGCGGCCGGCTGGGACGGCTGCGGCGGCGAATCATAAACATATTTCAGGCGCTCGGTATTCGTGCATCCGTCGCTCTTGAGCTGCGCTTCGATCCAATCGACCGCCGCCCGGTTGCGCGCAGTCCCCTCCCGCCGGTCACCGAATTGGGTCAATCCTTTGATCGTAGCTTTATACATCTCGAGATCAAGCCGCCCGACCAGCACCCTGACAGGGTCGGCTGGAGCGCTTTGCGCCTGGGCGTAAGGCGATTGGCCGATAATCGCCACAACAATAGCCAGGCGGCCGGTCCAAACCGCGTCCATCAATCGCCTCACCAGATGCGCGCCCGATCCCGGGGCGCAAGAAAAAGCTTATCGCTCGGTTTCACGTTGAAAGCGTCATACCAGGCATCGATGTTCCGCACCACGCCGTTGACGCGATACTGCACAGGCGCATGCGGATTGGACACGAGCTGCTGACGAACTGAGTCATCGGTCGATTTATGACGCCAGCTCTGGGCGTAGCTCAAGAAGAAGCGCTGATCGCCGGTCAGGCCGTCGAGCACGGGCGCCGGTTTGTCTCCCAGGGAATTATGATACGCATCGAGCGCCACCAGCGCTCCGCCAAGATCGGCGATATTCTCGCCCATGGTGAGATCGCCTTTGACGTGGAAACCCGGAAACGGCTCGTAGGCGTCGAATTGCCGGCCGAGCACGGCCGCGCGCGCATTGAACTCGGCCGCATCCGCATCGGTCCACCATGTGCTGAGGACGCCGCTGCCGTCGTACTTGCGCCCCTCATCGTCGAACCCGTGGATCATTTCGTGGCCAATCACGGCGCCGATGCCGCCGTAGTTGACCGCCGCATCGGCCGCCGGATCGAAGAACGGCGGCTGGAGGATCCCGGCCGGAAAAGTCATCTGGTTGAGATTGGCGTTGTAAGACGCATTCACGGTCTGCGGATTGAGGTACCATTCTTCGCGATCAACCGGCGAATTCAGGCGGTTGACCTGCCGCAGCCAGGCGAATTTGCGCGCGGCCTGCATGTCGGAGAGAAGGTCGTCTGGCCGCACGTCCAAGGTCGAGTAATCGCGCCATTTGTCCGGATAGGCGATCTTGACGTTGAGCTGGGCGAGCTTTTCCAGCGCTTTTAGCTTGGTTGCCGGGCTCATCCAGGCGAGCTGCTCGATGCGCCCTTTCAGCGCAATCCGCAGTTGGGCGACAAGTTCATCGATCTGCGCTTTGGCTTCGGGGGAGAAATAGCGCGCCACATAGACGCGCCCGATCGCCTGGCCCATCGCTCCATTCACGGTGGCGACAGCCCGCTTCCAGCGTTCGGGTTGGTCCGCCACACCGCTCATGGTTCTGCTGTGGAAGTTGAAGCTCGCGGCAACGAAGCGCTTCGAAAGGAAGGGAGCGGCGCCATCGGTGAGGTGGAAGGCGAGCCACGCCTTGAGCGTATCCAAGGGGGTGCGCGCATACACGGCCGCGATCTTCGGAATAGCGGTGTTCTCCACCACGACGACACGGGCGAGGGCGCCGAGACCGGCGCTCGCCAGCAGCCGATGCCACGGAAACGGCGCGGCCTCGCTGAGCGCCGCAACGCTCATCGGATTGTAGGTCTTCTCCGGATCGCGCCGTTCCGCATTGGACCAGCTCCCCTCCGCAATGGCGGTCTCAAAGTTAAGAATGGCCGTCGCCGATTGCTCGGGAGCCTCCCAGCCGATCATGGTGAGCAGTTGCGTTACGTAGGCAAGGTAGGCGGCTTTTTTCTCGGCAAGTCGCGGCGTGATGTAGTACTCGCGATTGAGCCCGAGACCCCCCTGCCGGATTGAGACTGCGTACTTGTCGGGCGCCTTGTCGTCGGCCCCGATGCTCAGTCCGAAGACTGAGCTGAAGAAGGAGCGCCGGCCGGCTCCCATGAGGTCCGCAATTTCCTCGCCCGTTGCCGCGGCACGGATCATCTCAAGGAAAGGCGCGATCGGTTTGGCGTCGAGCGCCTCTGCGCGCGCCTCGTCCATGAATGCCGCATAGAACGCGCCGATCTTCTTGGCGTCAGCCCGCAGCGAGGAGTCGACCCCGTCGTCTCCGCGTTCCAGGATGTCGCGGATGCGGGCCTCGTTGGCAATGATCAACACCGTGTCCACGCCGATCGAACTGCGGTCGCGCGGGATGACGGCGCGGTCGTACCAGGCGCCGTTGCCATAGCGAAAAAAGTCGTCCCCTGGATTGGCTGCAAAGTCCGCGCCATCAAGATCGAATCCCCAGCCCGCGGCGGCGATCGTCTGCGTGCAGCACACAAAAAGCACCAAGGCCGTAATGCGGCAGATCAGGTTCGACATGTTCTCCCTCTTTCCGGGTCTGTTGCGGGAGGGTGGGCGACGCATCTGCGCAAGATCATACTCTTCCCGGAGCCGGAAATGCACCTCGCTGCCAGACGAAATGGAAGCGCTCGAAGCGCATGATGTCGCTTACTGCGCCGGCGCGGCAGAAGGAGGAGGCTCGGGCGCAGCGGGGCTCGGAGCAGACTGCAGGCCGCGGGGGATGAACGGCAGCACCGCCGGATTCCCGCCCGGGCGACTGCCGAACCCAAAGAATCGCCGCGGCGGGCGGCAGAAATTGTCGCCGCGTTCCGAAAGCTGCGCAATCAATTCGTCGGTGATGTTGACGTCCGTGACGGGTTGCTTGGCGCTGGCCCAGAACTTCTTCACGGCCTCCCGGGTGTGATTGCCCAGTTTGCCGTCGACCCTGCCCTGGAAGCAGTCGAGCCGCCGCAGCTCAACCTGCGCCCTCCTGATCTGCTCGGGCGAATTGGCTCGCGATGCTGCGGACGCACTGGCCGCGGGCGGCTGATTTGGCTCGGTGGCCAAATGAGGCGGTTGAGAAACATTCTGGGCGAACTCGACCATGCGGCTCGTCTCAACCGCGGCCGCCGGCAACGTCGACAGTGCAACGACAACTGCAAGCGATCCCGCGCACCGGACACCGTCCTTCATGGCGAACCTCCCCGTCCTGATTATCCGCGTGTATCGCCGCAGCGACCTTTAGCATGCAGGGCAGGCAAAGCGAAGCGTGCCCCACCCGCCCGCTTCGCCTGCGCCGATGACTGCCGCTATTTCTGGGCATGGGAGGCGCCCATCGCGGCTCGCAAACGCCGGTCGATGAACGGGTTCGGCAGGATGAAAAAGGCCGGGACGGCGGCAAACAAAATAAGACCCAGCGGCACATACCAGTGCGCCAGCGCGATCGCCGCGCCATAGACCACGATCGGCGCCGAATGGAGTTTTGCGACGAAGCCCGGCAAAGCCGCCGCGATGCCGTCAGCCGCAAGGTGCGGCTGCGACATCGCATAGAGCCACATGGCGGTGCCGGCCGCGTTCACCAGCATCAGATTGACGCCGTACAGCATGACCGCAAGCTCGCTGTCCGGGTGCTGGCCAAGAAGCGCGGCGGGGAATGGAATGAGAACGATGAGCAGCAGCAGCGCCAGGTTCAACCACAGAAGCTGCCGGTCGACCTGTTTGATGAAATGCAGCATGTTGTGGTGTGAGACCCAATAGACGCCGACGATCACGAAGCTAAGCGCGAACGCCCACAAGTGCGGCGTCACGCGGCGCAGCGTTTCCCACGTCAGCGGCTTGTCGGCCGGAAACCGCACGTCGAGGATGAGCAGCGTAATCACGATGGCAAATACTCCATCGCTGAAGGCCTCAAGCCGGCTCTTTGTCATGGCGAACCTCTTGTGTTCCGGATAAGTCCATTGGAGCGCCCCTTCACCTCTCCCCGTCCGGGAGAGGAATGGGTGCGCTTCGCGCGCAAATTCTTCCGGGTTGGGGGGTGCGAGGTCTATGGCGGGCCGTTTCCTCCTCACCCGGATCGCGCAAGCGCGATCCGACCTCTCCCTTCGAGCGAGGTGAACCTCACTCCGGTTTGATATTCGCTGCGCGGATAACCTTGGCCCACTTCGCGGTTTCGTCGGCGAGGAGCTTGCCGAATCCGGCTGGCGTGAGCACGAGCGGCGTGCCGCCCAAGTCCGCAAAGCGCGCCTTGATTTTGGGATCAGCGAGGGCCGCGGCGACTTCCTTGTTCAATCGATCGATGATCTCAGCGGGGGTGTTTTTCGGCGCGCCAATTCCGAGCCAGTCGCCGGCCTCAAAGCCCGGAACAGATTCGCCGACCGTCGGGACGTCGGGAAGCGCCTCCGAGCGCGCGGCGGTCGTGACGGCGAGCGCGCGCAGCTTCCCAGTCCGGATATACTCAATCGATCCGGCGAGGCCGGCGAACGACATCAAGACTTGTCCGCCGAGAAGATCCGTCAGTGCCGGCCCTGCACCGCGATATGGCACGTGGACCAGATCGACGCCGGTCGTCATCTTGAAAAATTCGCCGACCAAATGACCGGTCGAACCGACGCCGGCCGACGCCATTGTGATCTTGCCGGGATTGGCCTTGGCGTAGGCGATGAACTCAGGAATGGTTTTGGCGGGCAGCGACGGATTGGCCAGCATGATTTGCGGTTGTCTGGTGAGGCTGGCGACCGGCGCGATGTCGCGGAGAAATACGAAATTCAGCTTGTCGTAAAGCGTTGCGTTGACGGCGCTCGACGGGCCCACCATGAGGAGCGTGTAGCCGTCGGGCGGCGCCCGCACCACCTGTTCGGTTGCGATATTGGTGCCCGCGCCGGGCCGGTTCTCGATAATGAACGACTGGCCGAGCCGCTCTTGCAGCCATTGCCCGATCAGGCGCGCGCCGATGTCGGTCGAGCCTCCGGCGGTGAAACCGACGACAATGTGCACTGGACGGTTCGGGTAAGATTGGGCGCTTGCCGTGTGCGAAACCGCCGGCAGCAAGGCGGCGCCTAAAGTCAGTTGCAGAAATGCCCGACGAGAAAGCTTCACGACGCGCTCCTTGATCGCATCGGCCAGCGCAATCGCTTCGCTTTAGAAATCCGGCTTGTCCGCATGCGGCACCGCTTTATCCCTTCCGGCAAGCCGCAGTTCCTGCGTGTTCTCGGCACAGACGACTTCGCGCCATGTCTCGCGGGCGCGCCGGTATGTGATCGTGGCCGACCAGGGCATCGTGAAGACGCCTTCATCTTCGACCGTGAACCGGAGCTGCAGGTGCTTGCCCCGGTAGCTGTAATCGGGCGCCGCGCCCGCATCGGCGCCCAGAGGGGGACGCCGATTCTCCCTTGCGTCCCGTTCCAGCCCTTCTCTCGCAGCTTCGTAATCAAGGAGCCGGTAGCGTTCCACAACGTGCAGCGCCTCGGTGTAGGGCGTGCCGTAGAAATCGACCATCGCGAATGGCCCGATTTTCACCCCGACTGTGTCTATGACCAGCGCATCGCCTTCGTAGTGGCCGACAGAGTCCCCATACCAGGACGGCGTGAGATGCGCCGGATGAGCCGCGTTCATGCGCACGTAGCGGACCTGATGGTCGTTGGGATAAAGAAAAATGATCTTGTCCGCCTGCTGGAGCATCTGCATGGCGACGCCATTAAAGATGTAGGGCACCGGCTCTGGCCAGCACTGGATGGTCGGGGTCGGACCGACAATGCCGGCCAGTTCCATTTCGCCCTTCCGCTTCACGGCTTCCGCCGCGCGGGGTTTGAGGATCGGATTGGTGTAATCGCCGACGAGCTGGGCGGGGTTGCTCACGAGGATGTTGTTTGTGGCCGGCAACACGCGGCCATCAACGTCGGCGCCTTGCGGCCGGCGCGACTTGTTCACCACCGGGCCCGGGCCCGATGCCGGAGGTTCGAAACCCGGGAAGGAGGGATGCGACCATACGCCGGAGAAATCCGGGATGGCCGCCGGCGCGACCGCAGGTCCCGCAGTTTGACCAAAGGCAGGGATCGCCGCGGCTGCCGCCAATATCGCCAGTAAACCGAGATCCCGCAGCGTGGGCATGACAACCTCCCCTTTCCTGGCTCGTCGAGAGAATTTTCGCAGTTCGAAATCGTATTGCGCTGGCCGGAGGGCGGGTTGAGCGAAGCGGACCACCCTCGGCCGTCACGGACAGATCTCCCCAAGCCGCCCGGAGCCGCCGCAGTAGCTCACGTCCTGAATCTGGATGCGAATATTATCGGGATCGGTGAAATAAAGCTCCGGCGTGCCCAGGGGACTCGTCGGGCCGCCGCCGTTATTGGCCCGCTGACGCCATCTCACGCGGCACGTCAGCGGCTTGATGAGGGCAGGAATTCCGTTCTCGATCGGCTCGAGGCCGAGGGCGATCAACGTCGCCATCACGCGCTCGGCATCGAAATTTTCGATGGTGAAGCACGCGTGATTGATTTCGGACACTGCATTGGGGTTGTTGGCCGCGGCGTTGAAGACGATGCCGTCCGTTCCCTCGCCGACCGCGAGAGTAACGCCCGTCCCCTGCATCGCGCGAATGGGGAGACCGAACACCGTCTGATAGAACTCCTTCTCGCGGGCGCCGTTGGCAATGGTGAGCGTCACGTGATTGATGGACTTTAACTGGAATGCGGGTGGCATAACCGCTTTGGGCACCGCCGGGAGGATGTCGCCTCTCACGCCAGAGCCCTGTCCGTAGCTCGTGTGCTGGAGCTGAATCTTGATGCCATTGGGGTCAGGCACGAACAGCTCGGGCGTGTCGCCGCGCATCGTGATCTGGGCGCCGCCGACGCCGAGGTCGGCAAGCGTGCGCATCACTCGCCCGGCATCGAAATCCGCAACCGTCAGACCGTAGGAGAGGAAATCCGGTTTTGCGCCGCTCCTCGCCGCCGTCAAAGCAAAAAAGTGCGGTCCGTCGCCGACGCGAAATATGACGGTCTCGCCTTGCCGGACCGGCGGGCCAAACAGCTTCTCATAGAAGGCCGTGGAGCGCTCCAAATTCGAAACCGCGATCCTCACGTTGTTCAAGCGCCGGGTCTCAATCACCGGTCTCGCCGGCTGAGCCAGCAGGCGCGGCGACGCCAGAGAGGCGGAAAGCGCCGCCAGGGCGCTCCTGCGCGTCATTGGCCCCCACCCGGGGCGTATCATCAGATGATCCATGGCCGGTTTCCTCCGCACTGCGATTATGACTCTTGGTCCGGCATTGGGAAATGGGTTCGTGGCGAGGGTAGGACCGTAGGGCGCAATGCGCTTCGCTTATTGCGCCCCACGCATAAACGCGGCCGCAGGTGAATGCGGTCGCGGCCGGCTCTCGAGCCGTCAGCCCGCGAACCTGCGGCTATCAAGCAGCCCCCGATAGACCCCGGGCTCCGAGCCCTCGATCGGCACTGCGCCGACGGCTTTGGCGTAGTAGTCGGCCGGCCCGACACCCCCGACGATCGCGTAGCCGAAGCCCTGTTGCCTCATGGCTTCAAGGCAGGCGAACAGCAGGCCCGTGCCGACCCCGCTTTTTCTGGCCTGGGGCACAACGCCGGTCGGACCGAAGAAATTGCGACACGTCGCGTCGTGGCAGGCGAATCCCACGACCTTGCCCTCCTTGACCGCGATGAAGCAGGCGATGGGCTGGCGCGCGAAGGCGACCTCGGTTTCGCTCGCCCAGCCCTCGGAGAAATTCTCCCGGACCCACGCGAGGATTTTATGTTTCTCCGGAGCAAGCGCGCGCCGGATCTCGATCTCCTGTTGGCGCAGTCGCTCGAACGCGGGACCGGATGGAGGCAGGTCATAGAGCCTTACGAGCATGTCCATGGGGAGGCTACACTTTGGCGATCACTATTGATCGCGCCGTTAATCACACCATCTACGCCGCAGATCAATCGGCAACCGCATGTGTGCTTCGCGCTCTATGGCCCGCCCGACCAGTTCTTTTGTTCTCCGCATGTCTTGAGAGGTCCTCGCCCATTCAAGCTGGAGGCGCGCTACCGGCAGTTGAAAGCGAAGCGGATTCGGCGGACATTTCCTGGCGGGGCACGCCCGAGTATCGCGCTGCGCTTATTGCGCCTGCCGTCGCCGCGGGGCAGGCGCGTGACCCGAATTCTGCGATCAGGAGGCGGCCTATGGATCCGCAGTCAATCAAAGCCGGCTCGCGCGGCTCATGGGCTCACCGGCATCGGCGTGCGGCCTGGCTCATCGCCGGGATTGCACTGACAATGCTGGCCTTGCTGCCTCCCGCGTCCGCTCCCTTGTATGGGGCAGAGGGTCGGGAGGGGAGCGCACCCAAACACGCCCTCGTGCTTGACGTCAACGGCGCCATCGGGCCCGCCATTGCGGATTATGTCGTCCGAGGGCTTCAATCCGCGCGGCCGGACCAGGTCGGTCTTGTGGTTCTTCGCATGAACACCCCGGGCGGGCTCGACAGCTCGATGCGCGAGATCGACGCTGCGATTCTGGCCTCCCCGGTGCCGGTCGCAACCTATGTGGCGCCAAACGGCGCACGGGCGGCGAGCGCCGGAACCTACATCGCCTATGCGAGTTCCATTGCCGCGATGGCGCCCGGAACCAACATCGGCGCCGCCACCCCGGTCCAGTTGGGAGGGCCGTCTTTCCTTCCGGGCGGCGGCCAGCGGCAGCCCGGTGAGGGCAAGGAGAAGCCCGCCGAACCCCAGGACGCCGAGTCCCGCAAGATCGTGAACGATGCCGCAGCCTATATTCGAGGCCTCGCCGAACTCCATGGCCGCAATGCCGAATGGGCGGTCGAGGCGGTCCGGACCGCCGCGAGTCTTTCGGCTCCGGAAGCGCTCAAGCTTCACGTCATCGATGCGGTCGCTGACGACGTGCCCGACCTCCTCCGGCAGATCGACGGCCGCAGCGCCTGGGTCGCCGGAAAAACCGAGCGCCTGATGACTGCGGATCTCGAAGTCGTCTCGACTCCGCCGGACTGGAGGACCGGGCTACTCGCCGTCATCACCAATCCGAACGTTGCCTTTATCCTCATGCTGCTCGGCGTTTATGGGCTGCTCTTCGAATTCCTCAATCCCGGGGCGGTCGCGCCCGGCCTTATCGGCGCGCTGAGCCTCCTGGTGGCCCTCTATGCTCTCAACCTGCTGCCGATCAACTATGCGGGCGCCGCGCTCGTGCTCCTCGGCATCGGACTGATGCTGGCTGAGGTCCATATCGGCAGCCTGGGCCTGATCGGCGTCGCGGGCGTCGCCGCATTCGTGATCGGCGCGCTCCTGATGTTCCCTGGCGGAGCGCCTGGACTGACGCTGTCCCTGCCGCTCGTGGCGGCCGTCGCGGCTGCATCGGCCGCTTTCTTCTTTCTCGTTCTCGCCGTGCTGCTGCGCTCGCGGCGCCGCCCCGTCGTGACCGGCGGCGACGCGTTGCTCGGCGCGGAGGGCGAGACGCTGTTCTGGCAGGGCGCCGAGGGCCGCGTCCGCGTCCAGAGCGAGATCTGGCGCGCCCGCGCCAAGGTCCCGCTTGCGCCCGGCACGCGCGTCAAGGTGATCGCTCGTGAAGGGCTCGTCGTGGTCGTAGAACCGGCCTGACAGCCGACCGTCCGTGTTCGCACAAGGAGGAACGCATGATTCCCGTCGTGGTCGTCATCCTGATCATCGCGCTTGTCTTTCTGTACTCCGCGATACGTATTTTGCGCGAATATGAGCGGGGCGTCGTCTTCACGCTCGGACGCTATACCGGCACCAAGGGACCGGGGCTTATCCTGCTGGTGCCGTTTGCCCAGCAGATGGTGCGCGTCGATCTGCGCGTCGTCGTCGACGAAGTGCCGCCGCAGGACGTGATCTCGCGCGACAATGTGTCGGTGAAGGTCAACGCCGTCATCTATTTCCGCGTCGTCGATGCGGAGCGGGCGATCATCCAGGTCAGCAACTATCTCATGGCGACGAGCCAGCTCGCGCAGACGACGCTGCGCTGGGTGCTGGGCAAGCATGATCTCGACAGCATGCTCTCCGAGCGCGACCGGCTCAACGCCGATATCCAGGAGGTGCTCGACAAGCAGACCGAGGCGTGGGGCATCAAGGTTTCCAACGTGGAGATCAAGCGCATCGACCTCGATGAGAGCATGGTCCGCGCCATCGCCCGCCAGGCCGAGGCCGAGCGCACGCGCCGCGCCAAGATCATCAATGCGGAAGGCGAACAGCAGGCCGCGCAAAAGCTCGTGGAGGCCGCCAACATCCTGGCGCCGACGCCGCAAGCCATGCAACTGCGCTATCTCGCAACCCTCTTCGACATTGCGGGCGAGCGCACTTCAACCATCGTGTTCCCTTTTCCCATCGACATGATGAAGGCATGGGCGGCGAGCATGCCGAAGGAGGAAGGGTAACGTCGCCGCGTCAATATCGAGTAAAGCACGGTACGTGCCGCTACTGAAACGGCAACGAGGATGCGTGGAAGAGCCGCCGAAAATGCGCCGCTTGTAACTGTTTTGACCGATCGAAAACTGGGGAGGAGAAGGAGCGTAAAATATTATTCTGCCTATCGAACAACCAAATAAACGTCATTCTGCTTCGTCAAAGAGAATTTTATTCCGAGCTAGGTTTTTTTGATCGCAGCCCAAAGCGCCTTTCCTGCGCGAATAGCTAATAATGTTTGGTGCTCCACTGCGCGAAAGGATCGGACAGCGGCCGCAGTGGCCAATAAGACTGCGCTAACAATGTGAGCATCATATCGCGCGCACCGTCGTAGGGCAAAGGCGCGCCTGCGCGCCGTGCCCACCAGAGTCCAGGGTGGGCACGCTTCGCTTTGCCCACCCTGCTTAATCTGGTGATCCCGATCGATTTTTATCGAATCGCGGACCCCCCACTACCACACCGCCACCTCGCGCGCTACCGGCGCTGGCACTACAGCCCGAACACGTAAAGCACCGTAGCGTTGCGCTGTTCCTTGAGTTCCGGCGTGTTCGCCAAGGTGCTCTTGCTCCGCGGGCTCGCTCCCGAAGCGATTGCGACATATTGCTTGCCGTTGACCTCGAAGGTCATCGGCGGCGCCGAGAAGCGGGTGCCGAGGTTGATCTTCCACAATTGATCGAGCGTAGTGTCGTCGAAGGCGGCGACCGTGCCGTCGAACAAGGCCAGGAACACGAGGCCGCCGCCGGTCGAAAGCGTGCCCGACCGGGTGGGGTAGCGCATGTGGGTGCGCTGCCTGACCTCCTGGGTCACCGGATCGACGGCGATAAGGTCGGTTTCGAAACGCTCGGTGGATGTCCACTCGCCGCCGGTCCAGCCGCGCTCGGCGTTGTGCTTGGTGCGGTCGACCGAGACATTCATGCAGCCGGTCATCGACGGGATATAGATGAGCCTGGTCCTCGGATTGTACGAGCTTGGCCAATAATTGTTGCCGCCAAGGATCGACGGGCAGACCCGTTTGAGCGTCTCGCCGGGGTTGAGATTGCCGATGCCCGCATAGGTCTGGATATCCTTGCCGGGGTCATATTCGATGGGCTTGCCGGTCTTCTGATCAATGCCCCGCGTCCAGTTGACCTCCGTGTAGGGCTTGGCGCCGATGATCTGACCGTTATGCCGGTCCATCGTATAGAGGTGGCCGTTGCGCGCCGAGTGCGTGATGAGCTTGCGCGACTCCCCGGCGACCACGCTGTCGATCATGATGTGGGTGCCGATCTCGTCATAGTCCCACATGTCGCCCGGCGTGTACTGGAAGTACCAGTTCATCTTGCCGGTCTCAGGGTCCCAGGAAATCGCGCTGTTGGTGTAGAGATTGTCGCCCGGCCGGTAGGTCGGATCGTACATCGGCACCGGGTTTCCGGTGCCCCAGATGGTCTGGTTGGTCTCCGGATCGTAGGTCCCGGTGACCCACACGGCGGCGCCGCCGGTTTGCCACGCATTGTTGGTGCCCTTCCAAGTCTCGCTGCCGGGCTCGCCGGGCGCCGGAATGGTGAATTTCCGCCACAGGACCTTGCCGGTCGCGGCGTCGAGCGCCGCCACCCAGTCGCGCACGCCGCTGTCGCCGCCCGACGCCCCAATGATTATGCGGTCCTTGATCGCAAGCGGCGCGGCGGTGATGGTGAGTTGCGGAACGTCGAAGCTGACGTTGGTTTCCCACGCAACCTTGCCGGTCTCCTTGTCGGTTGCCACAATCCGGGCCGGCCAATTGGCGGCCGAAATGACGAGATTGCCCCATAACGCGGCGCCGCGATTATTGGCCTGCTTCTCCTGCTTCGGGTCCATCCGCCAGAGGATCCGCCCCACCTCGCCCGAGGTGGCGTCGATCTTGTAGAGCACGCCCCACGAGTCGGTGATGTAGAGGAAGCCGTTTTCGGCGAGTGGGGTCGCCTCCACCCATTCGTCGCCGGTCGCCCCGCCGAGCGGGACCGCATAAGCGAGCTTGAGATTCTTCACGTTATCCTTGTTGATGCGCGCAAGCGGCGAGAAGCGCTGACCGTCATAGGTGCGATGGTTCATCAGCCAGTTCTGCGGCTCGCGGTCAGGATTGAGAAGCCGCTCCGGGGTCACATCGGCGGCGAAGGCCGAAGACGCTGCGGCGAGCGCGCTGCTTGCTAACAAGGCGATACCGATCGCGTTATTGCGCATGATGTCCTCCCGATAGTTTTCTTGCTGCGAAGCCTGCCGATGGCAGAAGTCTACATCACGTTGGCATCGAAGTCCCAGGTCTCTCGCCTCCACCCAATCTGAGAGGACGCGGGTAGACCGAAAAGCGACAACGGCAGATTCGGGCCCACGCGAGGACCATGTAGGGCGACAAAGATCGGCAGCGCGCTACTAAAATACCATGTTCCCTGAGAACAGGGAAAATAACAGCGAATTGGGGAATTTTGAAAATCTGCAAATCTGCCGTTATTGCGCTGCTGTGATATCGTCTCCCCCGATAATGGAAACCACATCCATTATCCTAAATCCGTGAGTTGGCGTCGCTGATTTTCGCGATGTCCTTGGCCCACAAGCAATAAAAAGAACGCTTGGAGGCACCGAATTGTAACTGCTCCGCAGCTGACTGATTTTCAAAGATTCGTCGATTTATCAGCGCTTTCTGCGGGGGCGAATTCTTTCCAACTCACGGATTTAGGATCATAGGGCCATCTGGAGTTTTGTCTACTTTCGGTTGTCTTCTGGTTGGCGGATGAAGTGAAGCAGTTGTTGTTGCCGCTGTCCTAAGCGCGGCGCATTGCGCCGCATCGCGGCTCAAGACAGCAGGGCTTTCATCTTCTCCTGATTGATCGATTTCGCCAATTGGTCGACCAATCCGGCAAGCGGCATCGGCACCTTTGCGTGCTGGGCGATGTCGAGCGCCACGTCCATGTCCTTTTCGGCCCATTTGCCGGTGCCGGCGCCCCAGCGCGACAGCGACCAGTTGGCGCCGCTGCCATGGCCCAGCGCCTCGATCAGCTTCGGCACGTCGGCGCCGAGCGCCTTCGCCAGCGTCAGCACCTCGAAATTCGCGCACATGTTCGCCCATAACAGGAGGTTGTTCATGGTCTTGGCGACCTGCCCGCTGCCGATCGCCCCGACATGGATGACCTTGCGGCCGAAGGCCCGAAGCGCGGGCGTCGCACGCTCGACCCAGCGTTCCTCGCCGCCCGCGTAGACCGTGAGTTCTCCGTTATTGGCGGCCTCCTGGCCCAGCACAACCGGCGTATCGATCACTCCGACGCCGCGGGCGCCCGCGACAGCCGCGAGGTCGCGGCAGGTCTGCGGCGCGACGGAACTCGAAATGCAGATGACGGCGCCCGAGCGCAGGCGGTCCAGCAGGCCCGACGCGCGGACCACGTCATCGACCTGCGCATCGGTTGCGACCATCACGACGACGACTTCGGACCGCTCGCCGACCTCGGCCGCCGAGCCGCAAAGGTGCACGCCATGCGCCGAGGCGCGGCGCATGGCGTCCGGGTCGATGTCGGCGCCGTAGACCGTAAATCCCTTCGCGGCCATGTGGCGCGCCATCTGCAGGCCCATTGCGCCGAGGCCGATCACGCCGGTTTTGGAGATTGTAGTTTCCGTCATGCTGTCCCTTTGCCTGGAACGCCAGCGTCTGTTTCGCCACACGATCCGGGTCCCTTGCTCCTTGCTCTCACTTCAAGCGTGCGGATGTCAATTTGTGCCTCATATTCCGGCGCCGCTCAGTTTGCGCTTGCGTGCCGTTGCGCCGGCGTCGACGACGAGGCCATGTTCGGTTTCCGCCAGCACGACCCCGTAATCTCTCGCGGCCGCCTCGCGAGAAACATACCCCTCATCGACATCGGCAAGCACCCTTTCGGGCTCGCGCTCGAAGGGGTCGCCAAAACCGCCGCCGCCCGGCGTGTCCAGGCGGAAGATATCGCCCCGCCGCAGCGGGTAGTCGGCGTAGCGGGTGGGCAGGCGCTTGGCGGCCGCGGTGTCCGGGTTGATCACGATATCGCCGCGGCGGCCGTCGCCGCCGCCGGAGCAGCCGTGCGGCGGGATCACGTGCTTCATGGAGCGGATCGAGAACCGCGCGTCCTCAAGGTTGAGATATTCGCGCCGCAGGCCGAGGCCGCCGCGATAGCGGCCGGCGCCGCCAGAATCCGCTATGAGATCGAACTGCAGGAGGCGGGTCGGAAATTCGGACTCGATAATCTCCACCGGCGCAATACGGGCATTGCTCTGATTGACTGTGATGCCGGATGCGCCGTCCTTGCTGGCGCGGGCGCCGGCGCCGCCTGCCACGATCTCGTACTGGACGTAGTTGCGGCCGGCATGGGTATCGCGTCCTCCAAGGATGATGGAGCGGCTGCCGCTGCCGTCGGCGCGGGCCTTCGCGGGCGCAACGTGGCTCAAGGCGGCGAAGATCGCATCCACCAGAGCGTGGATCGTCGGATTGTAGGTGTTGACCGGCGCCGGGAAGCGCGGATTGAGCACGCTGCCTTCCCGCGCCGCGATGGAAAATCCTTGCAGCAGTCCGCTGCACACATGGAGGTGCGGGTCGATCAGCGAGATGAGGCAATAGGCGCAGGCCGCCTGCACGAGCGGCGGGCGGATGTTGGCCGGGCCCCTGGTCTGGTCGGCGGAGGCGGTGAAATCGAAATGGAGCGCATCGCCGCGCTTGTCGACCGCCACATGGATACGCACGGGCCGGTCGAGATCGATCCCGTCATCGTCGACGAAGCGTTCGGCCTCAAACCTTCCGTCTTTCCAGCCGGCTACCGCGAGCTTGACGCGGGCGCGCGCTGCTTCGAATAGCCGGTCATAGCAGGCGCGGATCTTTGCCGGACCGTGCTTTTGCAGGAGTTCGATCAGCCGCCGTTCGCCGAGCCGGTCGGCGCCGAGCTGGCCGCGAATGTCGCCGAGCACCAGTTCGGGCGTACGGCTGTTGGCGGCGATGATGCGCGCGACGTCGTCGTTGGACACGTAGCGCGTTTCATATCGCACGGCCGGAAGGTGCAGGCCCTCGTTGAAGATTTCCCGCGCCTGGCCGGAGCAGCTTCCCGGCACCGGTCCGCCAATGTCGCTCTTGTGGGCAATGCTGCCGCAAAAGCCGAACAGCGCGCCATCGACGAACACGGGCGTAATGACGGCGATGTCGGGCGCGTGAGGGCTGCCGCCCTGATAGGGATGATTGATCAGAAAGGCGTCGCCTTCCGCGATGGCGTCGCCAAATGTTTTGAGCACCGCGCCGCAGCAGGCCGGAAATGCTCCGATATGCAGCGGCAGCACGACATGCTGGGCGACGACATCGCCGTTGCGGTCCATCAGGGCGCAGGAGGCATCCTGGGATTCGCGGATGATCGTCGAGAAACCGGTGCGGAACAGCGCATTCTGCATTTCCTGGACGATGCCGCGCAGACTGGCCTTGACGACTTCGAGGTCGACAGCATCGATGGCAGCGCCTGGGGTCATGCAGCATCTTCCGTAATGACGATGTTTTTCCACTCATCCACCCGCGCGCTCTGGCCGGGCCATACGACCGTCGTGCAGTCGAATTGGTCGAGGATTGCGGGACCGGGCAGCGCGAGCCCGACGTCAAGGCGCTCGCGCTGGTAGACCGGGCAGGCGACGTTCTCGCCGTCAAACCGCACTTGCCTATGACCGCGCAACGCATCCTCGAGCTTAGCGCCGGCGGGCTTGTGCTTCCGCATCGGCGGCGCTGGCACCAGCCCGATGCCGCTCAGGCGATAGGAGACGACTTCGACCGGCTGATCGGGCGCCATGTGGCCGAACATCTCTTTGTGCGTCTCGTCGAAGCGCCGGCGCAGGCCGGCGATGCCATCACGATGCAACGCGTCGCCATCGCAAGGCAGCGTGATTTCGTAGCCCTGGCCGGCGTACCGCATGTCGAGGGCGCGATCGAGCCGGATGCGCGCGTCCGCAAAGCCGTCCCGCTTCAGATCGGTGAGCGCTTCGACCGAGAGCCTGCCGAACATAGCCTCGATTGCATCGCAGGCGAGATCCGCAAGCGGCGCCATGCGGGATTGCACGTAGTCGTGTCTCACGTCCGACACCATGAGCCCGATGGCCGAGAATACGCCGGGGTAAAGCGGCACCAGGACGCCGGCCATGCCGAGATCGCGAGCGATGCGAGCGGCGTGGAGCGGACCCGCGCCGCCGAACGCCAGCAGAACAAAATCCCTCAGGTCGTGGCCGCGCATGGTCGAGATGGCCTTGATGGCCTCCTGCATCTTGACGTCGATGATCCGCACAACGCCTTCCGCAGCCTCATCGATCGGCATGCCGAGCGGGCGCGCAACTTGGGCGTCGATCGCGTTGCGCGCGCGCTCCGCATCGAGCCGCATGCGGCCGCCGAGGAAATTGCCGGCGCTGAGAAACCCGAGCGCGAGATTGCAATCGGTGATGGTCGGCAGCTCGCCGCGGCCGTAGCAGGCGGGGCCGGGCGCCGCGCCCGCGCTGTGCGGCCCGACTTCAAGCTCGCCGAGCGCGTTCACGCGCGCGATCGTGCCGCCGCCGGCGCTCACGGTGTTGATGTCCAGCATCGGCGCCGCCACGTCGTGCCCTTCGATCCTGCCGCGACCGGACACGAACGGCACGCCGTCCCGAATCAGCGCCACATCGCAGGAGGTGCCGCCCATGTCGAAGGTGATGGCGTTGGCGATGCCTGCGGCTCGGCAGGCGGCAACGCCGGCCGTGACGCCGCCCGCCGGGCCGGACAGCACGGTCGTCACCGCGCGCCGCGCCGCCGCCTCGAACGTCGACATGCCGCCGTTGGACTGCATGACGTATTTCTGCGGCGCCGCGATGCCGCACGCGCTGAGCCGGCGGTCGAGATTGCCGATGTAGCGTTCGAGAATCGGCCGCAGATAGGCGTTGATGACGGTCGTGCTCAGCCGGTAGTACTCGCGAATCTGGGGCAGGACCTCGGATGACAGCGAGACGCTGCATCCCGGCAGCTCTTCCGCGATGATGGCGCCGACGCGCTGCTCGTGCTGCGGGCGCAGGAACGAGAACAGGAGACATACGGCGATCGAGGCCGGTTCGCGCCGCGCCATGCCGCGCAGCGTCGCGCGCAAGGCTTCCTCGTCGAGAGGCCGCAGCACCTCGCCGCGGAAATCGACGCGCTCGCGAACCTCGCCGGTGAGGCTGCGCGCGACCAGCATAGGCGGCCTGTCGTACATGACGTCGAAGATGGCGGGGCCATAGGGCCGCGCCTGCTCGACGACCTCGTAGATGCCGCGAAACCCTTCGGTCACCAGGAGGCCGGTGCGCACACCCTTGCGTTCAAGCAGCGCATTCGTGCCGACCGTGGTGCCATGGCAGAAGAACACGACGTCCTCAGAACGCACGCCATCGGCCCGCAGCGCTTCGATCCCGCCGAGGATGGCGCGGGACGGATCGTCAGGCGTGCTGGGAAGCTTCGTGATCGAGATCGCGCCAGTATCCTCGTCAAGACAGACGAAATCCGAGAACGTGCCCCCGGTGTCGACCGTCACCCGGTACTTCCCCAACGTCGCTCTCCCGTCGTGCCGATTGCCGCGTGTTACCTTGCATCCTGACCATGCATTCTCCTGGCGTCGCTGGCGACCTGCAAGCGGCGGAAGCGCCGGATGCGTGCGGTCGGATTGGCTTGAAGGGTTCCGGAAAAGCTTTTTCGTCGCCGGCTCGGAACTGTGCGATGCCCCAAAGCTGCGCCAAGCGTCCCTTCTGAGTTGCCCACCGGCGGGGCCGACCACTGCGCACGAAACCTGTGTATGCTGGGCGGCTGTCGGCACCGAGGTCGGCAACTCCTTGGTGCAATTAGCCCGATCCTGAGCAGTCGCCTAGCTCGTGAATAGCAATTCGCCGGCGCCGGGATTTAAGGTTTTTCGCAATCTCCTAGTGAAATCAATGCGGTGCGTCCACTTCAGCACGCTCGAACGGCCGAGGCTTGAGGCCCAAAAAACGCTCAGCACCCCCGCTAGCTCCGATCAAATCGCTGTGACCGAACCGTTCGGTCATTGATTTCCGCCCTCGTCTGAGTATGTTCAGCACGCTGACTGAACCGTTCGGTCAATGATGGCCGGACCAGTCAACCAGGAGAAAGACACCATGTTCACCAAAGCGACATTTGGACTCGCAGTCATCCTCGCCACCGCCTCCGGCACCCTGGCGGCCACGAAGACCCACAACGCACCCGTGAACCGCGATGTGTACAGCGTCTACAACCACGAGGGCGCTTACGTCGGCACCGATCCCGACCTCAACGTCCGTTTCGAGCTGAACCGGGATTGGACGCGAGGCCGCTGAGTGCCAAGCGATGGCTAAACCGTTTGGTCAATATTTTCCATACATGGAGGGACACATGTTC
>JAJPKK010000029.1 GCA_021323775.1 Hyphomicrobiales bacterium
CGCATGGATGCGTGGCTGAGGCGCGCGCTAAACAAACCGGCGGTCAGCGTGTGGTCGATCTGGCGTCGCTCGACGGGTGAATTGCGAGGGGCCGCCCCACGGTCTATGTTTCCGCCGCTGCGCTGAGGGCAGCATTGAGTGACGCATGACGTTCGCGTTCGCAGTGTATCAATTTCAAGCGTGCTTCGTCTTGGGACGCGTAATTTAACCCCAAGAGTGTGAGCGGCTAAACCGTCAATCTACGCAGGCGCGGAGCTTGTTTGGCGTGCCTTCGCTCGCGATTTGCGGTTTGGCATTGGAAAATAATCAGAACGCAATGCATGTGGCTTTTCCGCATGCGCTGCAAAAAACCTGGGAACAGGGGGCATCATGAATACCATCCGACCTGTGCTTGCTTGCGTACGCCAGATCACGCCCTCACTTGAGTTTTGCGTCGGAGCGATGGCGGGCAGTGTCTGCGGACTCGCTTCCTTACGCCTGACGGCGGCATGAGCGCAGGAAGTCATCGGTCGTAGCTGACCGATTCTCCGTTCAAATCAGGCTGAGTTCTGTCTCGCCGTAAACCGGCGGCGTCCCTTTGCGCCTGCGAAGGCGCGGAGCCGTCTCCGATTAACCAATCGTTGCGTCCGAGCGGACGCCGAGAATTCCTACGGGAAGTTGAAATGTCCGAGATTTCTGATGAATGCTGGACACGCGTTAAGGGGCGTCTTCGCGCGGAGGTAGGGGAGGCTGTCTACAGTAGCTGGTTTGCCCGCATGGAGCTTGAAAGCGTCGAGGCCAATACGGCGCGCATTTCTGTACCGACTCTGTTCTTGAAGAGCTGGATTCAATCCCACTATGCGGAGCGGCTGCTCACCTGCTGGCAGTCCGAACGCCCGGCTGTAACGCGGATCGACCTCTCGGTGCGCTCGGCCGCAGTGCGCAACGCCCAGCCCTTCGCAGTCAACCCGCCGAGCACGGTGGCCCATTTGGAGAAGCGCGACGCCAATCATGCCCGGCCGGACATTAAATCCATTTCCCTGCCCAGCCCGATTCTACAAGACACCCGCGGCGGCTCGCCGCTTGACCCCCGACTGACGTTTGAAACGTTCGTAGTCGGGCGATCCAATACGCTGGCTCACGCGGCATCAAAGCAGGTTGCAACGGCGCGGCGCGGCGATCCGGTGATGTTCAATCCGCTCTACATCCATTCCGGCGTCGGCCTCGGAAAGACGCATCTGCTTCAGGCTGTGGCGCTGAAGACCAACAGTCTGGGCGAGCGTAAAGCCCTGTATCTCACGGCCGAACGTTTCATGTATGGCTTTGCCTCCGCGTTGCGGAGTCAGACTGCCCTTGCCTTCAAGGACGCGCTGCGCGGCATCGACGTTCTCGTGGTCGATGACCTGCAATTCCTTCAAGGCAAGAACAGCCAGGCGGAATTCTCCCACACGCTCAATTCGCTTATCGACGGCGGCCGTCAGGTCGTGGTGGCGGCAGACCGGCCTCCAACCGAGCTGGAGAGCCTCGATGAGCGCATTCGCTCGCGCCTCGCCGGCGGCCTTGTGGTCGAGATCGGCCTGCTCGGCGAGGAGTTGCGGCTTGAGATTTTGTCCGCCCGTGTTCAGGCGGCGCGTGCGCACCATCCGGGGTTCGATGTGCCGCCGCAGGTTCTGGGCTATATAGCCCGCACCGTCACACATAACGGGCGCGATCTTGAGGGCGCGTTGAACCGCTTGCTCGCCCACAGCAAGCTGACTGGCCAGCCGATCACAATGGAGCTTGCTGAACGCGAGCTGCGCGATCTGGTCCGGCCCGTGGAGCTAAAGCGGGTGCGGATCGAGGAGATTCAGCGCATCGTCGCCCGTCACTACAATGTCAGTCGCAGCGACTTGCTGTCGTCGCGGCGCACCGCCAACGTGGTGCGGCCACGTCAAATAGCAATGTACCTTGCGAAGACCCTGACGCTGCGCTCGTTGCCGGAAATCGGCCGCCGTTTTGGCGGGCGAGACCATACAACGGTGCTGCATGCAGTGCGCAAGATCGAATCGCTGATAGGAGTCGACAACACCCTCGCTGCCGAAATCGAGTCCTTGAAGACCCAACTGCAGGAGTGACTGGCTGCACCAGCCGGGTTTCCACGCTGCCTGCGTCGGGCGGATGAGGCGAAGCCTGCTCCGGCCCGGCGCAACGCGCTTCGCGATTGTGCCCTGCGCGCCGCTGGCGCAGGGGCGGGGCTGGGCCCGTCGAACCCGGCTCAGTTTCCGGGGCCGCGCGAACCGTTTTGTCCGCGTCGAGGCTTAAGGAAAGTTTGGACCAATCGACTTGTCGAATCGACATTGGCGCGGCAGTTTCCGATATTGATGTCCTGGCCGACCCTACCCTGCCCCCCTCCCAACAAGCGGGGGAGGGCAGGTTAGGGTCGTCGCCCCCCGGTCATAAGCCAAGGTAAGCGGGGTTCCGCATGAAGATTACGGTCGAGCGCGCCGATTTGCTCAAGTCGCTGTCCCATGTGCATCGCGTGGTCGAGCGTCGCAACACGATTCCCATCCTCGCCAATGTGCTGCTGCGCGCCAAGGCTGCCGAACTCTCGTTGAAGGCCACCGATCTCGACCTCGAAGTCATTGAAACCGTGGCGGCCGAGGTCAATCCGGGCGGCGCCACTACGGTGCCCGCGCATATGTTCTATGAGATTGTCCGAAAGCTGCCGGAGGGCGCCCAGATCGTGCTGGAGTCGTCTGGCGACCGTGCAGCGATGTCCATCCGCGCCGGGCGCTCGAAGTTTTCTCTGCAGACATTGCCGGAGAGTGATTTTCCGGACCTTGCTGCGGGCGAGCTCACCCATAAATTCACGCTTGGCGCTGCCGATCTCAAGCGCTTGATCGACAAGACCCAGTTCGCAATTTCCACCGAAGAAACCAGGTATTATCTCAACGGCATTTACCTTCATGCCGTGACCGCCGGCAACCGCTTGATGCTGCGCGCGGTTGCGACCGACGGCCACCGGCTTGCCCAGTTCGAACTCGCGGCGCCGGCCGGCGCCGACGGCATGCCGAGTGTCATCGTTCCGCGCAAGACGGTCGGCGAGGTGCAGCGGCTGATCGACGACAGCAAAGGCGAGATTACGATCGAACTGTCGCAATCGAAAATCCGCCTTACGCTTGATGGCGTTGTCCTGACCTCGAAGCTGATCGACGGCACCTTTCCCGACTATACCCGCGTGATTCCCCTCGGCAACGACAAGCTGCTTGAGGTCGACAAGAAGGATTTCGAGCAGGCGGTCGATCGGGTCTCGACCGTCGCAAGCGAGCGCGGTCGAGCCGTCAAGTTCGCGCTCTCGGCCGGGCGCCTCGTGCTCTCGGTGACCAATCCTGACTCCGGCAGCGCAACCGAGGAACTTGAGGTCGGTTATGACGCTGATCCTCTCGATATCGGGTTCAACTCTCGTTATCTGCTCGATATCGCGGCCCAGCTCGAAGGCGATACGGCGATCCTCAAGCTGGCCGACCCCGGTTCCCCTACGCTGCTCTCCGACAAGGAAGCCAAGGGTGCGCTTTATGTCTTGATGCCGATGCGGGTGTGAGCCTCCTCGCCTTCGCCGCTGCGGCAGGGCAGTCGCATGTAACGCGGCGACGGTGCTCTCTCCCCGGCTTGCGGCAAGAGGGCGGGGGTGGGTGGCCCTGTCCCTGGATCAGACGTGGCGCCGGGGCTCATGGCGACACGTCTCACCCGGAATAGGTGGGGCAACAGCGTGCAAATTCCGGCCTCCTGAGCGCCAGTAAAAGGGCCCGGCAAGCCGGGAGAGGTAGTCGCCGCGACAAGGTCTGCCGTGCCTGCTGAGGGGAAGGGCAGAGAGGGGGAAGTCGAGGCCGAGTTCGTGACCAGCACCGCCCGCATCTGTCGATTGACCCTCACCAATTTCCGTAACTATCGGGCCGCTACCGTGACGCCCAAGGCGAATCTGGTGGCGCTCACCGGTCCCAACGGCGCCGGCAAGACGAACATGCTGGAGGCAATCTCGTTCCTGTCTCCAGGCCGGGGGCTGCGCCGCGCGCAGCTGGACGAAGTCGCGTTTTCGGAGAGTAATGGCGGGATTGGCGGCCATCCTGACCGGGCTCGGGATCGTCCTTACGTTCGTGGCTGGGCCGTCTCCGCCGAAGTCGAGGGGGCCTTGGGCCTGGCGACGCTCGGAACCGGCATCGAAGCGGGGATTTACGGGGAAACGGTCCTGGCCCGAAAGTGCCGGATCGACCGCGAGCCCGTCGCCTCGGCGGCCGCATTTGCGGATCATGTGCGCGTGGTCTGGCTGATCCCAAGCATGGACGGTCTTTTTCTCGGACCTGCATCCGACCGGAGGCGATTTCTCGATCGGCTCGTGCTCGCGGTGGACGCAACTCATGGCTCACGCGTGTCGGCCTTGGAACGCGCCCTGCGTTCGCGCAACCGGCTGCTGGAGAACCGCGACGTTGACGCCCATTGGCTTGACGCCGCAGAGCATGAAACTGCCGAGATTGCGGTCGCGGTCGCGGCGGCGCGGGCCGAAACCGTGCGGCGCCTCGCTGCTGCGCTGGCAGAGGGCCGTGAAGCGCGATTTGGGTTTCCTTCCGCCGAAATCGGGCTCGACGGCTGGATGGAAGCGATGGTGCTGACCCGCCCGGCCATCGAAGCGGAAGACCGCTATCGCACAATGCTCAAGGAAAACCGTGCTCGCGATGCGGCCGCCGGACGCACGCTCGAAGGTCCGCATTTGACCGACCTTGAGGTGCGCTACCGTGAAAAGGCTATCCCGGCGAGCGACGCTTCCACCGGCGAGCAGAAAGCATTGCTGATCGGACTGGTGCTCGCCCATGCGGCGCTGGTCGGCAGCATGACCGGCGCCGCGCCAGTGATACTGCTCGACGAAGTGGTGGCGCATCTCGATCCGGTCCGGCGCGCTGCGCTCTTTGAGGCTCTTGGCGAGCTTGGATCGCAAGTGTGGATGACCGGCGCCGATCCAATGGCATTCGCGGATATCGCATCGCGGGCCGATGTGATCGATGTGCGGGCGCTCGCATCGCCATATCGCTCGCCTGTTTGAGACGGGGCGTTCGGCAGTCCTTGTCGGATCGTTTCGTCAGGTTCCGGTGGCCCGGCACCGCGCAGTTCCGGGGGGCGGTCCGGGCCGCTTGCGGCGGGTTCTCGCATCGCAATGAAGGTCGCCCAGAAATCTCGGGTCGCCCTTGAAATTTCTTTGCAGGACAACCACTTAAATATGGTCAATTTGCTCTGTACGCAGCCCTGGATTCATGTCACACGAACGGCTGCAAGAGCACGAATCCCAAGAGACCAACGAAGTTCCTTTCATGGCTGAACCCGCCCGTCAAACCGACATTTCCGACTACAGCGCGGAGTCAATCCAGGTCCTCAAGGGCCTCGATGCCGTGCGCAGGCGCCCCGGCATGTATATCGGCGACACCGATGACGGCTCCGGCCTGCACCACATGGTTTACGAAGTTGTGGACAACGCCATCGACGAGGCGCTGGCGGGCTACGCCAAGGAAGTGATCGTCACGCTTAATCCGGACGGATCGTGCACGGTGCGGGACGATGGCCGCGGCATTCCGACCGACATCCACAGCGAAGGTGTCTCCGCCGCCGAAGTGATCATGACCCAGCTTCACGCCGGCGGGAAATTCAATCAGAACTCATACAAGGTTGCGGGCGGCCTGCATGGTGTCGGTGTTTCGGTCGTCAACGCGCTTTCAAGCTGGCTCAAGCTCAAGATCTGGCGCGGCGGCAAAGAATACGCCATGGAATTCCGCGACGGCAATCCCGTCGCACCATTGGCCGAGATCGGCCCTGCATTCGAGCGGCGAGGCACCGAGGTAACCTTTCTGCCGTCGCCCGCGACCTTCAGCATGAGGGAGTTTGACTGGGCGACCCTGGAGCATCGCTTGCGTGAGCTCGCCTTTCTCAACTCCGGCGTCCGTATCGTGCTGTCCGACCGCCGCCATGCCGTCGAGAAGCGCGAGGAGATTCTCTATGAGGGCGGCGTCGAGGCCTTCGTGCGCTACCTCGATCGCAACAAGCAGCCTCTGGTCGGGAAGCCGATCATCGTCAAGGCTCGACGCGAGGGCATTGAGGTGGAGTGTGCGTTGTGGTGGAACGACGGTTTTCACGAGACAGTGCTTTGCTTCACCAACAATATCCCGCAACGGGACGGCGGCACGCATCTCGCAGGCTTTCGCGGCGCCCTCACCCGCCAGGTGACGAGCTACGCGGAGCGGGGGAACGTGGCAAAAAAGGAGAAAGTCGCCCTCACCGGAGATGACTGCCGGGAAGGCCTTACGGCGGTGTTATCCGTCAAGGCGCCGGACCCGAAGTTCTCCTCTCAGACGAAGGACAAGCTCGTCTCCTCTGAGGTGCGGCCGGTCGTCGAAGGCATCCTCAACGAAGCGCTGGCGGCTTGGTTTGAGGAGCATCCGGGCGAAGGCAAGACCATCGTCGCCAAGGTGATCCAGGCGGCGGCGGCCCGCGAAGCCGCCCGCAAGGCGCGGGAGATAACGCGCAAGACCGTGCTTGGCGTCGCGTCGCTGCCCGGCAAGCTTGCGGATTGCCAGGAGCGCGACCCGGCAAAATCCGAATTGTTCATCGTCGAGGGCGACAGCGCCGGCGGCAGCGCCAAGCAGGGCCGCAACCGCGAATTCCAGGCCGTGCTGCCGCTGCGCGGCAAAATCCTCAACGTGGAGCGCGTGCGCCCCGACAAAATGCTCTCAAGCCAGGAGATCGGCACGCTGATCACGGCGCTTGGCACCGGCATCAGCGATGAATTCAATGCCGATAAGCTGCGCTATCACAAAATCATCATCATGACCGACGCCGACGTGGACGGCGCCCATATCCGCACCCTGCTTTTGACTTTCTTCTATCGCCAGATGCGTGAGATCATCGACCGCGGCCATCTCTTCATTGCGCAGCCGCCCCTCTACAAAGTGACGCGCGGCAAGTCCGAGCAGTATCTCAAGGACGAGCGCGCGCTTGAGGACTACCTCATCGACGGCGGCCTTGAAGAAGCGGTGCTCCGTTCGGCGACGGGGGATGAAAGGGCTGGCCAGGATCTGCGCCGCGTCGTCGAAGAGGCGCGGATCATCCGCAACATCCTTGCCGGGCTGCACAGCCGTTACAACCGGCAGGTCATCGAGCAAGCCGCGATTCTTGGAGTGCTCAACGCCAGCATTTTCGGCGACTCCGGAAAGGCCGCCGCTGCCGCGCCTTATATTGCGCGGCGCCTCGATGCGCTTTCGGACGAGACCGAGCGCGGCTGGGTCGGCACCTTCCTGGAGGGCGAGGGCTTCCGGTTCGAGCGCACCGTTCGCGGCGTGAAGGACGTCGCGATGATCGACCATGCGCTGCTCGGTTCGGCTGATGCCCGCAAGCTCGATGAATTTGCGCCGTCGCTGCAGGAGAATTATCCGCGCGCCAGCGTGCTGCGGCGCAAGGGCGAGGAAATCCCCGTCCACGGTCCGGTCAGCCTGTTCGAAGCGGTGACGGCGATGGGACGCAAGAACATCACGCTCCAGCGCTACAAAGGCCTCGGTGAGATGAATCCGGGCCAGCTATGGGAGACCACGCTCGACGCCAATGTGCGCTCGCTGCTGCAGGTGAAGGTCAAGGAAGCCGATGACGCCGACGACATCTTCACCAAGTTGATGGGCGACGTCGTGGAGCCGCGGCGCGAATTCATCCAGGAGAATGCCCTGACGGCGAGCGTCGACGTGTAAGGCGGGCATGGCGCCGATGAACAACTTGCGCCGCGGATGAGCGCAACAGAAATTCTTTACGCCTTTCCCAGGCTCAGGCCGCCATGCCGCGGAGCGCATCGCCGCGAACTTGTGCACAGATATTTCTGGCGGGAGCGGGTGGGCGAGATCTTAAAGCTCCTCAGAGCGAGCTTTCGTTCGGGCGGGCAACCCGCTGTCGTCGCCGGCGGTTCATGCTAATGTGACCAGAAACGCCACGTCATGGGAGGAGCGGTCCAGTGACAATGCTTGCGCGCATGGTCATCGCTCTGGCGCTGCCTTTCGTCTTTGCGGGAGCGCATGCCGAGGAGGCACAGGACTTTCCGTTACGCACCGTCAAGCTGGTGGTTCCGGCATCGCCCGGCGGCCCGATCGACGCGGTGGCGCGCATTGTGGCGGACGGACTTAAGGCGGTGTGGACCGCGCCAGTCGTGGTCGAGAATCGCGCCGGCGCTGGCACTTCCACCGGCGCCGCGTTCGTGGCAGCCGCGCCGCCCGACGGTTATACCCTCCTGGTCATGCCGGATTCGATCACGGTCAATCCGTACCTCTATCCCAATGTCAATCCCGATCCTCTGAAGAGCTTCGAGCCGATTGCGCTCATCGCAACCGCAACGCAGCTTCTCGTCGTGCGGCCCGGCCTCGGCGTTGCCGACTTCAATCAGTTCCTTGACTACGCGAGGCGCAGGGGCGCCGACGTCAATATGGCGTCGGCCGGAACGGCGACGTTGAGCCACCTGACGGAAGTGCTGCTCGAGCAGCGGACCAATATCGCCACCACGCACATTCCGTTCAAGGGAGCAGCCCCCGCCCTGACGGCGCTGCTCGGCGCCCATGTCGATGCGATGTGGGTGATGCCCGCCCCGGCCGTGCCGCATCTGAGATCCGGTAAGCTGTTGGGGATTGCGGTAACGTCGGCTGCGCGTGACCCGAGCCTGCCGGACATTCCAACCGTCGAGGAATCCGGCATCGCGGATTTTCGGGTCGACAACTGGCAGGGCCTGTTCGCGCCCGCCCGAACCCCGAAACCGATCGTCGAGAAGATCGGCCGCGCGGTAGCTGACGTGGTCAGGACGCCCGAGGGCAAGAGCCGCATGGCGGCAATCGGATTTGAACCGCGCGGCGACGGGCCGGATGCCGTCGTTGAGATTATTCGGACCAGCCTGCCCAAGTGGGCGGAGGTCATCCGCCGCAGCGGGCTGAAGCTGTCCGAGTAGTGACGAGCGCCGTGCGGGACCGCATCAATGCGCTGCGCGACATTGAATGATATTGGCGCGGCGCAATCGAGAGGGGGAGCGCCCTGAAGCGCCCGCAAATCACAAAAGGTCCTGCACGCGCTCGGGCGGGCGGCATAACCGCGTGCCCTTGGGCGATTGCACGACTGGACGTTCGATCAGGATCGGATGCGCGTGCATAGCCTCAATCAGCGTCGCGTCTGTAAGCGTTTCGTCGCCGAGGCCAAGCTCGTCATAGGGAGTGCCACGGCGGCGTAACAGCCCGCGCGGCCCCATCCCCATCGCCTTGAGCGCAGCCTTGATTGCGGCAACGCTCGGCGGCGACTTCACGTAGTCGACAATCTTCGGTTCAATACCGCTCGCGCGGATGAGCCCCAGCACCTTCCGTGAGGTTGCACAATTCGGATTGTGCCAGATGGTGACAGTCATTGCGACGCCGACGCGGATCTTCTCTTGGCCCGTGCTGTGCGGTCTGGCGCATCGGCGCCGCAGCGCACCAGCACCATGTTGCCGTAACGGCCCGCGACCTCAGGATCGACCCATTTCAGGATCATCACCCGACCGTCGAAGCTCACAATTTCGCGATCGTCCATGCCGGCCGGTTCGGTGCCCGGCCCAACATAGGTCTTGCCCTGAACGCTGCCTTTGAGGTTCATCTCCTGGACCTGCGGATTGTCGTGGCCCAGCATCAGGACGCCGCCGGACGGCGAGGCGTCGATCCTGTACGGCTGCGTGCACTGGCTTTTGGCCGCGACCTCGGTGCGCGCGCGATCCTGCTCGCGATGATACGATGCCAGGCCCCAGCGGCCGACGATCTCTTCGGCGCGCACGCTGGGCGGGACCACCGGCGGGGGCGGCGGCGGCGCAGCGGCCGGAGTTGCAAAGGGATTGCTGACACTGCCGAAGGAACTACAACCGGCGAGCATCGGCAGGCCAGCCAACAGGACCACCGCAGGCAGCAGGGGGCGGCTCAATTGGGCCATCTTGATGTTCTCCTCGCAAGAAATCGCGGTCACATTGCGTGGCCACAGGCGATGGGCGCAAGAGCGCTATGCACAGTCTCCTCACGGCCCCTCCTTGCCCTCCCCCGCAGGTGGGGAGGGGGCAAAGCCCGCAGCACACCATCAGCAAAATGGCTCGAACATGGCAAGGCGATTCAAGCTGTTGATGTCTGGGGCGTTGCTACCTTCACATTTGCGGCGCGAATGACTTCAGGGTCGCTAAAGTCCGAGCAGGTCTTATAGCCGGCCGCATGAATGCCGGCTACGGCGCAGACGTCGTCCATTTCGCCCACGTCGCCCGTGACCCCGACCGCCCCAATGACCTCCCCGGTCGCGTCCCGGATGAGCTGACCGCCCGCTTCCAGGAACATCGGCCCGTCGGCCAGATCCATCAGATTTTCCATAAAGACCGGCTTCTCGCGCTGCTTCTGGAGCACGAGGCGTGACGGGCGCCCCATCGACAGGGCCGCATAGGCTTTGCCATAGGCAATCTCGAACCGCAGGATGGCGCAGCCATCCTGCTTGAGCGCCGCCTTGAGCCGGCCGCCCGCGTCCAGGATCACGGCCGTCAGCGGCCGCAGCTTGTGGGACTTGGCCGCTCCGAAGCATCCGTTGATGATCGTCATGGCTTCATCGAGGGTGATTGCGCGCATTCCTGCTTCCCTTCACGTCACCGCGAGGTGCTATTCTGATTCATGATACGCAATGAATGCGGGAAACGCGGAGGTGTCAAATGCCGGTGCCGGGGAGGTCCCTAACGATCGCAAGGAGCATCGTCGCGGCGATGTCAAAGTGCGTGGCCGAACTGCGTACCCTCGCCAGGCTTCCCCGCAAGCCGGGGAGGATCGGGACGGCGGTGCAATGCGCTGCTCTCTTATCAGTCCTTGCCGCCGCGGCCAACGGGGCCGGCGCTGCCGAAGTCGCCACCATCCGCGTCAACACCTTTCCGAATGCAAAGGCTCTGCCCATTCATGTCGGCCTTGCCAAGGGCCTGTTTGCGAAATACGGGCTTGCGGTTGAGGTCACGAGCACCGAAAGCTCGCAAAGCCAGCGCGATGGGCTTGCGGCCGGCCGCTTTCAGATTGCCCACGCCGCCCTCGACAATGCGGTTGCCATGATCGAGGTGGGCAAACGCGACGTCGTCATCGTGTCCGGCGGCGACAGCGGCATGAACGAGTTCTTCGTGCAGCCGGAGATTACGTCCTTTGCAGATCTGCGCGGCAAGACCATCGTGGTCGATGCGCCTGACACCGCCTACGCGCTGCAGGCCAGGAAGCTCATGTCGCAGCACGGGCTGCACGAGGGCGCCGATTACACCGTCAAGCCGGTCGGCGCCGTGGCCTTCCGCTACAAGGCGATGATCGAGGACAAATCCAATGCGGCCGGAATTCTCAATCTGCCTTTCACAGTGGAGGCCGCAGAACGCGGTCTCAAGAGCCTTGGCGGCCTCGTCGACCTGCTCGGTCCCTATCAGGCGGCCGGCGCCTTCGCGATGCGCGCATGGGCGCGCGACAATGCGGAGGCGCTCACACACTATCTCGCGGCCTATGTGCAGGCCGTGCGGTGGATTCGCGACCGCAACAACCGGACTGAAGCAGCCGATCTCCTGGTCAAAACCCTCAAGCTTGACCGCAAGATCGCGGAGCGCACCTACGACCTGTTGGTTATTCCGGCATCCGGTTTTACGCCCGACGCCAGGTTTGACGTGGAGGGCTTCCGCAACATGCTGGCGCTGCGGGCCGAGATCGAGCGTAAACCGGGGACCGAGGCAGCGCCTCCTGAACGCTATGTCGACCTGCACTACTACGATGATGCGATAAAGCTGATTGGACGCTGAAGCTTTCTGGGGTGAGCGGCGGACTTAGCGCCAGGATCGCACTCTGCGGCGAATTCGCTTAAATCGATAACCAGCAGTGATGACGTTTCCGTCGTCCCCAACAACAGCGTACACCTTCTGCTTTTTCTCAGTTGCGGAGTACATCTTTGTCCCCAAATCCTGACTAAGCGCGCGCTTGGCTTTTCGATCTAAGAAGACGATGTCAGCTCCGTTTGAACGGACTCGCGCACCGTAGTACAGCAGGCAGTCGAGAAATGTGGGCGATATGGCGCGCTGTTGCAGACGACGTGAGGCATGCCGGCTCAATGCTAGCATCGTAGACTCCCGAATTGTGTGACGTGGGGCTGTTCGACCTGACAGGCGTAGATTGCCCGGAGTATCGCCGTACGGACCATCGAGCATCGAAGAGCGCTCCGCCCGGATCGTGCGAAGCGTTGCTTGAGGAACTCGCGGCTGCCTCAGGAGATTTTGCGAGGAACGCTCGAAAGGCAGTGCTGCAAGTGTACATTCGATAGCCTCCCAAGGCCGAATACAATCTGCAAGCGAAGGTGTCACGGGCCCTCCGCGGAGCCGCGATTGAAACTTAACGTTGGAGGGTCTACCCATTGCGTCCGCGCCCCCTATTGGGAAACACTTATTCGAACAGGTGCGGCGTCGGAGAACGCTCAATGAGCCGCGGCCCGGGACGTATCGAACGGAAGGTGAGTCAGCTCTTTCTAAGGCGACCGAGGGGGATCTTCAGTACCTCTGAAATCTGTCGCGAAGTCTATTCAAAGTCGCAAATTCAAAAGAAGCACCGGGTTGCCGTTCTTCGGGCACTAAAGCGCTTAGCGGCGCGCTCCATGCCGTCCTTGTGGCGAATGGTTCAACGAAATGAGCGAGCCGATGACCTGTGGTTTGACCATCAAATCTTTCCAAAGCGGTCAGCCGATAGCGCGCCAGCAACAACGCGACGACCGAGCAAAAATGATTGATCCGCCGCGGGATGTGATCGCGCGATTTTGGTGAAATAAGCCTCGCTACTTGCCCGCCGTGCTTCTGATGCGCCAGATTGTGCCACCCGCGTCGTCCGAGACATACAAGGCGCCGTCCGGCGTTACCGTAACGCCGACCGGGCGGCCCCACGCCGACGCATCGCTGACCACAAAGCCGGTGGCGAAATCCTCGTATTCGCC
>JAJPKK010000112.1 GCA_021323775.1 Hyphomicrobiales bacterium
CCCTCCCGAATCGGTTGGGTCGCAGAGAATCAGTCCAGCATGCGGCTGACCAGAACCTTTCGTACCGTCAATGAGAAAAATGCGTTAACCTGACCTCGCTGCCCTGCAATAGCGCTCGATCATACTTGTGCTTGCCGCCAAACCGCGCTTAACCTTTGCGCCATGCGCCGTCGCCCGCCCGCGGCAAAAGGGACCATCGAGGCCTGAGAGGAAACGTCATGCGATTATCGCAGCCATTCTGCCTCCTAGCGCTTGCCGCCGCGGCGCTGGGCCTCGCTTGCAGTGCAGCGGGCGCCCAGGACTATCCCTTAAAGCCGGTGAGATGGGTGGTCGCCTATCCGCCGGGCGGCACCACCGACATTCTGGCGCGGCTCATCGGGCAGTATCTCTCCGAGCACCTCGGTCAGCAGTTCGTGATCGATAATCGCCCGGGCGCCGGCAACAACATCGGCACCGAGGCGGTGGCGAACGCGCCGCCCGACGGCTATACGCTGCTCCTCGTCAATCCCGCCAACGGCATCAACGTAACGCTCTACAAGAAGCTTCCGTTCAACTTTCTGCGCGACATCGCTCCGGTCGCCGGCATCACCCGGGTGCCGAACGTGATGGAGGTCAATCCCAAATTCCCGGCAAAGACGGTGGCGGAATTCATTGCTTATGCCAAGGCCAATCCCGGCAAGATCAACATGGCGTCGTCCGGCAACGGCACCTCGGTGCATCTGTCGGGCGAATTGTTCATGGCGATGACCGGCGTCAAGATGACTCACGTGCCCTACCGCGGCGCCGGACCGGCGCTCACCGATCTTATTGCCGGCACCGTCGACGTGATGTTCGACAATCTGCCGTCCTCGATCGAGTTCATCAGGTCCGGCAAGCTGCGCGCGCTCGCGGTCACGACAGAGGCCCGCAACCCGGCGCTGCCCGACGTGCCGGTTGTCGCCGACACGGTGCCAGGCTATGAGGCGAGCGCCTGGTTCGGCATCGGGGCGCCGAGAGGGACGCCTGCCAGTATCATTGAAAAGATCAACAGAACCGTCAATGACGCGCTCGCGGAGCCCAAGATGAAGCTTCGGCTCGCCGACCTTGGCGGCATTCCGATGACCGGCACGCCGGCCGACTTCGGCAAGGTGATGGCGTCCGAAACCGAGAAATGGGCGAAGGCCGTCCGGTTCTCCGGCGCGTCGATTGAGTAAGCGGTCGAGGCCATGAGGCCGGACCGAGTAGGATGGGTTGAGCGGTAGCGAAACCCATCAACCGCCTCTCCCGCGGCGCGCCTCTGATGGGTTTCGCTGCGCTCAACCCATCCTACACCTGCCACGAGCTGCTGCCCATGACCCGCAAACGTCCGCAAGAGCTGCGCAGCCATCGCTGGTTCGGCGTCAATGACCTGCGCGCGTTCGGCCATCGCTCGCGCTTACGCCAGTTCGGCTACGATTCGCAGGATTGGAGCGGCAAGCCGGTCATCGGCATCATCAACACATGGAGCGACATCAACGCGTGCCACGGCCACCTGCGCGCGCGAGCGGAAGACGTGAAGCGCGGCATCCTGCAGGCGGGCGGGCTGCCGATCGAGCTGCCGGCGATGTCGCTCGCAGAGCCGATGGTGAAGCCCTCCACCATGCTCTACCGGAATTTTCTCGCCATGGAGACCGAGGAGCTCTTGCGCAGCCATCCGATCGATGGCGCTGTGCTGATGGGGGGCTGCGACAAGACCACGCCAGGCCTCGTGATGGGAGCGATCAGCATGGGGCTGCCGGCGATCTACGTCCCTGCCGGCCCCGCGCTGCGAGGCAACTGGCGCGGCGAGACGCTGGGCTCCGGCTCCGACGCGTGGAAATACTGGGACGAAAAGCGCGCCGGCAACATCACCGAGAAGGACTGGGCCGAGATCGAAGGCGGCATCGCGCGCTCTTATGGCACCTGCATGGTGATGGGCACCGCCGCCACCATGATGGCGGTCATCGAGGCGCTCGGCCTCGCGCTGCCCGGCGCATCCTCGATACCGGCTGTCGATTCGAACCACATGCGCATGTGCGCGGCAGCCGGCCGCCGCATCGTCGACATGGTGTGGGAGGATCTGACGCCGGCGCGCATCCTTAAGCCCGCCTCGTTCGACAACGCCATCCGGGTTCACATGGCGATGGGCGGCTCGACCAATGCCATCATTCACCTCATCGCCATGGCGCGCCGCGCCGGCATCGCGCTCGACATGCAGCGCTTCGACGACATTTCGCGCGAAGTGCCGGTGCTCGCGAACGTGCGCCCCTCGGGCAAATATCTCATGGAGGATTTCTACTACGCAGGCGGAATCCGCGGCCTGATGGCGCAATTGCGCGAGCGGCTTGATCTCACCTGCCTTACCGTCACCGGCAAGCCTCTCGCCGACAGCCTCGACGGCGCCAGGGTGCATCTGCGCGACATCATCCATGCGCTCAACGATCCAGTTTCGACCGCCGGCGCGACGGCGGTGCTGACCGGCAACCTCGCCCCGCGCGGCTGCGTCATGAAACCTTCGGCTGCCGATCCGCGGCTGCTCAAACATCGCGGGCCGGCGCTCGCCTTCGAGGACTACAACCACATGGCCCGCGAGATCGATCGCGACGATCTCGATGTCACGCCGGACCACATCATCGTGCTCAAGAATGCCGGTCCCAAGGGCGGACCCGGCATGCCCGAATGGGGCATGCTGCCGATCCCCAGGAAGCTCCTCAAGGCGGGCGTACGGGACATGCTGCGCCTCTCGGACGCCCGCATGAGCGGCACCAGTTACGGCGCCTGCATCCTGCATGTGGCGCCGGAAAGCTACGTCGGCGGGCCGCTCGCTTTCGTGCAGACCGGCGACGAGATCGAAGTTGACGCGGGCGCGCGGCGCATCCACCTCCATGTGACGGACGAGGAACTCGCCCGCCGCCGCAGCGCCTGGCGTCCGCCGCCGCCGCATTATCAGCGCGGATACGGCGCGATGTATTCGGCCCATATCGGGCAGGCCGACGAGGGCTGCGATTTCGATTTTCTGCTTGCGGGCGAGAGGCTCCCGGAGCCGGAAATTCACTGAGAAGCGCAGTATCCGGATTGCCGCAAAAGCGCTATGCTCTGTCGCGGTGCGTCTTTTTTGAAAAGATGTTTGGTTTGTATGGGAGGCACGCCATGAAAATATCTCGACGCGAGACCATGCGGTTTTCCGCCGCCGCCGTGGCCGGATTGTCGCTTGCGGGGATCGAGCCGCGGGAGGTTGTGGCGCAGGCAGCGCCGCAGCCTGACGGCTTGGCGGACACCCAGCTTCGCAACATTTCAACCTTGCCGCTCAACCCCGATGGATCGGCGGTCGAGTACATGCCCCAGGAGGCCGGGGCGATCACCGGCGTGCTATGGCGCACCAAGAACCAGACGCCTCCCGGTGAGTACGATTTCCGCAAGATGAAGATCAAGGTCGACGCGCGGGGCACCGCGAAGCTCTCCGGCACCTTGACCTTCGACGTTCTCGACAAGCTGCCCCGCCACTCCTACGTCGTGCGGCTGCAATGCGGCGCGCCGATGCCGCGCGGCACGGTCAAGTGGACGGGCGTGCGCTTTTCCGACTTTGCCCATGCGATCGGTGCGCAAAGCTTCGCCTACTATGGCAGGCTGGTGGGCTCGGACGGATATTTCATCGACGAGGATATGACGACGCTCATGCACCCGCAGGTCGTCCTGGCCTGGCAGCTCAATGACGAACCTATACCGCCGCAGCACGGCGCGCCGCTGCGCCTCATCATTCCGTTCCGCTACGGCGCCCGCAGCCTCAAGGAGATCACGGAGATCCAATTCACCGCAACGACGTTCGCCCCGCCGAAGCCGTGGCCGACATGATAGGGATCGATTACAAACGCCGGTAAACATACGCCGCATCCTCCTGGATGGCCGCCTGCCTCTCCACCACATGGTGGTGCGGCGAGAGATGGCAGACCGGATCGGCGGCGCGGGCGTCGCCGGTGAGGGCGAAGGCTTGGCAGCGACAGCCGCCGAAATCAATCTCGCGGCGCTCGCAGCTCCGACACGGCTCCGGCAGGAAGGCCGTGCCCCGGAAGGCGTTGAAGGCCGGGTTCCGCTCCCAGATCTCGCGCAGCGAATGGTCTTTCACCGACCAGAACTCGAGTCCCGGGATCGACTCGGCGGCATGACACGGCAGAACGCGGCCGGCCGGCGTCACGTTGAGCGAGCGGCGGCCCCATCCGCCCACGCACGGCTTGGGGAAGCGGGCGTAATAGTCGGGCACGACGGCGTCGATGACGATGCGGCCGTGATGCTGTTTGCGCAGCGGCTCAATGCGGCCGACGGCGTCCTCGACCTGTTGGCGCGTCGGCATCAGGGCGGCACGATTCTTCAGCGCCCAGCCGTAATACTGGACGTGCGCGATCTCGACCCGCGACGCGCCCATATCGAGCGCCATGGCGACCAGTTCGTCGATACGGGTGATGTTGGCGCGGTGGATCACGATGTTGACGGTGAGCGGCAGCTTGAGGGCCGCCACCGCGGCCGCCAGCGCTCGCTTCCTGGCATAGGCGCCCGCATAGCCGGCGATGAGATCGGCGGATTTCGGCTCGCTGTCCTGGATCGATATCTGCACATGATCGAGGCCGGCATCGACAAGCTCGCGGAGCCGCTCCTCGGTGACGCCGACCCCTGAGGTGATGAGGTTTGTGTAAAGGCCGGCGTCGCACGCTGCCGCCATGATGTCGACGAGGTCGCGCCGCGACGCCGGCTCGCCGCCGGAGAGATGCACCTGCAGCACGCCGAGCGCCGCGGCCTCGCGAAACACCCGCGCCCAGGCGGCGGCGTCGAGCTCGCTTTCCCGCTTGTCCATTTCGAGCGGATTCGAGCAATAGGGGCAGCCAAGCGGGCAGCGATGGGTGAGTTCGGCGAGGAGGCCGAGCGGACTGTGGAGCGGCTTCGGCGGCTGGCCATTGCCGCCGGCATGTCCATTGGGGCGGCCGTCCGTGGTCATGGCATCATAGTTCCAGCAACTTCTTGTCTGCGAGCCCTTGCAGCAGCGCGGCGACATCGGCCTCGACGCGTTCGCGCGGCGCCCCGAAGGTGTCCGCGAGGTCATCCACGATCGCCGCGAAACTCGCCTCGCCGGTGCAGCGCCTGACGATCTCGGCGGCGATCTGGTCAGCCTTGAACACGCGCTCGGGCGCAAGCAGCATCCAGCCGCCCTGGGCTTCGTTGTGGACGAGCCGCACGCCGCGAGGCAGGCGGGGGCGGGCATCCGGCAGGATCGATGGCGGCGCGGCAGGGCTGCTCACGTAAGCTCCTTTTTCTTCTCCCTCCCTCGCCTGCGGTGGAGGAAATCAGAATTCACTCATCCGGCACGAAGGCGCCGGGCGGGATGTGCTTCGGCGCGACATAAGCGTGGTGGAGCGCATCGAGCATCGCCCACAGCACGTCGCATTTGAACTCGAGCGCCTTGAGGGCGAGCGCCTGCTGCTCCGGGGTTTTTGCATTCTCTTTGACGTAGGCGAGCGCGAACTCGCTGTCGCGTCGCGCTTGCGGCGGGCGGACAGAGAAATACGCCAGCGTCTCAGCGGTGACGAAATCGTAATGCCTGAGCATGCCCTCGATGCGCTCGCTGATGATCGCGGGCGAAAACAGCTCGGTGAGCGAGGAGGCGATGGCCTCAAGCAGCGTCTTCCCGGCCACGAAATGCACATAGGCTTCGACTGCAAAGCGCGTCGCCGGAAGCAGGCCCGCAAGCGACGTCACGTAATCGCGGTCGAGCCCGAGACCGTCGGTGAGCTTGAGCCAGCGTGCGATGCCGCCTTCGCCCGCGGCATTGCCGTCGTGGTCGACGAGGCGGCTGCGCCACTCGCGCCGCACCTCCCCATCAAGGCAGCGCGCGATCAGGCTCGCATCCTTCACCGGAATCATGGCTTGGTAGTAGTAGCGGTTGAGCGCCCAGGCCTGGACCTGGCCCTTGGTGCATTTGCCGCCATGGAGCAAATGATGGAACGGGTGCAGCCGATGGTAGCGTCGCGCCCCGATGTCGCGCAGCTTGGCTTCAAGCTCGTCCGGGGTGAGCAATGTGGTCATAGGTCGATCCTCATTCCGTCCTCGGCCACCTCGAAGCCGGCTGCTTCGACAGTGCGGCGTTGCGGCGAGCCTTCGATCAGGATCGGATTGGTATTGTTGATGTGGATCAGGATGCGGCGCCGGCCGAGGCCCGCGAGCGCCGCCAGAGCGCCGTCGGGCCCGCCGACCGGCATGTGGCCCATGCGGCGGCCGGTCTTCACGCCGGCGCCGGCCGCAATCATCTCGTCGTCCGAAAACAGCGTGCCGTCGAACAGCACGACATCGGCCTCTGCGAGGCGCGTCGCCATCGCGGCGGTGAGCCTGGCGGCGCCCGGAATGAAGACCAGTCGGGCGCCATTGGCGCGGAGTTCTATGCCGACATTGGCGTCGGTCTCGGCTTCGAGTTCCGGGTTGTCGCCTTCCAGATAGAGCGGCGTCTTGCCGGGAACCAGGAACAGCTCGGCCTCGATCCCGCCGGGCAGCGCGAACGGGCTGCCCGGATGAACCGCCTTGCGCGGCACCACATCGGCAGCGAGCACGCCAAAGATGGAATTGGCCGCAAGGGTCGACAGGGTTCCGGCCGTGCCGTAAAGCGCGAATGGCCCGCGCTCGCGCAGCGTCAACAGGCCGGCGGTTTGATCGACCTCGCCGCCGGTCAGCACCACCGCCGCAATTGGGCTCATGCGCAGGCCCCGCGGCTGCAATGCCGGGGTCGCGACGATTTGCTGGCGCAGGTCCGGAGATGCGTTGATGAGAACAAACGGAGCGTCACCCGGCGATGATGACTCGTTTGGCGCGGTCGTCACCGCGATGCTCGTCTGAGTCCGCGGCTTGACGCGCGGGTCGCCGGCCCACGCCAGCCGGCATACGTCGCAGTTGCAGTTCCACTGGGGAAAGCCGCCGCCGGCCGCCGCGCCAAGTATGAAGGTAGTGAGACGCATAAAAGCAGAAAGACGCCCCGTGAGGCGTCTATCCTTCCGGTAGTCTACCCCGCCCTGCTCTCCGTCCCCGCTCGCCGCGGAGAATAGGACGGGGCTCGGACCGAAACGATCCAATATGAGACAAATCAGAATTCGGCCGGGAGATAGCCGTTGATCTCAAGGCCAATGCAGATTTCGACGAGGGTCGGGGTTGTCCAACCCATGCTCTTCCTCCTTGCTCGCGCCCATCGCGGGCGATAGTTCACTTAATTAAGTAAGCCCGATCCGCGGATCTTTGTAAATAAGACGCCGCCCTATACGTGTCATTGCAATAACCGATGGACGCGCAATTGATCAATCAAACAAGGGCCATCCCTTATACCTCTCATTGCAATACGCGATATCGCGGCCATGCAAAGAAATGGAAGAAGACGGCATCGTGCAACTCGCTACGGCGGGACAAGCCGGCTATTGTGTCGTCGTCCCGACTTTCCTACCCTGCCGCGCGCGCGGGGTAGAGCGGGGCGCGAATAGTCAGGCAGTCAATGACGCTTCATCAGCTTCGTATTTTCCTCGCGGTCGCGCAGACCGCGACACTCACCCGCGCCAGCAAGCAGCTCGGCCTCGCGCAACCATCGCTGTCCCAGCAGTTGGCGCGGTTGGAAGAGAGCGTCGGTACGCGCCTGTTCGACCGTGCGCGCAATCGCATGGAACTCACGGACGCCGGCCGCGTGCTGCTGCGCCATGCGCAGAACATTCTCAAGGAGGTCAGCGAAGCGGAGGCCGGCTTGCGTGAATTTGCCGCCGGCAAGCGTTCCATCATCCGCATTGCCGGCCTCAACTCGGTGGTCAAGGCGCTTTTGCCGGAGGCGCTCAAACGCTGCGGCGGCGTGCGTCCTGCACTGGAAGTCGATATTCACGAGGCGGCGCCGGCCGAGGTGCTGGAGATGCTCTATTCGCGTCAGGCGGACATCGGCCTCATCGGGGCGGATTCGGTCGCGCAATCAAGCATCGGATTCCGCCAGGTGCCGATCATCGAGGACCCTTACGTGTTCGCGGTTCCGAGGGCGATCCGGCTTGCCGCCATCAAGGATCTCCACGGCGCGCCGGAAAGCGCCGCGCGCGTGCTCAACAGCGCCATCGAGTTCAATTTCGGCACGCCGCATACGCTCCGCGTCCAGCAGTGGTACCAGCGCGTCTTGCCGGCGCACCGCATCGTCGCCCATTGCCGCACCTATGATGTGGCGCTCGAACTGGTTCGCGCCGGCTTCGGCGTGTGTCTTGTCCCGGCCATGACCGCGCTGGAACTCGCCGGCACGCTCGACGGCATCGAGCTTTACGCGACGGATCATGGCAATCGCCGCACCGTCGCGATCATCGCGGACCAGTATTTACGGCTTTCGCCTTACAAGGATCTGGTCGAGGCGCTGCAAGCGGCCGGACGCAGTCTGACGCTGCCGCCGATCCTGCCGATGCCGAAGATGATGGTGCAAGCGGAGGCCGAGGTGGAGGAGGCGTGAGAGCCCGCAATGAACAGATCGGTGCGGGAATAACCTCTATCCGGCGCAACCGCAGCGTCATCTCGACTACGCTTCGGTGAGATTGAGTCATTTCCCGAATCGTCATTTCCGTCATCGTCATGGCCGCCTACCGCGGCCATTTGCGTATTTCTTGCCGTGTTTCAGCGGGCAAGGCGTGAATGGCCGGGACAAGTGTTTTGTGGGGACGGCGGTCCGGTCAATGGTCAATAATATGAGATGGCATTGACCCCAACCCGTTCGTCCGCAAAGCTGGTCACCAGAAGCACTCAGCCAACCTGGGAGGAACCGATGTCGATGGGCGATATGAGCCGACGGGCCGTATTGGCGATGTTAGGCGCATCGGCGGCGGGCGCCGCGATCTCGCCGGCGCGAGCACAGCAGGCGCCGTGGTCGAGCGGAACCGGGCCGGCAAAGACCAAGGCGCCGCCGAACGCGACGGACTGTCATCACCACATCTACTCATCGCGCTTCAAGGTCGACCCCAACTCGACCCTGCGCCCAGGCGACGCCTCGGTCGCCGACTATCGGCTCTTGCAGAAGCGGATCGGCACCTCGCGCAACGTGATCGTGCAGCCTTCGACCTACGGCGTCTACAATGACGGCCTGATCGAGGCGCTGAACGAGTGCGGCCCGACCGCCCGCGGCGTCGCTGTCGTCAATACGAGCGTCACCGACGATGAACTCAAGCGGCTGCAGGCCGCAGGCGTTCGCGGCGTCCGCTTCAATCTCGCGACGCCGGGCGGCGCCACCACGATGGCGATGCTGGAGCCGGTAGCCAAGCGCATCGCGCCGATGGGATGGCACGTGCAATTCAACATGTCCGCCGATATGACGCTGGCGGCCAAGGACGTGTTGAGCCGGCTGCCGTGCGAGATCGTGTTTGATCATCTCGCCCACATCCCGCAGCCCGCCGGCCCCAACCATCCGGCCTTTGCGGCGGTGGTCGACCTCATGCAGAAGGGCAAGGCCTGGGTCAAGCTTTCGGGGGCCTATCAGGACACCAAAGTCGGCCCGCCGACCTATGCGGACACCATCCCTCTGGCGCAGGCCTATGTGAAAGCCGCGCCCGAGCGGCTGGTGTGGGGCAGCGACTGGCCGCATCCCAGCGAGCAGAGCAAGCCCGCTTTGCCCGACGATGCGGTGCTGTTCGATCTTCTGGCGCAATGGGCGCCCGACGAAGCGGTGCGCAACCGCATCCTGGTCGACAATCCGGCCAAGCTTTACGGTTTTTCTTGAGGGAAGAATCGTAGAGCGTGTGAAACACTGTTGGACCTCATCCTGGGCGGCGCGCGCTTGCGCGCGACCTGAGCTTGTCGAAAGACGAAGGATGGCCACAAGAGAGGCCGGGCAAGCGGCCATCCTTCGAGACGGCCACCCTCGACATCGGCTGTTGCCGATTTCGAGGCCGGGCCTCATCAGGATGGGGGCGGTATTTCCTCGCGCACAGGAGAGTGGGCGCTCTTCGACAAGTTGAGGGCGAAGCGTGCCCACTGCCCTCGGAACCTCCCCGGCTCGCGGGGAGGGTATGAATGGGTGACCACGCCGCATTGAAGTCGGCTGGCCCGACTTCAGCGGCAAATTTATCGGGGTCGGCAACAGCCGGGTTCGATAGAGCGCCTTCGCCCCCCTGCGCAGGCGTTATTTGAATTGAGTAAGGTCACGAATCAGCGCACCCAAACGCCCCGGTGCCACGCCCAGCGGCCGCCTTCCCACACATAGTGGCCCTTAACCCAATAGAACTCCGGCCCGGGCCGCGCCGGCACCACTTCGACCACTTCGGCTGGGATGGGCGGAACGACGCCGCGAATGTGGTGGCCGGGAATCCAGACCCAGCGTCCGCGCCACGCCCAATGGCCGGGCACCCAGTTGTAACCCGGACCGGGCGGCGCCGGAATGACTTCGACCCGTGGCGGCGGCATGACGCCCCGCTCGACGACCACCGGCTGGGCCGCCACGATGCTGACGCCACAGCTGAGCGCCAGCATCGTGGCGCAGGCCGATCGCAAGAAGTGACGCGTCGTGATTTTCATGATGATTTCTCCTGAAGGATGGAAGGAAGTTGGAGCCCGCCTCCAGCAACAATGTTAGTCGCCACGACCCCAACCCCCGCTGACGGCGTCGTTTATCCATCATTCATTTGACGGATCAACGGCCGCTGATGTGATCGCCATCACATTTTCTGTCGATTCCGACGGACGATTTTTGATCGGTCAAACATGCGCGCGCCAAGACGGCCGAAACGCAGAAGTGCCCGATCGCAGCGCATTTCTGGGTCGCCTCGGCGCGGTTATTATGGTGAAATCGTAACCTGATTTTTGCGCTGACCCGTGTTATATTAAAAAAAGTTAACGACCGCCGCGCGGGCTCATCGAAATCGGTTGTTGCCGATTTCGGCACGCGCATCGCTACTGATTGATCGAATACCGATCGATCGAACCAAGAGGATTGCCCATGAGTCTCCGCATCGACGTCGGGATGCGTCTCCCTATGCTGGCCTTGTTCGCGGCGGCGCTCGCTGTGCTTTCCGGGCAGGCTAGAGCCCAGGACTATCCGGTGCGGACCGTCCACATCATCGCCCCTTATGGGCCGGGCGGACCGGCCGATATCTTCTCGCGCGTCGTGGCGCAAAAACTTTCCGACAGCTTCAAGCAGGGCTTTGTGATCGAGAATCGGCCGGGCGCCAGCACTATGATCGGCACCGACGCGGTCGCGAAGGCGGCGGCTGACGGCTACACGCTGTTGATCATTTCCCAGACCCACGCCGCCAATGAATCGCTCGTCCCCAACAAGCCGTTCCAGCTGATGCGCGACTTCGCGCCGGTCTCGCCGATCTATGCGGGCGATCTCGTGCTGGTGATTCACCCGTCGGTGCCGGCGAAGACCTTGAAAGAGTTCATCGCGCTCGCCAAGGCCAAGCCCGGCGCCATGAACTATGCCTCGTCTGGCACCGGCTCGCAGTATCATCTCACCGGCGAGTTGTTCAAAACCATGAGCGGAACCGACATCGTTCACGTGCCCTACAAAGGCAGCAACGGCGCCCGCAACGATATCCTCGGCGGCCAGGTCCAGATGATGTTCGACACCATCGCTACCATGGCGCCGAGCGTGGAGGCGGGGCTGGTGCGCGCGCTCGGCACAACCGGGGAAGAACGATCTCCCATCCTCCCCGACGTGCCGACAATTTCGGAAGCCGGCGTTCCGGGCTTCCGCGCCTCCGGCTGGGTCGGCATCGTCGCGCCCGCCGCAACGCCAAAACCGATCGTCGAACGCCTCAATGCCGAAATCCGAAAAATTCTGGACTCCGCGGAGATTAAGGACTCATGGGCGAAACAGGGAGTCGTGCCGCTGTCGATGACCGCCGCGGAATTCCGCACCTTCATCAGCGCCGAGATCGACAAATGGGCGAAGGTCGCGCAGGCCGCCGGGGTGAAGATTAATTAATCCAATCTTAGAGCGCTTTCCGCTCATATCTGCACCTTCATCCGGAGTCATGGGCGGGGGCTGTCCCGGCCATCCACGTCTTTGCCTGCCGAAGGGGCGCACGAAAGACGTGGATGCCCGCGACAGGCGCGGGCATGACAGGGTAGGGTAGCGTGGACGGGATAGCCTTCAATCGTCGCCGAAATTCGCAAGGACCAGTCGCTTGAGCCGCGTCATATTGACGGCTCGCAAAAGCCGCTGCGACTGGGTTTGGGCTCAACCGATCCGATGCTGCTCTGGGCTTCGCTGGAATTGCAGCGGGCGGATACCTTTCATCCGCCGTCAGCCGCGGGGTGAATGCCTTGCGGCGGATGAATGTCTGCCCTCAGATAGTGCAGCATTGCGTTGAACAGGGGGGTTCCCGGCCCGGCAGCGGAATGATTAAGATGTCGAAGCGCGCGCCGGCACTCGCCGCGCGCTCATTCGGATGTTCGGGATGGAAGGCTCGCTGTACTACCGGGAGGACCGTTTCGACCCCTTCACGGTCGTTTTATTCAAGGCGCTGCAGGTACTCGCATTCTTGTTCTTCATTGCACTCCTGGCGATGAAGCCCGCGTCCGACCCTGGCAAGGTTATCAAGCGGGCCGAATTCATCATCACCATGACCTGGCCGGACCAGCATCCGGACGACGTCGACCTCTATGTGCAGGACCCGGCGGGAAAGCTCGTCTGGTACAATCAGAGAGATGTCGGCCTGATGGTGCTGGAGCGCGACGATCGCGGCGACACCAATGATTTCGCCGTAGTCGACTCCAAGAAGATCCCCCTCCCGATCCGGGAGGAATTGGTCAGCATTCGTGGCGTCATGGCCGGCGAATACACCGTCAATATTCACCTTTACCACCACATCGCCACCGCGCCGGTGCCGGTCTCGGTCAAGGTCGAAAAACTCAATCCGGTCGTCCAGGTCATCGACTACAAGACGTTGTTCCTCGATCATACCGACGAGGAGAAGACGGTCGTGCGATTCACTCTCGCGGAAGATGGGAGCGTCGTGCGGCTGAGCGACGCCGAAAAATCGCTGATCGACACGATTGCGTGGAAGAAGACATTCCGGAACCTGCGGCGTTAGAAGATCCTGGTGCTTGAGCGCATCCAGTCGAATAGAGGCGTCGCAGGGTGGCCAACGTCGCGACCCGCCTTTGCAGACCCCACACGCGATCACAGCGCTTTGATCACGCGTCTCCCACCAACCCCGGAAAGCTGTGATTTCTATCACTGCATTGCTCCAGTTGAAGCCGTAATATCAGCCGCAATTCCCGGCATGGGGCGTGAACGGCCGATTCAGGGGTCGTTCAGGATGGACCCGGAAATATGCGGTAGTGTCAGGTCGCGCTCGACGACGGTCGACCATGTAACGGTGCCCCATGATTCGGCCCACGCAACTTGTCCCGCTGTTTGCTGGCGCTTTCGGCGCGTTGATGCTTGGCGCAAGTTTCGGCTCGGCGCAGCAGGCGCCGGCAGCCGCGCAACCTAACCCCGCCCACCCGCCGCCGTCGCCGGCAGCGGCGCCCGCCCCCGCGGCCGGGCAACCGCCTCCCGCTTATCCGCAGCCCGCACCGCCCGCGCCCGCCCGGGCAACACCTGTCGTCATGCTGAGCCCCACTGACCTCGCTTTCATCGACCGGGTCACATGGGGGGCAAACGCATCGACGGCAGCCGAGTTCGTGGCGCTCGGCCGCGACCGCTGGCTCGAGCGGCAACTGCATCCCGGCCCGAAGGACCGGCTGCCGGCAGCCGCCCAGGCCATCATTAACGGCTTAGCCATTGCGACGCATCCGGTGACCGAGATCGCCTGGCCACTCACGGCGCAGCAGCGCAATGCCAACCAGATTCCTGATCCGGAGCAGAAGAAGACGCTCCAGCAGGCCTTTCAGCAGTCCCTCAACGAGCTGGGCCGACAGGCCGCGACACGCAGCCTGCTGCGCGATCTCTATTCGCCGGACCAGCTGCGCGA
>JAJPKK010000270.1 GCA_021323775.1 Hyphomicrobiales bacterium
TCTGCATATGGCATCGCGGCAAAAACGACACCTTCACCGCCAATCGTTCAAAGATCGGCAGCGCCCTACTAAAATACCATTTTCCCTGAGAACAGGGAAAATAACAGGGAGTTTGCGAATTTTGAAAATCTGCCGTTATTGCGTGGTGTGATATCGTCTCCCCTGATAATGGAAACCACATCTATTATAGGGCCATCTGGAGTTTTGTCCACTTTCGGTTGTCTTCTGGCTGGCGGATGAAGTGAAGCAGTTGTTGTTGCCGCAGTCCTTAGTTCAGCGTTTTTTGACAATGTCGATGAGTTCAAAAGGGCCCTTAGCGGCGCTGAAGACGTTTACGCGAGCACCGCCGGTTGAGATCGAGGGCAGATCGACGGGAAGAATGTCAGTGCCGTCTGCTCCGCGGATCACGGTCGTGCGGCATCCCGGCAGCGCAGCTATTGCATCGCCCTCAAAGCCAAGGCCAGTCTTGCTCACGCTTACGATTTGGCCGATCCGAACGCTGCTGCTCATGAGCGTGCCGGTGGTGTTTGCGAAGTCCTCAAGGCGCTGCGGCCGCGTGGTCGTGAATTGGGTTGGCTTGCCGGCCGGGCCTACAATCGTGAGCCCTTCCCTGAAGCCTTGCGGACCTGGAAGCGACGGAACCGAGCTGCCTGGCATGGGCACTGATACGCCGAGGCCAAGTTCCACGCCGGCGAACCAGTATCGGCCCACTCGGCCGTTCTGCACGTCGGTGATTTCGAAGACCAGGAATTCTGGCGCCGCGCTTCCGCCGCCGAGATTATTCGGCGCGGTGAAGCTCAGCTTGCCTCCGCCGAGACAGCGAATGGAGAAAAGGTCGCCCACGGGGCTTTCGACCGGCGCGGGAGTTGGGACCGGCTGCGCGTCCGGGGCCGGTGTGGGGCGGCGGCCCTTGATTTCGTCGGGCGGAAACTCGTAATGGGCCACCACTTGATCGCCGAGCACCCACACCAGCTGCGCGCCAGTGTCCCCGGCGGCAGTCCTCAGCAGGCCCTTACCGGTCAGGGCTGCGTCGCTCTTGTGGCTTAAAGCCTGCCAATTCCAGTGGACTTGTCGAAGGACAACAGCGCCAGCCGAGCTGTCTTCCAAGACAAGCACGAGATTGCCTTGGCGCGTGTAGATCCACGAGCCGGTATGATCGGCAGCGGCCTGCCAGACCGGCATTGTGCTGTCAGTCTTTCTCCAAGTGTGGTTGGCGAGCAGTTCCAGCCGAAAATAGCGCGACCATCCTGAGTTTGCGGGGCGAATGCACGCGATGGCCAGCATGTTCTTTCTCCTATATTTATGGTGACAGCAATGTCATGGTTGTTCCCTGTCGGGGTATTTGCCTCCTCTTTAGTGTTCTGCAGGGGAGCCGGGTTCAAGGCGACCGCAAGTTGGTCCCCTAAGATGATCGCGGCCCAAACGCCGAAAGCAACGTCTCTTCGAACTGTTTGCTCCCGGTCTTCGTCGGAGGCAGCAGAGCAGCGCCACTTTCGATGCGCATGCGTGTTACCGCACTGACAGCCGCATTGATCCTGTTTACCCAGGTGACGCCGCCGTATCGCCACCGTCCGCTGATTCGACAAGTACTGTGCGTCCTTCGCGTCACGTCAGTTTAGGCGAGGACTTATCGGAGCCTTGAAAATCTCGTCTACATCCATTCGAGTTTTTGCCGCCAGCCTTCCTCCAGGGGGCAGTGAAACGTTAATTCGGCGTTCTCCCACATCACGGGGACGACGAATTCCATGGCGTTCCCCTGCCGCCATTGCCTCAGCAGAAATTGGGCCCACCCCGTGACCTCATCAGGAGTGCGGTTGTCCATCAGGGACCCGGATTCCACGTTGGTATGGCCGTCGAGGTCCACGACGCCGATCAGCATGTCCGACAGCAGCCCGATCGGGTCCTGGAACAGGCGGTATCTCTTTTTCACGGTGCTCGTATGCTTTGCGAATTCCCCGGCCGAGGTGTGGCCCGCTTTGATCTGCGCTGGACGGACGACAACGTAGAAAAGGCGGCTGCTGTGGAAGGTGACCAACGGCGCGTGAAACGCCTCCTTGTATTGGCTCACCATGCCGCGGTTCACCCCGATGGTGCATGCCCGGAAGTGCAGAATCAGCTGCTTTTTGCGGATCTCGACGAGCTTGTGCACCATGCCGAGGGTGGTTTGGGGCGAGACTCCCATGCGGGCGGAGGTATCCAGGACGCCGAAGCCCTTGGGGTCGAGCGTGCCTTGTTCCTCCTGGTCGGCGAGGAGCGAGAGGTCAAAGATCACGTTGCCGGTGCCATCGAACCTGGTTCCGCGGGCGAAGGGAATGATGAGTCCTTTGAAGCGGTTGCCATGGTTGACGATAATCTGCTGCTTCTCGTTGCGAGCGAGCAGCACATCGAGCAGCTCGTCAAAGGTGGAATAGCTTTGCACAACCCCGGTGGTCACCTGTCCGGGCCCGACGGTTTCCAGACCGCAGTTGCGGTAGTAGCTCTCGATGATGCTGCGCCTGACTCCTACTGGGCCAATCTGAACTCCCGCAGCGCCCACCACCGGAGGCGGGGGCGAAGGCGGCGGGGGGGCGTGGCGCTTCTCCCAATCGGCCATCATCTGGTCGAGGCGGGTCAGCGTCTTGATGCCGACAATCGGGTCGATCTTGTTTTCGTAATTGAGGATTCCCCACTTCCTCTTAAAAGCCGCGACAGCCGCGGCGGTCGTATCGCCGTAGAATTGCTGGTCGAGTTCGCTCTGATCGATTTCGACGGGAGGAGGGGGCCAGCCGAGAATCGCGAGCGCTCTTTGAATCCTCGCCACTTCCGGCCCCTTGCTTCCGGGCGGGATGTGATATGGATCGAGCGTGAGGCACCGTTCCAGGCGCGTCCGCGCCGGGTCTGCTTTTTCCCCCAGGAAATTATTGGAAGTCAGGGGCATAGTATCGCATCCCTTTAACGCGGCGCGGCGCCTCACTTAGGCGGATTATAGGTTTCGTTGAAAAAGTCACGGTCGTGGAACGGGGGCTGCCCTCCTTAGTCGTACCCTCGCGGCTCGCGGTTCACACGGGGCTGCGCTGACTGCGTTGAATCCGAATCTAATGGGCGGGGCATCTGGCATGTTGCCAAGCGAAGACAGGCATGCGGGCAAAGCGTCTCGTCAACTCCTCGTCGTTGGCCAGGGTGCGGCGGGTCTTGCGGCCGCACTCGCGGCGGCCGAGACCGCGCGCCGGCATGGTTTGCCGGTGGAAGTCACTCTGGTGGAGAAAGCTCCCGAAGAATCCGCCGGCGGCAACACGCTTTGGAGTCCGTCCTATATGCGGCTCGACGCGCCCGACCGCATCGCGCCCGAGTTCGAGGACGATATGCGGCGAGCCTCGAATGGCCGCGGCGACGAACTCTATTTTCACGCACTCGCGAACAATGCGACTGCGACGGTCGGATGGCTCGCGGCCCACGGCCTCGAATTTTGCTCGCCTGGCTACTATCTCAGCGCTGGTCCTAAGCGGATACAGCCGGTCGGCGGCGGCTGCGCCCTCGTCAGCGCGCTGTTGCGCGCCGCCAGGCGCCATGGCGTCGTGGTTCAATATGGTCGCGCCGCTCAGCGCCTCGTCGTCGAGAACGGCCGGGTGAACGGCCTCGTCGTTGCATCGGGAGGCGCGATGGAAACGATCTTGGCCGACGCCGTTATCCTGGCAACCGGCGGCTTTCAGGCCAATCGCGACATGATGCACAAGCATTTCGGCCCAGGCGGTCAAAATATGAGGCTGCTAGCGCCGCGCGCACGCCACAACACCGGCGATGGCATTCGCATGGCGATTGAGCACGGCGCGCGGATTTCGGGAGACTGGAACGGCATGCATGCCGAGCCCGTCGATCCGCGGGGCGAAAACCCGGCCGCGGTCGTGCTGGTCTATCCGTACGGGATCGTCGTGGATCAGAACGGGCGGAGGTTTTTCGACGAAGGCGGCGGGCTCGTGCACGAGACTTGGGAGTGGTTTGCGAGAACGGTTCATTTCGAGACGCCAGGGGCCAGAGCCTGCGCAATCCTCGACAGCCGCCTGTTCGATATCGCCGGGTTCGAACGCGCGATCCGGTCGGAAGTGCCGCCCCACCGGGCCGAGACGCTCGGCGAGCTTGCGCGCCTGATCGGGCTCGATCCGTCGCGTTTCACCGAGACCGTCGCGAGCTACAACGCGGCGGCAACCGGCGACCCGTCGAGGTTCGACGCAACGCGATGTGACGGGCTGGCGGCAAGCCGGGCGCTTCATCCTCCAAAGTCGAACTGGGCGCGCCCCATCGCCAAACCGCCGTTTCTCGCCTATCCCCTGGTCGGCGCCATCGCCTACACGTTCGGCGGCCTTGCCACCAACGCCAAGGCTGAGGTGCTCGGCAACGACGGTCCGCTTCCCGGTCTCTTTGCGGCCGGCGAAATTACCGGTCACTTTTACGGAACCGCCCCGAACGCGGTATCGGTTCTGCGCGCGCTCGTGTTCGGCCGCATTGCCGGTGTCGAGGCGATTTCCTACCTTCAACGAGGACAAAGCCATGCTTGATCGCACCACCACCGAGCTGAAGAAATATCGGACCTACATCGACGGCAAATGGGTCGACGCGGCGTCCGGCAAGACGTTCCAGACGTTCGATCCCTACACAGGCGAGCCGTGGGCGCTGATTCCGAAATGCGAGAAGGCCGATGTCGACATCGCCGTGGAGGCCGCCGCCCGGGCTTTTGACACCGGGCCCTGGTGCTCGCTGACGCAGACCGCCCGCGGCAAGGCGCTGCGCCGTATCGCTGCGCTGATCGAGAAGCACGCGGAGCATCTCGCCGAGATCGAAGTGCGCGACAACGGCAAGCTGATTTCGGAAATGGTCGCGCAGACGCGATACCTGCCCGAGTGGTTCTACTACTATGGCGGCCTTGCTGACAAAATTCAGGGCGCGGTGGTGCCCGTCGATCGCCCTGAACACTTCAACTACACGCTGCGCGAGCCCGTCGGCGTCTGCGCGTTCATTACGCCGTGGAATTCGCCCCTGATGCTCGCAGGCTGGAAGCTCGCCCCGGCGCTTGCGGCCGGCTGTACGGTTGTCATCAAGCCGTCGGAGTACACCTCGGCATCGCTGCTGGAATTCATGCGTCTCGTGATCGCCGACGCCGATATCCCGCCGGGCGTCATCAATGTGGTGACGGGGTACGGCGCGGTCGCCGGCGAGGCGCTCGTCACCCATCCCAAGGTGGCCAAGATTGCGTTTACGGGCGGCACTGCGACAGGCGCGCGCGTCAACGAGCTGGCGTCGCGATCGTTCAAGAAGGTCTCGCTCGAACTCGGCGGCAAGTCGCCGAACATCGTGTTTGACGACTGCATCATTGATGACGCCGTGAGCGGGGCCATCTCCGGCATCTTCGCGGCGACCGGGCAGACCTGCATCGCCGGGTCGCGGCTGCTCGTGCAGGAGACGATCCACGACGTGTTCGTCGAAAAGCTCGTCGCCATGGCGCGGCAGGCCCGGCTTGGCGATCCGAGCAAGGCCGAGACGCAGGTCGGCCCGGTTACGACGCCGCCGCAATACGAGAAAATCCTGTCCTACATCGACATCGCCAAGGCCGAGGGGGCGCGCTGCGTCCTCGGCGGCGGGCCGGCGACGAAGGAAGAGGGCGGCGGCCGGTATTTCGTCAAGCCCACCATCTTTCTCGATGTCGACAACCGCATGCGCATCGCCCAGGAGGAGGTGTTCGGGCCGGTGCTCTCGGTGATCAGGTTCAAGGACGAAGACGATGCGGTGCGCATCGCCAACGACATCGCCTATGGACTGGGCGCCGGCGTCTGGACGCAATCGGTCAAGCGCGCGCACGGAGTAGCGAAACGCATCAAGGCCGGCACCGTGTGGGTCAACACCTACCGGGCCGTAAGTTTCCTGATGCCCTTCGGCGGCTACAAGGCTTCGGGCCTCGGCCGAGAGAACGGCATGGAGGCCATCGACGGCTATCTTCAGACCAAGAGCGTGTGGATCAACAACGGCCCCGGCGGCGGCAATCCGTTCATCATGAAAACGGCGTCGTAACGCGCATGGCCAGCAACGGAGGTACGCTTACTGCGCTCTGCTGGACGGCAATTGCGCCCGCTCTTCCCTGCACAAACCGAAAGGGTGTAGCCTGAAGGGAGACGTCACCGTCGCGAACATCACAGGGAGGGGTACGATGAAGGCACGGCCGGAGTTTCTCTTAGCGATGACGTTGGCGGCCGCGGCTGCGACACCGGCCCTGGGACAGGCAGCGGCGCCCGCGCCTGGGTCGTCCGGCACGACGCAACATACCGCATCGATTCCGGATTTTTCCGGCGTTTGGCTGCATCCCGGGCTCGGATTTGGCCCCCCGCTCTCGGGACCGGGCCCGGTGCGAAACAAGACGCGACTGCCGTCCGGCGCGAGCGATTTCACTCTCGTGGTCGGCGATTACACCAATCCGATCCTGAAGCCCGAGGCAGCGGAGGTGGTCAAGAAGTTCGGCGAAATCTCGCTGTCCGGCCGGATTTTTCCGGACCCGGATAACATGTGTTTGCAGAACCCCCTGCCTTACATCTTCTGGAACTTCAACGTCATGCTGCTGCAGCAGGCTGACAAGATCACGCTCATCTACCCCCACGACAGCGACTTCCGCACAGTGCGGCTCAACCAGGCCCACCCCGCGACGGTAATCCCATCCATACACGGGGATTCGGTTGGGCACTACGAAGGCGATACGCTCGTCATCGACACGGTAGGGATCAAGCTCGGCCCGTATCGGATGGTCGACCGTTTCGGCACCCCATATACGCAGGCCTTGCATGTGGTCGAGCGCTATCGTCTTATCGACTACGAGGCCACCAAGGCAGCTCTGGCAGAGGCCGAGAAGGAATGGCCGCGCGTCGGCGGCGTCGATCCCAACTACAGGGGCAAGGGCTTGCAGCTCGAATTCACGGTGGAGGACCCAGGCGTTTTCACCATGCCGTGGTCGGCGACCATTACGTATGGCCGCAACCCGAATCAGGCGTGGGACGAACGTGTCTGCGCGGAGAATGTGCTGCACGACTATCAGTACAACTACTTCTCTGACAAAGACGCGCATCTTCCGACTGCCGACAAGCCGGACTTCTGATTGCGGCAGGTCTCGAACAGGCTTTGCCTGGCTGGGACCGACATCGATGTTTGTCGACATGCTCGCGAGCAGCACGCCGCGACAGGGCGGAGCCGCGGCCGGTCGGGGAGGCAGCGAAAACCGCCGGAACCAGACAAGGAGGGCATCGAGCCATGAGGATTAAAGCAGGAATGTCAGCGATTTTCGCCTTTTTGACCTTGACGGTCTCCGCGTTCGCCCAGGATCTGGGGCCGCGGGTCCAGAAGCTCGCGGACGGCGTCTATGTGCATACGGGCAAAGGTTTCGAATCCAACAGCGGAATTATTCTCACCCAGGAAGGCGTCGTGGTGATCGACACCGGGCAAAACCCGATCGAGTCGCGCGACATCATGGATACCGTCAAGAAGCTCACGTCGATGCCGGTGCGCCTCGTCATCGACACCGAACCGCATGCCGACCACACGACAGGGCACTATGTCTTCTCGCCGCCGGCCATCGTCGTCGCCGCCGCAGGAGCGGGCGAATCGATGCGCGGCGCCGACCGCGCCGCGCCAGATCGCATCCAGCGATTAGCGGCCTCGTCGCCCGAGATGAAGGCCGCGCTGGAAGGCTATCGATTCATTACGCCGCACATCGAATACCACGACAAGATGACGATCAACCTGGGCGGGCGCGTCCTCGAACTCATGTACCTGAAGGGCGTTCACAGCGAGTCGGACACCGCCGTCTGGCTGCCGAAAGAGCGCGTGCTGTTCTCGGCCTCGGCTTTCGTGGTCAACCAGATCAATATTCTTCGTCCCATCGTCAACATTCCGGACATCTTGGCCGCCGGGAAAATGATGAAGGCGCTGAACCCGGAACATGTGGTCCCCGGCCACGGCACGCCTGGCACCGTGAAGATCTTTGAGGACGGCGAGCGGTACTACGCCCTCCTGCTGGACCGGGTCGGCAAGCTGATGAAAGAGGGCAAGTCGCTCGATGACCTCAGGAAGGAAGTGAAGATGCCCGAATACGCGAGCTGGGGCAGCCAGGAACGGTTCCCGACGAATGTCGACGCCGCTTACCGGGCGTTGGGGGGCAAGTAATCGCAGCCCGCGGCTTCACGGCGCCTCAGAGCGGCGCCCGCGGCTGCCGAACTGAAGTGGCAAGGGTCGGCACGCACAACCGGCGCCCCCCACCATCGCTGTTGCCGACGATCCGGAGGGGTCGCCTGCTGGTCGCATCCGACAGAGAGCGGTACCGCAAGGAGTGGCCCCCGGTCCGCTCCCTGGCGGCGCGCCGCCTTTTTGCCGCTATGTCGGGAACATGGCGCATGCTGCGGCGTTGACCCGTGCGTGAGGTTCCCACATGGCCTCATGCGGCCCCGGCGCCCTGGCCCCCAACACCACTCCGGCGTCGGGGTTTTCGGCTGCGCTTGCTCCCGCAAAGCCCTCTCGCATTCACCTCTAAAAGACGCGGCTCCAACACCGCCGGCGGCACGACAAGCGTGCCGATAAGTCTAAGTCTAAGTCTAAGTCTAAGTCTAAGTCTAAGTCTAAGTCTAAGTCTAAGTCTAAGTCTAGTTGAGCGCTTCCGAAATTCGAAGCATATGGAGCCCGCCCGGAAGGCCGCGTTTACCGGCCCAAGTTGAGGTCTCCAATTGATAGGTTTCATGGAATCGCTGAA
>JAJPKK010000099.1 GCA_021323775.1 Hyphomicrobiales bacterium
CCGAGGCGCTCGCCGATCCCGTCCGCTTCATGGCTTATGCCATGGCGCACGCGATGCCCGACGATATGAAGATCATCCGGCGTTACGTGTCGGACGACGATTTTCGCGAGGCGCTCGATCGCGCTCCGCCGGGTATTATCGATCCCCGCTCATGGGCGTATTGGAATTCGAAGTTCGGCCGGTTTCCGCCGCCGCCGCTGCCAAAGCGCCAACTCGGCTAGAGGCGATTCCGATCAAGTGGAGTACGCGTACGGTCGGCAAAGCCAAGCGTGCCCGCCAAATCCGCAAGCCGCGCGCTGCGTGGCAACGACCGCAGTACCCCAAGAATCGGACCACTCCCGGGGCTTGCCGGATGCCTTCCGCCATGGGCGAGCGGACATGTACTTAGTCGATGCCGCGCTCCAGCCAATAGACAAAGGTGCTACTCCACTGCGAGGAGCGCCGACCACATCAACGGCCCGCCTCGCGCCCGGCCGGTGTGCCTCGGCAAGCGGACCCGCCCTACTCCGCCGGCGCGTCCGCAGCCGCGTCGGGCGCGGATGGCCTCAGCGTCGCCTCTCCCCACAGCCGGCGGTGCAGCCGGTCAAGCAGCAGATACACCACCGGCGTGGTGTAGAGCGTCAAGAGCTGCGACACCGCGAGGCCGCCGATGATGGTCATGCCGAGCGGGCGGCGCAGGTCGGAGCCGGTGCCGGTGGCGACCAGCAGCGGAACTGCGCCAAGCAGCGCCGCCAGGGTGGTCATGAGGATTGGCCGGAAGCGCTTGAGACAGGCCTCGTAAATGGCCGCTTCGGGCGTGCGGCCATCGTGGCGTTGCGCCGCAAGCGCGAAATCGACCAGCATGATGCCGTTCTTCTTGACGATCCCGATCAAGAGGATGATGCCGATGAAGGCGATGATCGAAAGCTCAGCGCCGAACAAGGTGAGCGCCAGCAGCGCGCCAAGCCCCGCGGACGGCAAGGTGGAGACGATCGTCAGCGGATGCGCAAGGCTCTCATAGAGCACGCCCAGCACGATATAGACCGCGATCAGGGCGGCGAGGATCAGCACTTCCTGCGACGCGGCGCTTTCGCGGAACACCTTCATGTCGCCGGCGAAGTCGGTCCGCACCGTGTCCGGCAAATGCATCTCGGCGACCGCCTGCATCACGGCGTTGGCGGCGGTCTCAAGCGGGGTGTCGGCCGTGAGGTTCCAGGTGACGGTCGCGGCCGGGTACTGGGACTGGTGATTGACGGAAAGCGGCGTGTTGGACTTCTCGATCCGCGCGACGGCGGCGAGCGGCACCTGGGTGCCGCCAAGCGATACGCCTTGAGCCGTGCCGCCGCCGACAAAGACGCGATTGATATTTGAGGGATCCTGCTGGAACTGCGGATCGGTCTCAAGGATCACGCGATACTGGTTGCGCTGGGTGAAAATGGTCGAGATCTGGCGCTGCGAGAACGCATTGTTGAGCGCGTTGTCGATGTCCTGGACCTGGAGGCCAAGGCGCGATGCCGTCGAACGGTCTATCACCACATTGGCCTGCAGGCCGCCGAGCTGCCGGTCGGTGGTGACATCGATGATGCCGGGAATGCGCCGGATGCGGTCTTGCAGCCGCGGCAGCCACAACGATAGCTCCTCGGCATCGGCGTCCATCAAGGTGAACTGGTATTGCGACTGGCTCTGCCGTCCGCCGAGATAGGGGAGCTGTTGCGCCGGCCACATGTAGACGCGCAGGCCCGGTATATCCGCGACTGCGAGCCGCAGGCGGTCCACGATGGCGGAGGTCGGCATGCCGCCGCGCTCTGCAGGCGGCTTGAGGCCGATGAACAGGCGGCCGTTGTTGACCGTTCCGCCGAAGGAGTTGCCGCCGACCGAGGAGCCGACGGCCGCGACAGCGGGATCGGCCTGGACGATTTCCGCCGCGCGCTGCACCAGCACGGTCATCTGCTGGAACGAGATGTCCTGCGACGCCCCCGCATAGGCGCCGATGAAACCGCTGTCGTCGGGCGGAAAGAAGCCTTTGGGCGTGTGTATATACATGTACACGGTGAGCGCCATCGTTCCCGCCAATGCGGCCAGGGTGAGAACCTGGTGGCGCAGGACGAATTGGAGGCTCGTGCCATAGCGACGGATCATCGCCGCCAGGGCATTCTCGACCAACTGGTCGAGCCACCCCCGCCCTAACCCTCCCCCGGCCCCCTCCCTACCCTCCCCCGCAAGCGGGGGAGGGTAGGGGAGGGGGCGCAGAAAACGGGCGCAGATCATCGGCGTCACCGACAGCGAGATGAACGTCGAGATCGTGATGGCGAATACGAGCGTCACCGAAAACTCGCGAAACATTCGTCCCGCGAGGCCCCCCATGAACAGCATAGGAATGAACGCCGCGACGAGCGACACGCTGATCGCGATGACGGTGAAGCTGATCTGGCGCGCGCTCACCATAGCGGCGCGCATCGGCGAAAGCCCGCGTTCCCGGTTGCGGAAGGTGTTCTCGATCATCACGATGGCGTCGTCGTCCACGAACCCGACCGACACCGCGAGCGCCATCAGCGACAGGTTATCGATCGAGAATCCCGCAAACCACATCGCGGCGCAGGTGCCGGACAGCGACAGCGGCACCGTGATCCCAACCGCAACGGTCGGCGTCAGCCGGCGCAGGAAGACGAACACCACCAGCATCACCAGGATGATGGTAGCGCCAAGCGTGAGCTGCATGTCGCGCACGCTCGCCCGGATCATCAGCGTGCGGTCGGTCAAAACCGAGAAGCGGATGCCGGCCGGCACCCAGCGCTTGAGCTCCGGCAGCAGCGCGTGAATGCGGTCGACCGTGTCGATCACATTGGCGTCGGCCTGCTTGGTGATGTTGATGAGGATGGCGGGCTGCCCGTTGAACCACGCCGCGGCGCGGCTGTTGCGGGTGCTTCTCTCCACCGTGGCGATGTCGCCGAGAAGCGTCACCGCGCCGTTCTGGGATTTGACAACGATGTCGCGGTATTCGCGCGGCTCGCGCATCTGGGCATTGGCGGCTATCGTCTGGGCGACGCCGTCGCTGTCGAATGCGCCGAGCGGCCCGGTCGCATTGGCGTTGATGATGGCAAGGCGCACGTCTTCCATGCTCAGGCCCATGGCGGCGATCGCGACCGGATTGACGCGCACCCGGATGGCCGGCTGCTCGGCGCCGGACACCGTCGCCTCGGCGACGCCGTCGAGCTGCGAAATCCGCTGGGCCAGCACGGTGTCGGCCACATCATAGATCGCGCTCGGCGCCAGCGTGTCGGAGGTCAGCGCCAGAATCAGGATCGGGGAGCCATTGGGATTGGCTTTGCGGAAGGTCGGCAGGCTCGGCAGGTCGCCCGGAAGGTCGGCGACCGCTGCGTTGAGCGCGGCCTGAACGTCGCGCGCGGCGCTGTCGATCTTGCGGCCGATGTCGAACTGGATCGCGATCGACGACGTGCCGAGCGAACTCGTCGAGGTCAGCTCGATCACGCCAGGGATTTCGGCGAGCCGGCGCTCCAGCGGCGCCGCCACCGTCGCCGCCATCGTGGAGGGATCGGCCCCCGGCCGGCTCGCCGACACGTAGATGGTCGGGAACTCCACATTGGGCAACGCGGCAACCGGCATGAAGCGGTACGCCACCGCGCCGGCGAGGAAGAGCCCGACCGAAAGCAGAATGGTCGCGATCGGCCGCTCGATGAACGGCAGCGAAAAGTTCAGCGTGTTTCTCCCCTCGCCCTGCAGGGCCGGCCAGCGACCCACAACGATATCGGCGATCTTGTCGGATTCATCGCCCACCCGCCCTCGAACGTCGCGCGCCGGTGGGCGCGGCGCTTCGCGCCTTTGCCCGCCCTACGAACCGGTCTGCCATTCCGCTTCAAGCGACTTCACTCCTCGTCCTTGATGTCGAGCGCCCGCACCACTTCGCCCCAGCGGGCGACTTCCGCAGCCACGAAACGGGTAAACTCTGCGGCGTCCGCATCGAGCGGTTCGGAAGCGTCGTTCTCGGCAAGTTTGCGCATCTGGGGTTCCTTGAGGAACGCGCGCGCTTCGCGGTTGATGCGGTCGGCGATATCCGGCGAAAGCTTCTTCGGCCCCGACAGGCCGAACCACGAGGACATGACCAGCTCCGGGTACCCGCTTTCCGCGAAGGTCGGCACGTCCGGCAAAACCGGCACGCGGGCCTTCGACGTGATCGCAAGCGCGACCAGCGCGCCGCTGCGCACATGCTCGGCGAGCGTCGTCACCGGCGAAAATATCGCGGGGACGTGGCCGGCGATAACATCGGCGACCGCCGGACCGCCGCCCCGGTAGGGCACGTGCTGCATCGAAATGCCCGCAAGGCGCTGGAAATATTCGCCGCCGATATTGCCAAGTCCGCCGCGATTGGCCGCCGTGTAGGCGAGCTTTTGAGCCCGCGCCAGCGCGATGAAGTCGGTAAGCGACTTCACCCCCAACCCCGGATAGAGCGCCAGCATATAAGGCGAACGCGTGAGCATGACGATGTGGGAAAAATCCGCGACCGGATCGTAGCCCGCCTTGGGGGTCACCAGCGGCACGGTGAGGTTCGAGGCTGAGTTGGAGAGCAGCAGCGTATGGCCGTCGGGCTCCGCCTGCGCCACGAAGGCAGCCCCCAGGGCATTGCCGTTGCCGGGCTTGTTCTCGATGATGAAGGGTCGCCCGAACACCGCCTGGAAGTGGTTCGCGACAAGCCGCGCCGCCGCATCCGACGACCCGCCGGCGGCGGCAGGCACAATGATGCGAACGAGCCTGGCGGGCCAGTCTTGCGACGAGGCGTGTGCCGAGGCAAGAAGCAGGATGACCGTGGCGGCGAGAATTCCAGCTACGCATCGCGCCGTGTTCGCCTGGCTTCGCGTATGTGCGCGCCGCATCGTCATCGCTTCTTGTGCCTCCGCGCTCATGTCGCCGGTCGTTCCTCGCGCCACCAGTTGAAGCGCTGCATCACCGGCTCGTCGGTGACGCGGAACAGGATGGCGTCGCGGGTCGCCTCATGCCAATGGGGACGCCATGCCGGCGCCGCGATGACATCGCCGCGCCGCCACTCAAACCGCTCGCCGTCGACGACAGATGCTCCCTCGCCTTGCACGACCGCATAGATATTGTTCGCCGTCGTGCGATAGGGCGCGGTGCGCACGCCGGGTGCGAGCCGCATCATGTAGAGCGCCGTGGTGGCGAGCGCCGGGCGGCCAAGCTCGATGGAGGTCCCGAACGGCCCGGCGGGGTCGGGCTTCGCTTCGGCCAGCCGATGTAACGTGTCCTTGAAGGTGAACACGAATGGCGAATCCGTCGTTGCCTGCACCGGCGCGGCAGCGGGTTCTTCTGTTGCATCGTTTTCGGTCACTTCGAAGAACATCGGCTCCAAAAGCTGCACCAGCGGCACATCGAGAAAATCCAGCCAATAGGCGCAGGCCTTGCTGCGATTGCCGTGGCCGTGGGTCGACCAGTTCGGCGTCAGCAGCACATCGCCCGGCGCCATGGCGATGTTGACGCCGTCGACCTGCGTGTAGGCGCCGGGGTCGGCATCGAGAATAAGGCGCAGCGCATTGGCTGTGTGGCGATGCACCCGCGCCCACTCGCCCGGCATGATCATCTGATAGGCGGCAACCAGCGTGCGCACGGTGGCGTAGGTATTGCCTTCGGCCGGATTGAAAAGGATGAGATTGCGCCGTTCGGCCAGCGCGGTGTTGATCAGCCGGCCGGCGGCGTCGAGAGCGCCGCGCGCAACTTCGTATTTCCAATGAGCGGGGATCAACGTCTTGCGCGGCGCCGGCCACAGCGACGGCGTCGGCTTGTTCCAACCTGCGCCCATGCCGACCTTGCCGAGCTTGCCGTACAGCTCCTCCAATGTGCCGCAAGAAACGAGATCATCCGGCGATGGCAGCGACATCGAAACCCTCGTCATTCAATGCTCAGCGTATAGTCCGCGTGCAGCGTGCAGCCGGGTTGAGCGCAGCGAAACCCGGACAGGCCGTCTCCCGGCCCACCATCAGGCCCCGGATTTCGCTTCGCTCAATCCGGGCTACATTCTTCTCCGTCGCCGCTTCGCTTTCTGCTCCATCTCAATCTGCGCCTGCGCCTTGGCGCACCACAAGTCCCATGTGCGTTTCCAGGTGCCGGCGGAAACCTGACGGGCGTTCGTCGCCGCCACTTCGCGCTCGTTCAGATATACCACATTGCCGCCGGGGCCGGCGATCAGCATCGCCTGCATCTGCAGCCTGGCGGAGAGTTCGAGATAGACGCTGCGCACCACCGCGAGCATCAGGCTCTCGCCGACCACCACCGCGCCGTGCCCGCGCATCAGCGCGGCCGGCCTGGCTCCGAGCGTCGACGCCAGCGCAGCGCCGAGAGCCGGCGTCTTGATGATGAGGTCGCCGCTTTCCTGGAAATCGCGAATCTCGAAGGTTGGCACGCCCTCGCCGATGAAAGCCCCCGTGTTGAACAACGGCCGCAGCGGCGCCGTCGTGACGCCGAACGGGATGACTGAAGGCGAGTGGTTGTGCACGACGGCGTTGATGTCCGGCCGCCGCTTGAAGATCTCGCCGTGGATGTAGCGTTCGAGATAAAGCGCGGCCTTTAAGTCTTTCACCGGATTGCTGTCGAGATCGAATTCCAGGATATCGTCCGCGGTCACGAGTTCAGGCGCCATGGCGCGCGCCAGCAGATAGCGGTTCGGGTTTTTCGCAGTGCGCAGGCTCACATGCCCATAGGCATCCACCACGCCGTGGGCGGCGAGAATGCGGTACGCCAACACAAGTTCTTCCCGCTCGCTCATGACGTTTCCACCCCGCACCCCGGCGACCATGTCGTCGCGTGATTCGATGCGATCGAAATCCGGTTTAGGAATATCCCGTCACGTATCCTGGGCAGCCGCCCGACGCAATCCGGTGCGCAAACAGAGCGATCACAAGGATGGCCCCATAAGCGCCAGGTTAAGGTCCGACGTTGCCTCGGACTCCTCCCCTCCCCCTTGTGGGGAGCGCAAGCGGGGGAGGGGATTGCAGCGAGGCGGCTGATGCCGCTACCCGTTCCGCCGCTTCCCGCTTGAGCGCAGCGCGATCGATCTTGTTCGTGGTCGACAGCGGCAGCTGGTCCACGAACCAGACGAAGCGCGGATGCTGGTAGGCCGGCGCATGCGCGAGCGCAAAGCGCTTGATCTCTTCAGCATCGGCCTTGTTGCCCGCCTTGGCGATGATGAAGGCGACCGGCTTCTGGCCCTTGATGTCATCGTCGATCGGCACCACGCAGGCCTGCGCCACCGCCGGGTGGCGCTCCAGCATGCGCTCGACATCGCCCGGATAGATGTTCTCGCCGCCGGATACGAACATGTCGTCGGTGCGGCCGAGGAAATAGTGAAACCCGTCGGCGTCGCGCCGGAACACGTCGCCGGTCCGGTAGAAGCTGTCCGCGGTAATCGGCGACGGCAGGTCGGGCCGGTTGTGGTAGCCGAGCATTACGGCCGGGCACTTCATTTCCAGGACGCCCTGATCGGAGATGCGGCCGCTGTCGTCGACGAGGCGCAGCGACACTTTCGGATGCGGATAGCCGACCGACATTTCGGGCTGAGGCAGTCCGTCCGGATGCGGCCCGAACACCACCGGCCCGGCTTCCGTCGTGCCATACGCGTTGGTGATTTTGGCGGCCGGCAACGCCCGGCGCAGCGCCGCCATCAGGCTCTGGCTGACCGGCGCCGAGCCCATGCGCACAAACTCGACGCTTGAAAGATCGGTGCGGGCGAGCAGGTCCTGCTCGCGCAGCATCATGGCGATCATCGGGGGAACCGCCGTGAGCCACGTGCAGCGGTGGCGCGCGATCGCCGCAATATAGGCGGGCGCAGAGAATTGCGGCTGCAGCACGATGGTGGCATGCGCCGCGCAGGCAAGCTTTGCGAGCGCGAGCGCGTTCATGTGGTACAGCGGCGCCGCGATCAGGAAGCGATGGCGTGACTGGTCCTGTCCATCCAGGCGCGTTTCGACCACCCAGATATGGCCCTGATGGGACAGCACGACGCCCTTCGGGATTCCGGTCGAGCCCGAGGTGTAGAGGAACATCGCGGGCTCGTCGGGCTGCGCCGGCAACGCATCGAACGGACCTGGATCGAGGAAGTCGGCAAAACTCTCTGCGCCATTGGCGCCGAAGCACATCGCAGGCAGGCCTCCCGGACACTGCGCCCGCCGTGCAGGATCGCAAAATACCAGCCGCGCGCCGGCGTCGCGCGCGATGAAATCGATGGTGTCGGCGGGAAAGCGATAATTGATCGGCACCGCGACGAATCCGGCGCGCATGATGCCGTAACAGGCGGCAATGAACTCGGTCCGATTCGCGGACAGAATCGCGATGCGGTCGCCGCGCGCGAATCCGCGCGCCAAGAGAGCGCGCGCGACGCCCCGCGTCATGGCGTCGAGATCTGCATACGTGAAGTATCGTTCGGCCTCGCCGCCGAGATCAATGATCGCGAGCTTACTCTGGTCGCGGTCGCGGCGGATGAGGTCGCCCAGGTTGGTGAACAAGATCACGCCTTCGGCGGCGCGGTGAGATAGGTCCCGCGGCCGCTCGCCAGCAGTTTGCCCTGGGCATCATAGACATGGGCCTCGGCGGTTGAAAACTGGCTGCCGATGCGGACCACCTTGCCGCGGACCGTAAGGTCTCCCGGCATCGCGGCGCTGTGATAGTCCACGCGCAGATCGATCGTCGGGACGCCGCGGCCGGTCTTCTTCACCATCGCCCAGTCGGCGCCGAGATCCACCAGCGCCGCGAGCACGCCGCCGTGGGTGTAGCTACGTTCCGGGTTGACGACCCATTCCTCGCGCCAGGTCGCCTTCAGCTCGATGCCGTCGTCGTGCACAGCGACAACCTTCAGGCCGAGCCACTTGTGGTAGGGCCCGCGGGTGACCAGTTCCTGAACTTTTTCCAGTGTGATTTCTTCGCTCATCGCATCTCCCGTCGCGCTGGGGGGTGTAGCCCGGGTTGAGCGCAAGCGAAACCCGGGGCGGCGTAGCGTGTGGCAGAGCCGTCCCGGATTTCGCTTGCGCTCAATCCGGACTACGCACACCGCATCACGGCGTCACGACCACCTTGCCGAACACCTCGCGATCCTGGATCAGGCGCAAACCTTCGGCTGCCTCTTCGAGCGGCAGCACCTTGTCGATCACGGGCTTCATCTTGCCCTGTTCGATAAGCTGCATCAGCCCCTTGAGATCGTCGTCATAGAAGCTGTTGGATCCGATGATCTTCAGCTCGAAGGTCCATACGTAACGAAGGTCCTCCTTCGGATCGTAGCCGGCCGTCGCGCCGCAAACGAGCAGCTTGCCGCCGCGCTTGAGGCAGCGCAGCGAGGGCTGCCAGGTATCGCCCCCCGTGAAATTGATGACCACGTCGACGCCGCCATCGTAGCTGCGGCGCTGAGGCTTGCCGTAGCGTTCGATCGCCCACTTGGAAAAGTCGACCTCCTGGTAGTTGATCACTTCGTCGGCGCCAAGCTCCTTGAGGCGCTTGATCTTGTCGGCGCTGCCCGCGCAGGCGATCACCTCGGCGCCAAGGTGCTTGGCAAGGATGACGCAGCCGGTGCCGACGCCCCCGGAAGCGCCCAGCACGAGCACTCGCTCGCCCTTGCGGATGGTGTCATGGGTGATGAGCATGCGGTGGGCGGTGCCGTAGGCCACCGGCAGCGGTGCTGCCTCCTCAAACGTGACACGCGACGGCATGGCGACCAGCTGATCGGCCGCCACCAGGCAATATTCCGCCATGCCGCCGTCAAGCATTTCGCCCATCAAACCCTTCTGCTTGTTGAGAGGATTAACGAGCACGCGGTCGCCCGGCTTCCAAGCCGATACGCCGCTTCCGGCCTCGGCGATTTCGCCCGCCATGTCGAGCCCGATCACTACCGGCAGCGGCACCTTGATGCCCGGCATGCCGCGCATGGTAAAGACGTCGTGGTAGTTGAACGATGACGCCCGCACCCGGACCACCACGTGGCCTTCGGTGGCCCTGGGAAGAGGGTGGTCATCGACCACTTCCAGGTCGGAAAGTCCGCCGTGCCGGCGCAGTATGAGCGCTCTCATGGTGGTTCGGTTCACGCACCTTCTCCTTTTCGGCTCCCAGCGTTCTTATCATCGCAGCGAGCAGGCGCCACTGGAATTTACCGGGATGGCCGGTTGGCGCCTATGCGCGAGCCGGGGATCTCATTGCTGTGGGGCGGCATTGCCCCGTCTTCGCGCGCTAGGTAACGTATTCTCGAGAGTGATGCATCAACTGATGCCGATGCATCGTCATTGCGGGGGTGTAGCTGCCAAATCCCGGAATGAGTTCCCCAAACGCCCCCTTCGCGGAGACCCTTGATGCAGGAAAATTTCCGTCAGTTCCTCGACCGGTTGCGCCAGACGGGAGAACTCGTTGACCTGCATCAGCCGGTAGATATCAGGCATATCTCCACTTTGGTCGATCAGGCCAAGACCGCGTTGTTCTTCCACAACGTGATCGGCTACGACATGCCGGTGGTGTCCGGCATCATCCGCTCGCGCGAACGCGCCACCATGGCGCTCGGCTGCGACGCCTATGCGGAGATCGAGCATAAGCTGAAGGCCGCGATCGATAATCCGATCCCCCCCAAATACGTGAAATCATCGCCGACCCGCGAGGTCACTTTGGTGGGCGACGAGGTCGATCTCTACCGGCTGCCCATCCCGATGTCGTCAATCTATGACGGCGGACCGATGATCACTGCCGGCGTGGTGATCGCCCGCGATCCCGAGCTTGGCGTCAACAGCGGCATCTACCGCTTCATCGTCAAGGAGAAGAGCCTCACCGGCATCGACATCGTGACCCCCAA
>JAJPKK010000156.1 GCA_021323775.1 Hyphomicrobiales bacterium
ATCGCGCGCCAATCGCCGCTTAAGCGGTCGAGACCCTTGACCGGCTGCCGCCGCCCGCGACAAAGAGCATCCAAGCGATCAAGGCGGCGAGTGATCGCCGGTTGGCCGCTTTTCACGTCCTGCCCCACTCGAAATTCAAAGAGCCATTACTGTACGCCTCATCTGACTTTTTCCCCACCCCAAAAATAGTAAGGGCTCCCGCAGGAGCCCTCTCGTAGTCCCACGCGGCCCAGATGATGGTATCGGGACGCGGAAGGGAGGGTTTGTCTATCAACACCCCCCGAACGCAAGGGGATTCCTCGCTGGCTCCCCGCAACCGCGGCCCGTGTCGAAGAGGCGGCCAACGCGAAGGCGGGATGGCAAACCCTCCCCGGAGCCGGTAATCTTCGCGCAGATCCTGGTGGGAGGACCTGATGCGGACCCCGCTCATGCTGCTGGCGCTCGTCGCGCATTTGGCATTCGTTGCAGCCGCGCCGGCGCAGGAGTGGCCGAGCCGGCCAATGACCCTCGTGGTGCCGTTCGCGGCCGGAGGCGGGGCCGATCTCCTGGGGCGAATTCTTGCTGGCCCGCTCGCCGAATTGCTCGGCCAGCCGGTGACCGTCGAAAATGTCGGCGGCGGGGGCGGGACCACGGGCGCGCTGCGCGTGTCGCGCGCCGCGCCCGACGGTTATCAATTCGTGCTTGGCACGACCGGCACTCATGCGCAGAACCAGACGCTCTACAAGAATCCGCTTTATAACGCCGTGACCGACTTCACGCCGGTGGCGCTCGTCGCCGAGCAGCCGATCCTTCTCATCACGCGTAAGGATTTTCCCGCTGACAACCTCCCCGACTTCATTGCGTATGTGCGGGCGCACCACGAGAAGATGCAGTTCGGCTCGGCCGGCATCGGCGCCACCGTGCATCTTGCGTGCGTGCTGCTCAATGCGGCGATCGGCGTCAACGTCGTCCACGTTCCGTATCGCGGCACGGCGCCGGCGATGCAGGACCTTATCGCCGGGCGGATCGACTACCAGTGTCCCGTCATCACGCCGGTTGTCCCGCAGATCGAGGCCGGTTTGGTGAAAGCCATCGCGACGCTCACGCAGAGCCGCACGCCGATATTGCCGGACCTTGCGACCGCTCAGGAGCAGGGGCTGACGGATTTCGAAGCCCATATCTGGTTCGCGATTTTCCTGCCCAAGGGAACGCCGGCCGACATCGCCCGCAAGCTCCAGCGCGCCATAGCGGCGGCAGAAAATCTTCCCGCCGTGCGGGATCGGCTCAAGGAAATCGGCGTCGCTCCGATCGCACCCGAGCGGCAAACGCCGGAATACCTCGCCGCATTTGTCGAGCGGGAGGTCGCGAAATGGGCTGCGCCAATCCGCGCCAGCGGCATCAGGGTGGAATGACCGCCTTTCGCGTGCTGCTGCCGTAAAGGATCCACGGCTCGCAGGGCGGCGCCAATCCTTTCACACTGGCTGACGCGATCGAGTAGTCAACGGCGCGCCCATCACCGGTTTGTCGAATCGTCGGTGAAGACGAGCGATTGCTGGAACCGTATGGCGTCGGCTGTCGCATTGGCTGCGCCGGGCAGCGCGGTTCCTTCGATCTGATAGAGCCGTCCCTTGTGGTAGAACACCGCGACCGACGAATAGCTCCCGTCCGGCGCCGCGAGGCTCAACTGGCGCCCATAGACGCGGCTGATGCGGTGGGGGATGTCAACTTTGATCTCGCTGCCCTGCGACAGCATCCGGACCGCGTGGTCGAGCACCGCGCTCTCCTGCATCGCGGGGTCCTTGAGGTCGGCGACCGTCATCCTGAACAGGCCGCCGTCCTGCGACACCGAATAGACCCGCGCTTCCGCCGGGCGGCCATCGGCGCCAGGGTAGGTCGTGGTCTCGACCTTCGGCTCAGTCGGAAACGCGACAGAGAAGAAGTCGGCCGGATAGGCGTATTCCTTCCAGCTCTGGGCTGCTGCCGGGCTGCAGGCGAAAAACAGCGCGAAGATAATGGCGATCGGGCGCATGCGGGGCTCTGTTGGCAAGAATAGGAAGGTCCTAGAAGTCCGGCTTGTCAGCCTGCGGCATCGGCTCCAGGCCCTGGTGGAAATGGTCGTCATTGTTCTCGGCGCACACGACTTCGCTCATCGGGCCGCTATTTGTGCGCCGGTAATGCTGGATCGCATTCCACGGCGTCGTAAAGGCGCCCGGATCTTCGACGTGCACGTTCACCTCGAGCGTCTTGCCGCCGTCGATCATGTGGAAGCGCTCTATTACATGCAGCAGATCGGTATGCGGCGTCTGGTAATTGTCGACGTAGGATTTATCGGAGATTCCAATCGTGTCGACGACAAGCGCATCGCCCTCGTAATGACCGACCGACTCGCCATACCATGACGGACTGACGTTCGCCGAATGCGGGACATCGAGGTAGACGCGGCGCACCTGATGGTTCTGCATCCAGATCATCCAGACCTCTTTCGGGGTCTGCATGAAGTAGACCGGCGTCGCGGGCAGCAACAGGAACGCCGGCACACCCACCGGCCAGCACCTTTCCTTCGGGATCGCTACGACTTGGCCGGACAGTGACCGCTCATTGACTTTCCGCAGGCGCTCCCTTGCCCACGGCTGGAGGATGGGATTGCTCAGGTCCGCGACACGAAACGACGGCCTCGGGTTACGAGGAAAGCGGTAGAAGCTGATATAGGGGTGGGCAGGATCGGAAACTATCGGACCCGGACCGCTCGGCGGCGGGATGAACTCGTCGTCGGAAAGCTGCCAACCGGTGAGGCTGTCGGGGGCAAAGTTCGGGATTTTTGCCGTCTCGGCGCCCAATGCAGATTCTGGCGCTGCGGGTCCTGGCGCTGCGATGAACCAAACCACTGCGGCAAACGCCCACCTCGCGAGCGCGCCTAGCAGATGGGCGCCGCCGAACGCATGTTTCAACATGAACGACCTTGGCGTCTATCGGGTCTTGCGCTTACATCGCCGGCGTTTGCCCTCTCGGTCGTCCCCGGCATGCCGGGGCGCCTGTGGAGGGAGCGATCAGGACAACAGCTCGACCGCGTGAACGCATACTGGCTCACGCGGTCGATACACAGGCCGCCGCAACAACGCTCGGTCATCGCCCCCCGCAGCTTCTCTCCTGTAAGGAGACCGCTGCGGCCGATAAGGCAAATCCGCAAACCTCCGACTTACTGATTGGCCGGGCCGCCGCCTCCGGCGTTAGCGCTCGGCGCAGCGTTCGGATTCCCCATCAGGGTTCCGTCCGGAAGGTAAATGGCCATGAACTGCCCGCCGTTATTACCATCCCGAAGCGGATGAATGATCGTCTTTACCTTCATACCGGGCGTAAGGGTCTTGGGAACCCAGCCTTGCCGCGCCAGACCGGCAGGACCGCCCATCTCGATTGCCCACTGTTCGGCCTGGCCCTTGTCGTTGTTGACCGTCATCAGGATCCAGCTATGCGGATTGGTCCACTGGAATTCCTTGACTGTGCCCTCCAGGACCTTGGTCTTTTCGGCATCGAACATAGCAAAAGAGTGATGTGCAATAGCAGGGATGGCGGTCATAGCAACCGCGATACCCGCAAAGCCAAGTGCTCGGAATGTCATTGGCGTCTCCCGCTGATTTTCTACAAATGCACATTCTACGGGGATTCCGGCGCGGGTTCCAGTCTCTTCAAGCCCTGCTTCGAAATAAATTTGATGCTACGCTCCGCGTTTGGCGGCCTCTTCCTGCAACCGCTCCTCGTGTCTTGTGCCAAGAATACGCAAAAGCCTCTTTTTTCCCGCCGTATGGGATGGTAGCGTTGATTTTAGATCGAAGCGGAGCGCTTCGCTCGAAGCGGCGGAAAACTGGTTCGGCTGATAAACACATCGGGAGGGGAACATGGGATTCGTTTGGGTTTTTGCGCGTACCGGCTCAACAGTCACGGCGCTGGTTGCGATGTCGGCGCTGTCCGGTTCGGCCCAGGCTCAAACGCCGGATATTTCCGGAACCTATTGGGCAACCGAATACCACGCCAAAATTCAGCTCGTCGGCGGCGGCGACCTGCCGCTGACCGCCAAGGGCAAGGCTGCCTATGAAAAGAACATGGCGGGCCTGAAAGACGGCTCCATCACCGACGCGGCCAGAAAATTCTGCGTGCCCGACGGCCTGCCGCGTGTGCTCGCCACACCTTATCCGTTCGAGATCATCCAGGCGCCGCCCGGGCAGGTCACCATCATTCACGAGCTCAACCACCAGGTCCGCGTCGTAGCCATGGACAAGCCTATTCCCACGGTGAGAGAGCAGACCACCTTCCCATTTTATAACGGCCACTCGGTCGGCCATTTCGAGGGCGATACGCTGGTAATCGACACCGTAGGCTTCAACGAAAAGACCTTCGTCGACGCGACCGGCGCTCCGCATACCGACGAGATGACCACGAAGGAGCGCATCCGCCGGATCAGCCCCACTGAGCTCGAGGACGTCATCACCATTCACGATCCTGAATATTACAGCCGGGATTGGCAGGCGCGCTTCGTTTACAAGCTGCGCAACGATATCCGCCTCGAAGACTATGTCTGCGGCGAACCCCACCGCGACCTGTCGCAGGTGGCGGGGGTTCGCCGGCCGCAGTAACGGCGACATTGGCGGGCGCGGCCTTCACACGGCCGCAGGAGCCCGCTTCGAGGCGAAGGTCTCATGCTCTGGAGCGCGGGCGTCTTTTCGCCCGCATGCCTCCATGAAGATGCAGGAGACGCGACGAAGATGCAGGAGACGCGACGCCGCTCCGCGGACAGCAGGGCCTCCAAGGTCGAAGGAGCGAGCCAAGGCGAAGAGGTGATGTCCGAGCAATTAATCCGGGCCGGCAACCCCTTCCGTGCCCCGTTCGCGGCGGTAGCGCTGGCAAGCCTCGTTTGCGGTTCCGGGACTGTTTCGCCGATCGCCGTTGCTGCCCAGCAACGCGTTGCGGTGCCCGACTTTACGATCGACAACAAATCAGCCTGGCTGATGGTGGGCGACGAGTTGCTGCCGCCTCCGAGCGGGCCCGGCCCGGTTACCTTCGACAAACGCTATCCGTATGTGGATAACGCCCGCGCAAGGCGGACCGGGACGCAGCCGACCTATCGGGTCGCGGACCTCAGCAATCCGATCCTGCAGCCGTGGGTCGTCGAAGAAATGAAAAAGGCCAACGACTGGGTCTTGGCCGGAAAAGTACCCTTCCGGGCTCGCGAGCGATGCTATCCGGCCGGCGTTCCGGGTTGGGTGGTCTACACGCTCGCCGAGCCGATCTATGTCCTTCAGACTGCCAGGCAGGTGACGATGATCAACCAGGGAGGCCCGGAGGTACGGCGCATCTTCCTTGATGTACCGCACTCGGCGAATCCGAAGCCCTCCTGGTATGGCGAATCGGTTGGTCATTACGAGGGCGGTGACACGCTGGTCGTCGATACGATTGCAATCTCGACCAAGACCTTCGTCGACAATTATCGCACGCCGCATACCGAACGGCTGCACGTGGTCGAGCGCTACAAGCTGATCGATGGCGGCAAGATGATGGAAGTTATGATGTCGGTCGACGACCCGGGCGCCTTCACAACGCCATGGTCTGCGGTGCAGCGGTTCCGGCGCGTGCCGCATGAGTGGAGCGAGGATATCTGCGCAGAGAACAACTTCGATTTTCTTCAATACGAGGTAGCGCCGCTGCCGCAGGCAGCAAAACCCGATTTCTAGAAGCCTCCCTGCTTAGGTCGGCCTGTCCTGCGTGCTGTCATTTGCCGGGTTGGCCCGGGCGATCCAGTAGCCGCCAGCCGGGGAGCTTTTGATCGCGCGGTCAAGCCGGGCAATGACACCCAGGTGAGAACCTGATCGTAAAGCGCCATGCCCGCAAAAAAGGGAGATCATATGCCTCCTATGGCAAGTACGGTATCGAATTGGCTGGCTGCCGCGGGCATGCTGTCCGCTGTTGTCGGCGGCAGCTTACATCTCAAGGCTCTCGCCGCCGAAGCCGTACCCGATTTTGCGCCCGATCGCAGCACCGCATGGATACCCGACCGTCCCACCGGCGACGATTTCCTGCCGCCGCCGAGCGGACCGGGGCCGGTGATGTCGGCGAAGGACCATCCCTATGTCCCGAATGGCCGCGGCGCTCAGCCGACCTATCGGGTTGCAGATCTTAGCAATCCGATTCTGCAGCCCTGGGTCATTGAGAAGATGAAAAAAGCCAACGACGAAGTGCTGGCGGGGAAGATTCCCTTCATCACCCGCGAGCGGTGCTGGCCGGCGGGCGTTCCGGGCTTCACCGTCTACACGCGCGTGCAGGCCCTCTATTTCTTGCAGACTCCCACCGAGGTCACGCTCATCAGCGAACTCAACCATCAGCCGCGGCATATCTATCTCAACGTTCCGCATTCCAAGAACCCGAAGCCGTCATGGTATGGCGAATCGGTCGGCCATTACGAGGGAGACGAACTCGTGGTCGACACGATCGGCCTCAACGACAGGACTTTTGTGGACAATTACCGCACGCCCCACACCGAGCAGATCCATGTGGTCGAGCGCTTCAAGATGATCGAAGGCGGCAGGACGCTTCAGGCGGTTATCACCGTCGATGATCCCGGCGCCTTCAACACGCCGTGGTCGGCGATTCAGCGCTGGCGGCGCGTAACCGACCGACCAATGACGGAAATGATCTGCGCAGAGAACAATCTGAACTTTTTCAACTACGACGTTGCGCCGATTCCGCAGGCCGACCGGCCAGATTTCTAGCGAGGCGTTGCGGCAGACCGCATCGCACCAAGCAGAACCAAAGTGCATCCGAACCTCCGCAGAGCGAGGCTCCGGCCGCTCAACGAGCGGCCGAGGCGGCAGAGACCGGACTTCAGCATGGCGCAAATTGCGATGGGTCCCTTTCCGGCCATCCAACGACAATTTGACGCGGAATGAACGCGATGCTTGAGTTCGTTCCCATACCCGGCTGAAAAATGGCCTATTTTCGCGAACCGTCGCGCCCCGAGTCCGGCTTGCCAGTCGAAATGCCGGGAAGCCCACGATAGGCCCAGAGATAAACTTATGATATCTCATTTATGATAAATTTACGCTATCTTTGATAGCGACATCGAAGACATCAATCATCGGGCGCAAGGAACGGGGCAAATCCGACATGACCGTCATTGCAATGACCAGGCAACCAGGCTCCCTCGGAAGCGAAGTGGCTAATGGGATAGCCGGCCGCCTCGGATTGAAGATCATCCATTCAGAGATCGTGGCGAACAACGTGGCTGAGCGGCTCGGAGTGGAGGAGAGCGCGGTGCTCCGCTATGTCGACGGCTCAGCCGCCCTGTTCGAACGATTGGCGATCAACAGGCGCAAGTTTTCCCGATACACGGCGGAGGAAATTCTGAGCATAGCCCAGCAGGGCCGCGTGCTCATACGGGGCTGGGGCGCAGCGACGCTGCTGCGGGACATGCCCCATGTCATCAGCGTGCGGGTGTGTGCGTCGATGAATTTCCGCGTCCGGGTCATGATGGAGCGGTCCGGCGCCAAGAACGCCGAGGAGGTTCGCGAGCACCTGGAGCGAATGGATGCGGCCCAGGCCCGTGCGATGCGGGCTTCGTTCAACGTCGAGCACGAGGACGCGCTTCTTTACCACATCGTGCTCAACACCGACCGCCTGCCAATCGACGCCTGCGTGAACGCGGTCTGCGAGCTTGCCCGCCACAGACGCTTCCGGGACCCGGCGACCGTCCGCGCGGAGCTTGCCGACAAACTCCTGGAGGCCAAGGTCAACTCAGCGCTGACCGACGAAATCAGCATCGGCGCCGCGCCGACCGGCGTTGCCGTATCCGCTGCGAACGGCCGGATCACGCTCGTTGGTACGTCATCGAGCGGGGCGTTGCGCGAGCGGGCCGAGCGGATCGCGCATCAGGTTCCGGGCGTCCGTCACATCGACAACCGCATCGTCAGCGTCCCAAATCGCGGCAGAATATTTTAGCGCCGTCATACGCCGAACTGCTCGCGCAAGATCCGCTCGTCGAGATTATGCCCCGGGTCGAACAGCATGCGCATGACGACGGCGTGCTCCATGCGGATTTCGACCCGGCGCACGAAGCGCACTTCGTGGTGGTCGGCAACGGCGGCGACCGGGCGCTTGTCGGCTTCAAGCACTTCCACGGTAACGACGGCGGTGTCCGGCAGCAGCGCCCCGCGAAAACGGCGTGGGCGAAACGGGCTGATCGGGGTGAGCGCCAGCAGCGCCGCTCCGATCGGGATGATGGGACCTTGGACCGAATGATTATAGGCGGTGGAACCGGCCGGCGTCGCCACCATGATCCCGTCGCCGTCGAGTTGGGCGAGCCGTTCCTTGCCGTCCACCAGGACACGAAGACGCGCCATCTGGTAAGTGTGGCGAAACAGGTAGACCTCGTTGATGGCCCGCGCCACATGCGTCTTGCCGTCGGCATCGACCGCGCTCATGGCAAGCGGATGGATCACGGTTTCCTCGGCGGCGGCCAGGCGCTCCTTGAGGCCATCCTCGCGATACTCGTTCATCATGAATCCGACCGTGCCGCGGTTCATGCCGTAGATCGGCTTGCCGGACGCCATGAACTTGTGCAGGGTCTGCAGCATTAGGCCATCGCCGCCGAGCGCGACGATGACGTCGGCGTCGGCCGGGGCGACGTCGCCATACCGGCGCGCGAGCGCCTCGCGCGCCGTTTCGGCTTCCGGGATGGCGCTGTTGACGAACGCGATGCGGTCGCGACGTTGGCTCATAGGTGCCGGCTCTTTTTGTTGAAATGGATGCAGAGGGCTTGCGGCATGGAACGGGCGGTGTTCGTGTACACAACCTTTCCTTCGGTTGTCGAGGCAGAGAAGGCCGGCAACCAGCTGGTGGCCGCCCGGCTTGCCGCCTGCGTGAACATCCTGCCAGGCATGGTCTCGATCTATCGCTGGCAAGGCGCCGTCGAGCGCGCCGAGGAAGCCGTGATGATCGTCAAGACCCGCGCCTCGCTCGCCGAGGCGGTTCGGGCCAGCGTCAGGGCGACGCACCCCTATGATACGCCTGCCATCGTGGTGCTCCCGGTCGAGAGCGTTGACGACCGCTATTTCGCCTGGATCCTCGATGCGACTGCCCCGGCGGAGAGCGCTTAGCTTCCGGGCCGCGCGCTGCCTCGCACGAATACCCTTTCAAATCAAAGTAATAAAAGCGCCCGGGAGAGCGCTGAGAGGCCTGCGTTACATGACGAAGGCGTACGGCGAATGGGTCGAGAATGCGGCGTCCCTGCTGATCGCCTGCGGCGCATGAACAGCAGACAACAGCCCATTCAGCGGCGCTTCATCTATCTGAACGGCGGCGTGCAGCAGGCTTCAGAACGAATTCAGTCCGCCGGGCTTATAGGGAAGGCAAGATCGATCATGAACCCGATCGATTTGGATCCCCCGGGCCTGCGATCAGGCCCTGAGATGCTTAGAAAGGACATGTCATGTTCCGCAAAATCGCAATTGCGCTCGTTGCCGCGAGCGTGCTTGGCGCTCCGGCTCTCGCCCAGCAGACGACGACAGGAGGCGAGAGCAAGCTCTCCCCCAGCACATCCGCCCCCACCGCCACCGTTCCTGAGACATCCGAGAAGTCGGTCGCCAAGCCCACCAAGCATCGCATGGTCTCCCGCCATCGCCACCACGCCAAGATGGCGAAGTACGGCAAGTACGGGAAGAAGTACGGCAAATACACCCGTCACATGGGCCGCGCCGCAATGCCGTCCAAGCGCGCCTACGGGAAGGCCATTTCCGCAAAGCCATCAGCCCGGTCGATCAAAGCCAAGCCGGGCCTTCAGTAAGAGCGCTTGACGAACACCGAAAAGATCCCCAATTCGCCATTCTGGCGGAGGTCGGCCCGCGGGCCGGCCTCCGGCTGCTTAGGAGCGATTAGCATCGGATCATCTACGCCGCGCCTTCAAGTTTCGCACGTTGGCGCACCAAATTCGTGAGGGCAATATTGTCGATCTTGCCCGAGCCGAGCAGCGGCAGCTTGTCGAGCGTCAGCACTTCGCCCGGCACCATCGTCTCGGAGGCGCCGCTGGCGCGGACGAAGGCCGCAAGATCGGAGCGCTTGGCGCCGGCCTTGTTCGTGACAAGCACGATCCGCTCCCCCTTCCGGGGGTCCGGAACAGTGGCAGCGCCTGACAACGCGTCAGGCCACAGTTCCGCGGCGAGCGCCTCCACGGCGGCAAGCGAAATCATTTCGCCGCCGACTTTGGCAAATCGTTTGGCGCGCCCCTTGATCGCGATGAACCCCTCCGGGTCGATCGTCACGATGTCCCCGGTGTCGTGCCAGCCATCGGGCGGGCGCTCTATCACGCCAGGGTTTTCGGCGCGCACATAACCGAGCATCACGTTGGGGCCGCGCACGTAAAGGCGTCCCCCCTCCTCGACGCCGGGCACCGGTTCGAGCCGCGCCTCCATCCCGGGCATCAGTCGCCCGACGGTGCCGAACTTGTTGAACATCGGGGTATTGAGCGCAAGCACCGGCGCCGTCTCGGTGACGCCATAACCTTCGAGGATGCGCAGGCCGAACTTCTCCATGTAGGTGCGCCGCGTTGACTCTTTCACCGGCTCGGCACCCGCCAGAATGTAGCGCAGCGAGCGGAAATCATAGGCGTGGGCGCTCCGCGCGTAACCGGCGAGAAAGGTATCCGTGCCGAACATGATGGTGGCGTTCACGCCGTAGATCATCTCCGGCACGATGCGATAATGCAGCGGCGAGGGATAGAGATAGATCGGCACGCCGCTCACCAGCGGCAGCATGAGACCGACCGTCAGGCCGAAGGAATGGAACACCGGCAGGACGTTGAATACCTTGTCGGTGCGGCCAAAATCGATCCGCGCTTCCGCCTGCGCCGCATTGGCGAGAATGTTGCGGTGGGACAGCACGACGCCCTTCGGCGCGCCCTCGGAGCCCGACGTGAACAGAATGGCGGCCGGATCGTCGGCAGCACGTTGCACCAGCGGGCGTCCGGCGGCGAGGAGGCCGCGTAACTTGTCGCCCCATGTGATCTCGCGACGAATGTCCTCCAGGAAGACGACGTTGAGATCAGGGGCGAGCCCGTCAATGATCTTGCCGAGATGCGCCCTCTCGACGAATGTCTGCGACGTCACGAGGTGCTTGACATTCGCTGCGCGGCAGGCATTGCGGATATTCATCAAGCCGGCCGTGAAATTGATCATCGCCGGCACGCGTCCGGCGGACATCGCAGCAAGTATCGTGACCGCTGCCCCATTGGCGTTCGGCAGCATGACGCCGATCGCATCGCCGGCGCTGCCGAGCTTCATCAGTTTGCGGCCGAGCACCGCTGCGCCTGCCAGCAGGCGCTTGTAGGTGAGGACGCCGGAGATCGGATCCTCCACGGCGACGCGATTGCGGCCGCTCTCGTTGGCGGCCTCGATAACCGCCTCCAGGATCGTCCGGTTGGTCGGGGTGGTGCGGTAGATGAGGTCCGACATGACGGTGTAGAGCATGGCGCCGGCCGTCATGCGCCGCTTCTTGCCTCGCAGCGCCGGGTCCACCGCCAGCCGTAACGGCTCCAAGACGGTAACGGTGACCTTGGGCACCAGGCGGCGACGCATCTGGCTGCGGGCGAGGCGCGTGAAATAGGTCTTTTCGAGGCCCTTAATGCGCACCGGCACCAGCATGGCATCCGACTTGTCTGCGATCATGGCAGCCCCGTCATAGACCTTCATCAGGCTGCCGGTGACCGTGATCCGGCCTTCCGGGAAGATGATGAGCGGATCGCCGCCTCTGACCACGTGGATGAGCGTGCGGGTCGCGAGCGGCTTGGTCGGGTCGAGCGGCATCGCGCGGGTAAGCTTGAGGAACGGCCTTACCCACCAGCGCTGCGCCATATTGCTGTCGATGGCGAAGACCGGTTCGCGTTCGAGCAGGGAGAGCGCTACCGCAGCGTCGAGAAAGCTCACATGGTTTAGCGCGATGATGGCGTTGGGCCCGGCTTTGGCGACGTTTTCGAGACCCTTAACCTCGAGGCGGAAGAATGCCCGGAAGATCACCGACAAAAGGTCGCGCACTGGATTGGCGGGCATGGTGCGCAGGATCACGATCGCGGCCACAAGGTTGAGAATGCCAAGGCCAATCAGGATGGTGCTGGCGGCGACGCCCCCCGCCCGCATGAGCGCCGCGACGGCGAGCGCCGCGGCGGTCATGAACAAGGCGTTGAGCACGTTGACGGCGGCCACCACACGGGCGCGGCGGTCGGCCCCGGCCCAGGCTTGTACGGCCGCGAACGATGGCACGATGAACAGGCCGCCCCCGATCGCAAGCCCGGCGAGGTCGATTGCAACGTGGACGCCCGGGCCGCTGGCGAGGACTTCAACGACATCGCGCCCTTGCTCTGGCGCGACCATGCCGGCCGTGAGCCAGCCGAGGTCGATGGCGAATGCCGCCAAAAGTACAGCGCCAAAGACCGTGGGAATGAGGACGATGCGCCCGCTGGCAAGCCAAGCCGCAAGGCCGGATCCGACCGCGACCGCGATTGAGAACACCGCCAGATAAGCGTTGATGACTCCCTCATCGCCGCCGAGGGCGGTCTTGACGAGCGGCGCCAGCAGCGTCGTCACGACGACGCCGACAAGCCAGAACCAGCTCACCACCAGGCCGCCCCACCAAAGCCGGGGCTCGCGATAGAGGTCGTAAAGCAGAGCCCAAGTCGACCGCGCGACATTGAAGTCGATTTTGAGGTCGGGGGCGGCTTCGCCTGTGCGCGGGATGAAAAGCGCAGAAATCCAGCAGGCCAGCGCGAACACTAGCATCAGGCCGGCAAAGGTGGCCGGGCCGCCGTTCTTCGACGCGAAGCCAGCCACGATCGTTCCGGCCAGGATGGCGATGAAGGTCGCGCCTTCGACCAGCGCGTTGCCCCGCGGCAACTCCGCTTCGGCGAGATGATCGGGCAGGATGCCATACTTGATCGGCCCGAAGAGAGCCGCGATGACCCCGATCAGAAACAGGGCCGCAAACAGGAGCGGCAAGGAATCGTACCAGAAGCCCGCCATCGCGAGCGCCGCCACCGCGATTTCCACGAGCTTGAGCCATTGGGCAACAACTGACTTGTCAAAGCGGTCGGCGACCTCGCCGCCGATCGCCGACAGGATGAAAAACGGGAAAATGAGGACTGCCGGAGCAAGCGCGATGAGCGCCTCGGAATTTGGCGCCGCCCATTTGAACAGGATCAAAAAGACAAGCGCGTTCTTCAGAAAATTGTCGTTGAAGGCGCTGAAGAACTGGCACCAGAACAGCGGCGCAAAGCGTCTTGTGGCCAACAGGCTGGATGTCATTTCCGGGATCCCGGTGCTGATTCGCGGCCTACCCATAAAGTTGCGCCACCCTACGCATTCCGCAGCTTTGTAGCCAGTCTCTTCGCTCCGGGGTCGGGTTCCGATTGGAACCCCGGCGAAGTGAAAAGAAAAAGATGCGCGCTATTGAGCTTCATGCCGATACTTGGGTTACGCCCTTGGATTTTGTAACGGCCCTCAAAATCGCAATAGGCGCGCCCCGATTGGCATGGGGAAAGCCAGATGCATTCGCGGATTCGATGATTTGGCGCGACGAAATCAAGGCGCCCGAAGGCGCCCTGTATGATCAGAGTTATCGGCGCCGACAAGGCTCGCTTCGAGCGCAAGACGCAAGCGTCTTTATGCTCAGGTGATAAACAATGCCGGGCTTCCGATCGCGGCGCGGAGCCGGAGGTCACGATCGAAATCGAAAACTCAACCTGGCAGAACGATTTTGAAATTCGAGTCATGTACAGCGTCATTCCGGGTCGCTGCAAAGCGGCGAGCCCGGAATCCAGAGCCATGGGAAGAGTCTATGGATTCCGGGTTCGCCACCTTCGGGGGCGCCTCGGAATGACCCAGCCGCCATATGGTCGGTTTCATGGAATCGCTCCACGAGGCGCTATCGACCGAACCTCTCACGCGCTTCCTGGTATGCGTCGTCGCAACGCGCGACGGGCCGCTTGCTCCATCCGCGTGCCAGAGATCGGGCCAGTGGCATGCTTGCCAAGCCCAAATGCTCGCCTATTGTCGCGCCGCGCATCGAACGCTATGTCGACGATGCCGGGCGGCGGGATTTGCGATAGGAGGACAGATGGCTTGGACACGCGCGGCCTCGGTGGCGGAGGTCAAGGAGCGCGGCGTGATGGATGCCGACATCGGGGGCGAGGAGATCGCGCTCTACTGGGTCGATGAGGCCGTCTACGCGACCCACAATGTGTGCACCCACGCCTTTGCCCGCCTGTCGGAAGGCTTCCTGGAAGGCGACTGCATCGAATGCCCGATCCACCAAGCCGTGTTCAACGTAAAGACCGGGGAAGTGGTGGCGCCCCCGGCCTACACGGCGGTGAAGACCTATCCATGCCGGATCGAAGGCGACGACGTGCTCGTCGATATTTGAGCCGACGAAAATCCTGAGCCAATCGAATCTCACGCGACCAAAGCGAATTTCGCTCAATCCGAATCACTTTTGTGGGGCGGGCGAAGCCAACGCCAGCCGCAGGCCACCGACGCGCCTTGCTCACCCTAGACGCGGCTCCGGGTCGCTTTGAATTGGGGCGCGCCCATCCACTACCGTCACCCGCGGGTCCATCGGCTTCGCATCTTCGCATAAGCTCTTGCGAAGGCGATGGATGCCCGGGTTCGAGCCCAGGGACCAGCCCGGCCATCGCTCGAAGGAGCAGCCCGATGGGCGGAACGGCTCCATTCGCAGTTCACATGGGCGGAGTGAGGCCGTTCTTGCCCACGTTGATGCCGGCCGTTTCGATATCCCCGTTCGGCAATTTGGTGCCGGCGGCGACGAAAATCTTTGCGCCGGGCTTCAGGTCGGCCCTGTCGCCGCTGACGAATTGCACGATCGTCGCGTTGTTCGGCACCTGGATCTTCTTCTCGCCGTCCTTGTACTTCATCGTGAGCATCGGGCCGTCGACCGAAGTCACGAGCTGCTCGACGTTGGCGTTGGTCATGGTGCTGTTGGGGACGAGGTCCCACGGCCGGTGGCCTTCGCCGGCGCCGCGCCGCGATTCCGGGAAAATGTGCACTTCGATGGCCTTCTGCGTGCCGTCAGGCTGCGGCATTGCGGTAATGCCGACGAACGAGTTCTGCTTGATGTCGGAGAGCATCGCCTTCTCGACGCCCGTCACCACTGCGTTATCCTTGAGCATGACCTTGACGGTTGCGCCTTCGCGGCTCTTGACGGTGAGCGTATTGCCGTCGACCTTCTCGATCTCGCCGCGGACCCGCACCGGCGGGGATTGCTGCGCCGACGCGCAAGCAACGGAAAGCAGGAGCGCCAGGCCCGTGGCGCCGATGACGCCGTACTTGAAATTCGTCATGATGATATCCTCCACTTGCCGCCCCGGGGGTGTTGCACGCCCTGATGTGAAGCGCATCCCCGAATACGGATTGTTCCGGGCGCGTTCTGTGACGGCCGGGCGTCACAATAGAGCATTTTTCGCGGCTGTGTAGCCGCCAATTCTCTCAATGGTGTCATCGCCCGCGAAAGCGGGCGATCCGGTAACTCCCAGGCTTTCATTGGAAAAGCAGGTCTGGGGTTACTGGATGGCCCGGTTTCGCGGGGCATGACACCAAATGAAATGAATTATGAGCATCGCGGCGCTATTCCTCATCGGCCACCGGGTTGCGCAACGTTCCCAGTTCGGGCGAGCAAATTTCCACGATGTCGCCGGCCTTGAGCCAGCGCGGCTGCTCTGCGCGCGGGCCGAGTTTGATGGGCGTGCCAGTCACGATGATGTCGGCCGGCTTGATCGTCATGAAGGTCGTGACATAGGCGATGAGATCGGCAAAGGAGAAGATCATGTTCGCCGTGTTGTCGTCCTGGGTGACTTCGCCATTGACCGTGACGCTGATGTGCATGGGCTTCTCGGGATTGACCTCATCGGCGGTGACGATGAACGGGCCCATGCTGCCGGAGCGATCGAAGTTCTTGCCCTGGGTGACGTTGAACTTGCCGTGGCGCAGCCAGTCCCGCACCGTGCCCTCGTTGCACAGCGTGTAGCCGAGAATGTGATCGTGGGCGCGTTCCTTCGGGATATGACGGCCTTCGCGGCCGATCACCATGGCGATCTCGCCCTCATAATCGAACTGCGCCGACACATTCGGGCGCACCAGCGCCTGGCCGGCGCCCACGAACGAGCCCGGATGGCGATAGAACATGCTCGGATATTTCGGCACGTCCGGGTCGTTGAAATCGGCGTTGCGGTTGGCATAGTTGATGCCGATGCAGAGGATTTTTTCCGGCGCCAGAAGCGGCGGCAGCATCTCGACGGCGGAAAGCGGAAAGTCCGGCCGCACACCCGCGATCACTTCACGAACCTCGTCGATGACGTTGGCGCGGATCAGGTCGACGAGCGTCGCAAAGCGCGAGCCGAACCGCACCCGAAAGTCGACCACGCCGCCGCCCACCACGGCCCCGAAGCTCGTTCGCCCGTGGGCAATATAGCTTGCCAGACGCATAGCCGCACTCCACAGTTTTGAAACGTCAGCCCAGTTTTGAAACGCCAGCCCAGTTTTGAAACGCCAGCCCAGTTTTGAAACGCCAGCCCAGTTTTGAAACGCCAGCCCAGTTTTGAAACGCCAGCCCGCGCCCCTCCCTCCCCCGCAGGCGGGAGGGAGGGGCGGCCTGCAATGTGCCCGTCTTGTCGCCGCATACATCGAAATTTGCAAATCCACGGCGAACGACCACGCAGCACCGCCGCATAACCGGCGCAAAGCAATCGTGCTCGCGGGGCGGCAGCACGATATCTTTGACCTGTTCCGGCGGAGCATCGCGATCGAAACTGGCGGCGGCCGGTTTCCATAGCGATGCGTCTCGAACGACGGCTCGCTGGCGAGGCCTCGCCCGCGGGCAGTCCCTCGAACCGAGCGCTAAACCGCGTTCAGGATGAGGCTGGCGCGTACGTCGCTCAGGAAAGCGGCAGCATTAACTGAATCATTTCCGCTACCGCAAACCGGTGATCGTGGTTATCGGCGCGACACGGTCATGTATCGCGCATATGGTATCGCGGCATGACAGTACTTTTACCGCCAATCGTGCGAAGATTGGCAGCCCCTACTAAAATACCATTTTCCCTGAGAACAGGGAAAATAACAGGGAATTTTGAAGAACCGTCGCTGTCTGAGTGCTGTGATATCATCTCCCTGATAATGGAAGCCACTCTATTATAGCGACATCTGGAGTTTTGTCCACTTTCGGTTGTTTTCTTGTCGTAAGCACACGAGTTGTCCGGGTTAGGTAGCACACGAGTTGTCCGGTTTTCTGCCCCTGCGAGGGGGCGAATCGATGAACCGGGCGACGTGG
>JAJPKK010000339.1 GCA_021323775.1 Hyphomicrobiales bacterium
CTAGTTATCGCGCCGTGGCGCTGCTCCGGTCGTTGCTTCTCCGGACTCGATTTCGCTTTCGAGATCGGCGAGAAGCTGCAGGTGCTCTCGAATCAAGGCGCGCGCGAGCTTGGCCGTGTTGATGAAATTGGGATTATTTCTCCCGGAAGCAAGATAGGTTTCCTGGATCCGCAGCAATTCCAGGTGTCCATTGGTCTGGGCGGCCAGATACTCGCGATCGAATTCGGCGCCGGCCGGCGCGGCGCGCATTTTTTCCAGCTGCTCCCGGCCATTTTTGTCGAGAAGTTGTTCGGCTTCGGCTTCACCCGGCGGCTTCATGGTTCCGTCTGCGAGAGCGGGGTTCTGCAGCGATTTCAGGACATCTGCCAGCGTCTCCTGCTCCGCCGCTTCCAATTGTGCGAACTCCCTGAGATCGTCCGTCTGAAGCTTCCCTTCCGCAATCCGGCTTACCGCGAGCGACAAGGCGCCTGCCGCCAGGGTCTGGCGGATGTAGTCATCGTCGAGGGCAGCGGCGCTGCCCGGTGGCCGAGCCTGCTGGGTCTGCGCGAACGACGAAGTGGCGGCCGCGGCCGCAAGAGCAACCAGAACTGTCCGACGCAGTACCATCGAGGCTCTCCCTGAATTGGAATGATGCGCGCGTGTTGCCGGGCTCGTTTGCCGGGCGCGGTGTCAACGCTCGCTGCTCAGAGCAGTTCCTGCTCGTTCACGTCAGCGTCAGCGCGCGGCCTCGAAGCGAAGCAGACCCCGAAGAGAAACATCGGAGTGAGAGGGCAGAAGATCGCGCTTGAAACAAATGATGACGGCCGTTCCAATCGCGGTTCGCCCGCGGCTGACTGTCGCGATGTTCCCGGGCAAGGAACGGAACTCGCTCAGATTCGGTTTCCAGCGAGCGTCGGGCCGTTCCCAGCGTAAGTGTCGGGGGCGGCTCGCGCGGGCCCCAGCTCGCCCCCCACGGTGAGTTGGGGCCACGTGTCACGGCTGAAGGCCAGCGCCTGAGCGAGCCTTGCGAACCTGACATTGCGCGAGCGGATTAAAGCGGGCAATCAGTTGTCAACCGCATTCCGGTTTTCGCGGCATCAAATCTGAAAGAGCGCAGGTTTTCTCCGGCGCATCTTCCAATCATTTTCAATTCGCCTGTGGCGCAACTCGAACACGCGCAGCGAGGGAACAAATCTTTTTGCACTGCGTTGTGAAAGCCAGAATCACTTAGACGAACTGCCGCAAGGCAACGAGCGCCGCAGGCGCCGCCGCCCCAGCGTTGCGGTGAGGCCGCGTGGTTGGACTGCGGGTACATGCATTTTCACCTATCCTATCTCCGCCTCAAAACGTGTGAGGGCGGGCGGAATGGTCAATGCGCGAACGCCGGCATCCAGCGTTAACCTGAACTCATTGTCCCGGGAACGGTCATGCCAATGCGCGTGTTAACGGGAGGCGGCGTTGGATCCATTGGCTCACATCTTACCGGCTTGCTGGTGAAAAACTATCACAGGGTCCGGATGCTGGACAGGCTCCTGCTGCGGGCGCAGTGCGGCCGGGCGCTCCTTATAGCGGTTCCTGGTCGACCGGAATCACTTGCAGGGCGGGCATGCGGAGCCTGTCATCGGGCCGGTCGAAGCCCGGACCTGTGGGCTTTGCCCGGGCTGCGACTTTTCCATAAGACCGGAATCCGCTGTCGGATCGTAAAACAGATCGGCAAACAGATCGGCGGAGGAACAATCCCGAGGGCGCTTCCAGATGCGGCGTTGGCAGTGCAGCCTGTGCCGCAATGAAAATAGCATTCCTCGGATTGAGCCTTGCCTCTCACGACGGTCCGCGGGCGCGCGGCCCTCACTGCGCCGCCGACCTTTCATTAACCGCCAATGCCGATATTCCTTCGCGCTGGGCGCTCGGTTACTTGCGCGCCTGCGCCAGAGACCCCAGGGAGTGCGGGAAGCGCGCGAAGACAAACCGCGGCCTGAGCGACAGGCAGTTTGTGGCTGCCGATCCCGACGATATCCGGTGGCCGCAAACGCCAGCCGCAACGACCATGTGGGGCCTAACAGGCGGAAGGCATCGGGCGGCTGACAACCAGGCGCTCGAGAAGTCATCGCATGAGGCTGCGAAATTCATGCTTTTTTTTGGCGCGAATCAGCCATTGAGGCCTGCGTCCCGGAGCGAGCCGACCGGGGCTGCAAGCGGGTTGTGCCGGTCTAAGGCTTATGCGAGCCGGCCATGGGAGGGCGTTGGCCCGCTCGCACGATCCCCTCCCAATGCTCCGCCGCAGCGCGGGATGGCAAGGAGGAGAGGGGTTTCTGTGCAAAACGCCCGCGAAGAGCGGGCAGGTCCATCGACGGAGTGCTAGCTTGGTTTGGCTGCCGCAAAATCGCCCCCTCACTGCCCCGCCCCGCTTGCGGGGAGGGTCGGGAGGGAGTTTTCAGACATATTCCCGTCGGTCCCGAGGCAATCTCTGACGTTGGAGGAGCTGTTGTGAACTCGCCGAATTGTTACGCAGAGGTTTCCGGTAGTGCGGTGGCTCCCGAGGCGTTGTTGTCGCATTTGAGGGTTCTCGTTGTTGAGGATGAGAGCCTCATTGCCCTCAATCTTGAATTGATTCTTCGTCACTTCGGCTGCGATGTTGTCGGCCTCGTGTCGGATGTCGGCAACATCGTCGACGCGGTTAAGAAATACCGCCCTGACGGCATTTTTCTCGACGTCAATCTGCGCGGCCGCAAGGTCTTCGATGTGCTTGCCGAGGTGATGAGCTTCGGCGTTCCCTGCGTGCTGTCCTCCGGCTACGATGATCCCACGCTGTTTCCGGAGCCATTCCGCAATCTGCCCAGGATCGCCAAGCCGTTCGATGAGCAGGCCCTTCGCCGCGTTTGCGTCGAATTCGGGTCGCTTGCGCAAGGCAGGCAAACGCGTCGCAGCGAAGAAAGCCGGGCGCCGAGACGACCGGGCGTTTCCGCGCGGCCAGCGATTCGCCTTGCCCACGCGAGCGATTCGGTCCGCAATCCGCGCGCTAATGGACCGGGGACGGCGCGGCGGACAGCGGCCGCAACGCATCCGTCCGAAGCTTCGGAACGGGGAAAGTCAGAGCGCAGCGAAATCCTTCGCGATCGAAATCGAGATCGGCTGTGCCAAGAAGATCGTAAGATACGACGCGTGAAATCAGTTTACTCCCGAAACCCGCTTTGATCTCTCCCTTAACCGGCGGGCCATTTGTTTCGGTCCAGGTGAAGAGCACGTTTACGCCATCGCTCCGCCAGGCGATGTTGACGCGGCCGTGTTCGACCGAAAAAGCCCCGTACTTGGCCGCATTGGTGGATAGCTCGTGCAGCACCATGCTCAGCGGAACCACCATGTTTGGGGGGAGCGACAAGCGCGAGCCGGACCATTGCGCCCGCATCCCGTGGTCCCCGCCGTGATATGGCGCGAGGCTGCGCTCCACGAGCTGCTCGAAATCGACATGGCCCCAGCGGCCCTGGGTCAGGATATCGTGCGCCAGCGAAAGAGCGCGCAAGCGGCCATCGAATGCCCGCTTGAACTCCGACGGTGAATGGTTGGCGGAAAGCGTCTGCCAGGCCACCGACTGCACGATCGCAAGGATGTTCTTTACGCGGTGGTTGAGTTCCGCAACGAGCATCGTCTGCTGCGTCTCGGCGCGCTTGCGGTCGGTGATCTCGGTCAGCGTGAATATGCAGCCGATGCAGCCGCCAGGCTCATCGCTAAGCGGACCGGCGCTAAGCAGGAAATGTTTCTCATGCAGCCTCGGCAGACAAATTTGTGCCTCCGCGCCACGAAGCGAGTGTCGCTCCAGCACGAGCTCCAGCACCTCGCGCGACGACATCCGGACTCCGGAATGGTGCGCCTCCGCGGGCAGCTCCACTTCCATCGGAACGGCATCCGCCAGCAACTTCCCCTCCAGAGGCTTGTCCAGCAGTCGCTCCGCGGCGAAGCTCGCCTTGGTGATGCGTCCGTCAGCATTGCAGACGACGACCGCCTCGGTCGCCTGCTCGAGAATGGAGCGCGCGAACCGCTCCGCAGCCGCGAGTTCTTCGGAATGCTTCTGGGCCGTGAGATCGGTAATGATCAAAAGCAGCGCCGGAGTTTGGTCGAGAGTAAGGGAGCCGACCCCGACCAGCGCGGGCGTCGCGCTGCCGTCCCGGCGCCGGAACTTCAGTTCGCGGCTGGCCGGCTGTTTCGCGCCGTGGTCAAGCAGATCTGCGAGGCGCGCTGCATCTTCAGGCGCAACGAAATTCGCCACCGGTTTGCCGACGAGGTGCGCGACCGGATAGCCGAGGAGATGAGCAAAATGGCGGTTGCTGTAAAGAATCCGCCGGTCCTCGCCGAGGGTCAGCGCGCCCTCGTGCATCCGCTCGACCACCAGGCGATAGGGCTCCTGCGCGCCGGCGAGCGTCGAAACCACTGGTCCCCTCGGACCTCCGACGACCAGCGCGTCGACGGAGCCCTTGGCGATCGCCTGCAACGCCTCCTCGGCCTCAGTCAGGCGCAAGCGCAGCGTCTCGACCTCCGACGCCTGTATTTTTTTGGCGATACCCTTCACGTTTACCCCGCCGTGAATGCAAACGGCCGCTACACCTTGGCGCTGACATCGATACCGAGCCGCGTCAGCACGCGGTCGCTGTTTCCGAGGTCGCCGATAATGCGCTTGATGGGCTCTGGCACGCAGCGCACCAGGGTCGGTATGGCGATGATCTCGTCGCGCTGCGCCAAGGCTGGGTCCGCCATGACATCGACCACATCGAGCCTGTACCGCCCCGACAAGTATTTCTCGCAGAGCCCGCGCAGGTTCGAGAGCGCCGCAATTGATTTCGGCGTCTGTCCGGCGATGTAAAGGCGAAGGTTATAACCCGACAAATCCTCGGCATTTTTTTTCATCTTGCGTGCTTTCCAAGTTGAAACGCATCCGCTGTTGAAGACGCTGCACCGCGCCCCGCAGTTTGCTCCACGCCCTGCTCGCTTGCTTCATGCGCAACGCGCGGCGGGCCGATCCAGATCCCTTCAGGGCCGCGATAGACCTCACGCGGCGAGAGCCGCACCGGCCGGCCGTCAGGGCTTGGATATTGGTGCTCGTGGATCGCACTTCCGGCCTTTGCACGCGACAGGCTGCGGGGCATCGCTGTGATGTCCTTCACCTTGAAAAGTTCGACCGCCGGCAAGATCATCGCCCCAGCGCCGCCCCGCCAGCCGAAAAAGCTCGACGTCGGACCAACCGCGCTGGCATCCGGCTTGGACGTGCTCGACTGGTCGGGCAACGCTTCGCCGGCTCTATCGCGATCGGTCCCGCGCACGTCGCCCCCGTCGGATTCTTTCCTAGCACCAACAAAATACCTGTCAAAGCGCTTGTTGTTCGCAAGCGGTCGTTATTCAACAAATTGCTTAGATTGCGTCGGCTATCATACATAACCATCTGTCTCATTCTCGATAATCTTCCTGCCTATCATTTTATTTATCTGTTTTCATCGCATAAGCAGGAAATACTACTATTAAGTCTGATATAGAACATAACGATTTTTAATAATAGCCTCTTTTGAATCCTGAGCGGGTGCAGAAGCCTTAAGGGCGCGCAGCCTTGGCGAGGGCCTTGATCGCTTGGATGCAGTCTTTGAGGGCGGCGGCAGCCGGTCAAGGGCGATTGGCGCGCGTTTAATCGCGCGCCAATCGCCGCTTAGGCGGTCGAGACCCTTGACCGGCTGCCATCCGATCTCGGGTTCAC
>JAJPKK010000263.1 GCA_021323775.1 Hyphomicrobiales bacterium
CGATTGTGTCGTTGCCCAGGACTTCGCGCGATGCGAGTCCGAAATGCCTTGAGCAGCGAAGAAATACGGTATGGATTCAGCATTCGTTCCTTCACCCGATTCCCCTGTGCCGTTGCCGTAGTAGTCGAGCCCGACATCGCGATAGGCCAGCCGCACGAGCGTCTTCGGCGCGATCGCGGCAGCGAGCAAGGGCTGGCCTACAGTAAATTGGCCGATTGCCTCGGCACGGCCCGTCGCCAGCAAGGTCGGCAGAGCGGAGCTCTCTGCCGCCTGCCACGTCACCTTGGACGGATCAAAGCCCGCCGCCTTGGCATAGGCGCCGAACAGGATTGTGTTGGCGCTGCCGGCGCTGTCCGCGATGCGATGGCCCACCAGGTCTTGCGGCTTGCGGATGCCGCTGTCTTCGGTCGCGTAGATCGCATGCGGCGGCGCCGCATAGACCACCGCAACCATTCGAACCGGAATCCCATCATTGGCGCGAGCCAGCACGAGCGAGCCTGCGTCCGCGAAACCGATCTGCGCCGCGCCGGCGCCGACTTTGCGGATGGCGTCCACGGACCCGCTGCCGCGCACAAATGAAACGTCGAGCCCGGCCTGCCTATAGTAACCGCGTTCGAGCGCTACATAGTAGTAGGCGTGCCGCCCGTTGAAGCCGAAATCGGTAACGAAGGTGATGCTTTCGGCGCAGCCCGGCACCCCCGCCAAAATTGCCAACAGGGCACCGACGCCGATAGCCGTCAAGAAATAGCGCATGCCTGACGATCCGTCACTGCGCCGCGAGCGTCGCGGCACTGCTGACCAGGACGGAAGGACGCGTGACGCCGCGCGGCCGTTCGGAAGGCGCCATCACGTCGGCCAGAAGCCCGCAATCCGGCGTAATGACTTCGCCATCCATCACCACGAGATCGGGCAGCAGGCGCTCGTGAACGATAAGGCGCTCGCGGCTTGAGTCGAAGAAGGTCCATTCGCCCTCGACCGGCCGCAGCACGGTGACGTTGGCGCGTGCTCCGGGCCCGAGGTGTCCAAGCGACGGGTCTGACAGGACTTCGGCCGGCGTTGCCGTCAGGGCGCGCACCGCGTCGGTGAGACTCATGCCGAGACCCAAAAGTTTGTTCATGCCGCCGACGAGAGAATAATCCAGGATGCTGAAGTCGTGGAAGGAGTTGAAATCGCCATGCACGTCCGAGCCGATGGTGTCCGGGAAGACTCCTTTTTCCATCATCTTGCGCGCAATCCTGAAGCTGAGGTTGACCCCGTGACCGAGATCGAACAGCACGCCCGCGGCCTTGGCTTCGAACAGCCAGCCCGGCACATCCTCAGCCGTACTCATGATGCCGTCGGGCATGCGCGAATAGACGTGGGCGAGCAGGTCGCCGGGCTTGAGATAATCAACCACCTGGCCCATCACCGCTGACGGTTTCGGCCGGTTCGCCTCATTGACCGGGAAAAGCTCACCGGTGTGCACATACAGCGGAAGATTGGCGGCACGTCCGGCTTCCGCGGCCTTTTCAAGCACCGTCGGCCCCCAATGCGACAGGCCGCCGCTCTCCCAGTGGCATTTGATGCCGCGCACGATCTGTGGATGCTCGGCGGCGATGCGCACCAGGCTGTCGACGTGCACCATGCCGGGATTGTGCAGGGTCGTGCCTTCCATGCCGCCCTGCAAAGCGCCAGCGACATTGATTGACACGAAAGCCCGCACATCGGTGCAGGCGGGGTCGGCGATGAAGGCTTTGAATCCGCCGAATGTCCAGGCGCCAGAACTACCCTGGTCGACGATGGTCGTGGCGCCCGACTGGACGCCCGCAGCGTCCGGAGGCACCCCGAAATTCGTCACCCACTCGTAGACATGGACATGCATGTCAATGAAGCCCGGCGTGACGATCGCTCCGCAAACATCGATCGTGCGTTTCGGCGCGAGCTCCTGCGCCGCGGTGCCGATGGCGATGACGCGACCGTTACGTATGGCCACGTCGGCGATTCCATCGCGATTGTTTGCCGGATCGATGAGGCGGCCGCCCCGCAACAGCAGGTCTGCCCGGGTTGCGGGATCACGCCACGCAGCGCTCATTTCGCTTCTCCATAGCCGACGATGTAAGCGACCTCAGTTCTTTGGCGCCCACGGTACGGCGATCCGTTCGATGAATGCTACCCCGTAGTAGAGCACGATGCTGATGATGGTCAACAACACCAGCGCCGCGAACGCCAGCGGCGTGCGCGACTGCGAGGTCGACACGAGAATGAGATAGCCAAGCCCGTCCTCCGACCCGACGAATTCGCCAATGACGGCGCCGATCACCGCCAAGGTTATGGCGACTTTGAGCCCGACGAAAATGTAGGGCATGGCCGTCGGGAAGCGAATCTTGATGAACGTTTGCATCGTGCCGGCCGAGAGCGAGCGGATCAGCTCCATGAGCGGCGCAGGCACCGCCGAAAGCCCGGTCGCGGTCGCGACGACAATCGGAAAAAAGCAGACCAGGAACACCACAGCAATCTTCGGCCCCACGCCGAATCCGATCCAGAGCAGGAGCAGGGGAGCGATCGCGACTTTGGGGACCGACTGGAAGGCCAGCAGGATCGGGTAGATCGTATTTCGCAGGATCGCCGAATGGACAACCGCGGCCGCAAGCGGGATGCTGACCGCAATCGACAGTGCAAAGCCCAGCAAAGTCTCATAGAGGGTGACGAGCGAATGGCGTACGAGCTCGTCTCGCCATTCCGCCAGCGCCATCGCGATCGCGCTCGGCGCCGGCAGGAGCCAGCCCGGGATGTTGAACGCGCGCACCAGCAGTTCCCACAGCGCCACGAGGGCGGCAAACGTCAGCGTTGCACCGAGGATCGCCCGGGCGGAAGATTCGCTCGACTCCGC
>JAJPKK010000172.1 GCA_021323775.1 Hyphomicrobiales bacterium
ATGAGGATGTCGGGAGCGGCAAATTGTGGCAAAGAGAGTTTTCCTCCACAGATCGGGCGCGAGCGCCGTTTCCCAACCCCAGGCTCTTGCATAGCACTTAAAGCTTTGGCGCTACGCAGATTTTCATGTCCGGTTTAATTGGGTAACCCACGGATAGGTCAGGCAAAATCCGGTGTGAATTGCAAAACTATGGCAAGCCCAAAATGCGCGCATAACGCATCGGTGACACTTTTATTAAGATATTGTGCTGTTTCAGCAACATTCTCGATCGGATCTGACTGCTATGTCTGTGTACAAACAAATTACAAAAATGAGAGCGGGCCCAGACCGTTCTTTTCGGCAACGCCCCGCCTCTGCTGAGCATCCGCTCAGGGGCCCTGGCTGGCACGCCGGCCCGCTTGGCCGAGTGCGGATAAATCCCCGCGTATTCCTGATGCGCTGCGCGACAGGCGAATTACGCGGTCAACTCATCCACGAGCGATTAATGCGGAGGATAAATGCCGATTTCAACCAACAGAGCTAATCGCTAAGCTTGGCAATCCGATGCGTCAGCCGGGAAACTTTGCGGCTCGCTGCTTTCCTGTGGATGACGCCTGTGCGCGCGGCCCGCATGAGGGCGGGCTCGGCCGCGACCAGAGCTGCCTTGGCGACGGCCTTGTTGCCGCTCGCAATAGCGTCCTCCACCTTGCGCAGGGAGGTGCGCATGCGTGAGCGGCGGGCTTTGTTCACTTCAGTGCGCCGCGCGATCTTGCGCGTGGCCTTCTTGGCCGATTTGGTGTTGGCCATCGATCCGTCCCCGGATTTGCATCCTTAGATTGCGAAAACGCGGCGTTATCGCCTGCGCAAAAAAGCGGCGGCTGTCACGCCGCCGGGGTGGCAGCGCTTATAATGGGCTCGCGAACACGCGTCAACGCTCGACATCAAATCTCAATCAAATCTCGAGCCATCGTCCGCCCATTTACCGCTTCTCGGTGCGGAACGAACACTTACGCCACCCGCCTTGCCCGCACCTGCTCATAGCCTGACACAACGGCAGCGCGATCGGCGGCCGCAAATACGGCCAGCGGGGGCATCACCCGCGCCCAGGCGAGATCGTCATGAATGTGAGCGAGGAGCGCCTTCACGCCCGGGACAAGGGGGCGACCGTCAAATAGCTTGCGGATCGCCACCGCCGATTCCAGCGCTGCCGCGTCGCCGCCGTGATAGGCCCTCGCACACAGGTCCGAGTTGACGTTGGCGGTCGCCGAGATGCAGCCGGCGAACGCTCCGCCGCGTGCTTCCAGTAAGACTGCCTCCGTTGAGGGGAACACTCTGAAATTCGGGTCGATTGCGGCGGCCTCCCGCGCATAGGCCATATCGCCAGATGAATCCTTCAAGCCCGCGATGCGGCCGCCATGAGCACCAATCAGCCGGCGAACGAGCTTTGTATGCCACGGCACGCCGGAAAGTTGCGGGTAGTGATAGAGATAGATCGGAATCGGACGATCCGCTGTCGCTGCAACGATGGCGCCGACATATGACGCCAGCCCGTCATCCAATACGCCTTTATAATAGAAAGGCGGCAACACCAGCGCGCCGCCGAACCCCAGGTCGGCGGCATGCCTGGTCAATGCCACCGCATCAGCGATTGCGGCGGCCCCGCAGCCCACCATCATGCGGTCGAGCGGCAAACCGGCAGCCCGATAGGCGTTCATGACCGCCGCCCGCTGGGCCGCCGCGAAGGATGTGGCCTCGCCAGTGGTCCCGAGCACATTGAGCCCGTCGCAGCCATGGTCGAGAAGGAAGCGGGCGAGTGCGACCGAGCGCGCGCAATCTGGCTCGCCAGCGTCGTCGCAGGCGGTCGCTACCGCCGCAATGACGCCGCCCAGTTCGGACTTCTTCATGCCGGCCTCCGCTTTTGCCCAGGTCAGCCGCTGATGCCGTAGGCCGCAAGCGCCGCCATGTTGACGAGATCGGTGTCCTTTGCGGACAGCCCAACGATCTGCACTGAACGGTCGAGCCCGACCAGCAGGGGTCCGATTACGGTGGCGCCGCCAAGCTCCTGCACCATTTTGGTGGAGATCGCCGCGGAGTGGAATGCCGGCATGATCAGCACGTTGGCCGGCCCCGACAGGCGGCAGAACGGATAGGCGGCCATCAGGTCCGGGTTGAGGGCAACGTCTGCCCCCATTTCACCGTCATATTCGAAATCGACGCGCTGTCGATCGAGAATCCGCACCGCCTCCTGCACCCGCGCAGCGCGGTCGCCCGGCGGATTGCCGAAGGTCGCGAACGCGAGCAGCGCCAGACGCGGAACATAGCCCAGCTTGCGCGTCACGCCCGCCGCCTCCACCGCTATGGCGGCAATTTCCTCGGCGGTCGGCATCTCGGTCACCGCCGTGTCGGCAACCACGATCGTGCGTCCTCGCGCCAGCAGAAGCGAGACCCCCATCACCCGGTGCCCGGGTTTGGCGTCGATGCAATGGAACACATCCTCCAGCACGCTGGAGAAGTTCCGGGTCACCCCGGCGACAACCGCGTCCGCATCGCCGAGCGCCACCATGGTGGTGGCGAAATGGATGCGGTCCTGGTTGATGAAGCGTTGACAATCGCGCTGGAGATAGCCCCTGCGTTGCAGGCGCTCGTAGAGATAGGACGCATATCTTGCGGTGCGCTTCGACACGCGGGCATTCTGGACCTCGATCCCGTCGCCGAGTTCAATGCCGCTGTTCTTGGCGTTTTCACGCACCCGCTCCGTGCGTCCGACCAGAATGGCGCTGCCGAGCCCCTGATGCACGAAGCTCGCCGCAGCGCGGATGACCTGTTCCTCCTCGCCCTCGGCGAACACAACGCGCTTCGGTTCACGCCGCAGGCGGGTGAAGATGTTTGACAACAGGCCCGCCACCGGATCGCGTCGTGACCGCAGCTGCTCGCGATAGGCGTCCATATCGACGATCGGCCTGCGGGCTGCGCCGCTATCCATGGCGGCTTTCGCCACCGCCGGCGGCACAGCGAAGATAAGGCGGGGATCAAACGGCACCGGAATGATGTAGTCAGGGCCAAATTTCGGCCGCGCCCCATACGCCGCCACTACCTCGTCCGGTACATCTTCGCGCGCAAGATCGGCCAGCGCGCGGGCAGCGGCGATCTTCATCTCCATGTTGATGGTGGTCGCACGCACATCAAGGGCGCCGCGGAAGATGTAGGGAAATCCGAGCACGTTGTTGACCTGATTCGGGTAGTCAGACCGCCCCGTCGCCATGATGGCGTCGCTGCGAACCTCCTCGACCTCCTCGACGGTGATTTCAGGGTCCGGATTGGCCATTGCGAATATGATCGGGTTTGCAGCCATCGACTTGACCATATCCTTGGTGACTGCACCCTTTGCTGACAAGCCGTAAAAAACGTCCGCGCCTTCCATCGCCTCGGCGAGCGTCCGCGCCTTCGTTTTAACGGCAAACGCGGACTTCCATTGGTTCATGCCCTCGGTGCGGCCCTCGTAGATTACCCCTTTGGTGTCGCACAAAATCAGGTTCTCGGGCCGAAACCCGATTGCGCGCAGCAGCTCCAGGGAGGCAATGCCGGCGGCGCCGGCGCCGTTGCAGACGAGCCTGGTGCTGGCGATATCGCGACCGGTGAGATCGAGGGCATTGAGCAGGCCCGCAGACGCGATGATCGCGGTCCCGTGCTGGTCATCGTGGAACACCGGGATGTCGAGCAATTCGCGCAGCCTCTGCTCGATGATGAAGCACTCGGGCGCCTTGATGTCTTCGAGATTGATCCCGCCCCAGCTCTTGCCGAGCAGCCTGACGCAGTTGATGATCTCATCAGGGTCTTGCGACGACACTTCGAGATCGATTGAGTCAATGTCCGCAAAGCGCTTGAACAGCACCGCCTTGCCTTCCATCACCGGCTTCGCGGCAATCGCGCCCAGATTGCCGAGGCCGAGAATGGCGGTGCCGTTGGTGATGACGGCGACGAAATTGCCCTTGGTTGTATAGTCGAACGCAAGAGCCTCGTCCCGGGCGATCGCCAGCACTGGCACGGCGACGCCGGGCGAATAGGCGAGCGACAGATCGCGCTGCGTCGCCATCGGCTTGGTTGCCACGACTTCCAGCTTGCCGGAACGCCCCTGGCTGTGGAAGAGCAAAGCTTCCTGATCGGTGAAAGTCGGCCTGTTGTTGCGGCCGCGGAATTTTCCAGCCATCGTGTCTCCCAATTGCCAGTCTCCGGCTGGCGGCAACTTACCGGAAGCCCCTACGTCTGCTCAAGGCGGATCGCTCGCGGGAGGGCCAGAGTTGCGTCAAACGACCCGCGGTGGCCAGCTCGACGGAGGGGCGGTCCTCTGGCCGCCTGCGCTTGCTCAATGATCGCGTGCAGCGCCCCCGATCGTTTTCTCGCCGGTCTGAGTTGAACCTTGGCGACTGGCCTGAGTTGAACCTTGCGCAAGCGCGAGGTAACGGAGGGCGGGACTTTAAGAACCGCATTCGCACCGGAGATGGTGGTCTGCCATGATCCGCTTCCTGTTACGGGCGCTCGGCCTCCTGTTTCTCGCCGCGGCCTTCATTTTCCTCGTCTACGACGGCACGCGATCGATCGCCGCGAACATGCTGTTGTATTCCAAGGTGGATGAAATCTGGTCGCTGGTCCATCAGGCAAGCCTGCAACAGCTCCAGCCGTTAATCGAGAGGCATGCCCCGCCCTGGCTGTGGGACCCGGTGATGACGACGGTTCTCGATGCGCCCGCCACGGTGACTCTTGCGATAGTTGGGGCGGTCTTGATCCTGCTGGGCCGCCGGAAAAAGCCGCTGATCGGTTATGCCCGTTAGCCCGCCCCGGCTTTCCGGGCCGCATCGGAAAAGCCGCAGAAGCGCCGGCGTCCCGCCCGCCAACGGCGGTGACGAGGGCCGGCCTTTAGGGTCCGGCCTCACACACAACAGGCGTGCAGGCGGCCGGCCCTGTGCAGGAGGCGGCGCCGAACGCCTTTGTCCCGGCCCTGAAGCGGGACGCGCTCCCAAAGCGCATGAGAAATCGCCCGCCAAGGCTTATATCCGTCGCGAGATCGACGAGGAGATGCAGGATGTTCACGTTCAAGAAAAAACTTGAGATGCCGAGCGCCGCCACGGCCCTCCCGGGCCGCAAGGAACCGATTGCGACAGCGGCGCGCCATTTTGTCAACGGCCGCCCGCTCAAAGGGCCATATCCTGAGGGCCTTGAGACCGCGATCTTCGGCATGGGATGCTTCTGGGGCGCGGGGCGCAAGTTCTGGGAACTTGGCGAGGGGATTCACGTCACGGCGGTCGGCTATGCGGGCGGATTCACTCCAAATCCCACCTATCAAGAGGTTTGTACGGGCCAGACCGGCCACAATGAGGTCGTGCTGGTCGTGTTCGACCCCAGGAAGATCTCATACGAGAAGCTGCTCAAGACCTTCTGGGAGAGCCATGACCCGACTCAGGGCATGCGCCAAGGCAATGATATCGGCACCCAATACCGATCCGGCATCTACGTGAACTCGCCGGCTCAGCGCGCAGCCGCCGAGGCCTCGAAGGCGATGTACGAAAAAGCGATCGCCGCCCGAGGCTACGGCGCTATCACGACCGAGATTCTGAGTGCTCCCGAATTCTATTTTGCCGAGGACTATCATCAGCAGTATCTTGCCAAAAACCCATCCGGCTATTGCGGTCTTGGCGGCACCGGCGTGAGCTGCCCGATCGGGACCGGGGTTGGCGCCGCATCGGCGTGAGCAAAAGGGCCGCGCGGGTTCTGCCGCCTCGGGCCCGGTTGCTGCGCGGGCGTTTGCATGCCATCCGTGTTGCGGCCTGGGCATCGGAAAGACGAAGAAAGGGGGCTGAATAAACCACCAGCCCGCTTATGTGACCCGCGAGGAATTCGAGCGCCGAATCCGCGAGCGGGCGGGGGAGATCGCCCGCAGAGGCGCGCGGCGGGACGCTCCCGCGCGCTCCAATCACCCCACGTATTTGGTCAGCCAGGAGAGCGTACGCCCGAGTGCTTCTTTGTGTGCGGCTTCGTTGTAGCTGCCCCGCTCGTCGCACGAAAAGCCGTGGCCCGCGTGGTAGACATGAATCTCCACGTCTGGACGCTTCTCTTTGACGATCTCGACATCGCTCATCGGGATCGAGTGATCCTGGTCGCCGAAATGCAGGAGCGTCGGCACCTTCGGCTTTTTGTCGGCATTGCGCGCGATGGCGCCGCCATAATAACCGATCGCGCAGGACAGACCATCGAGATTGCATGCGGCGAGGAATGCAACGCTGCCGCCCATGCAATAGCCCACGATGCCAACCTTGCCGGCGCCCTTGACGGCATCGATCGCAGCCGCCGTGTCGCGCATCATCGCCGCCCAGTCGATCTTTGGAATGAACGCCCGCGCGTGTTCAATCTCGGCTGGCGAATAGCCGCATTCGAAGTTCGGTGACATGCGGTCGAACACGGCCGGGGCTACGGAAGCGTAGCCCAAGGCCGCAAAGCGATCGCACACGTTGCGGATGTGATGATTGACCCCGAAAATCTCCTGGATCACTACCAGCCCGCCTTTCGGGCTGCCGGGCGGATCGGCGCGATAGCCGCCGAGGGTGAAACCGTCGGAAGCGGTGAGCGAAATATGCGTACCCAACTTGGACCTCCACCATTGCGAAAACGCCGGCATGCGACCGGGGCGTCAATATTCGAGGGTGGGGCCGCAAAAGCAACACCGCCGGCTTCTTTGCGTCATCTTGACAAATATCTCGGCGCTGCCTTCATTGGTGTTGGCAGTCTGGAACGGAGGTAGCACATGACTCCACCGGGTCAGAATGCCGCGACGATTGCTGTCGTTGACGTTCGGGCGCCAGCATAGCGGCCAGACACGAACGGCATGCCGAGAGCGGCCTCGCGGGTCGCATCAGTCAGGCAAGACCCCAATTGGCCGCTCCCGACGTGTGTTCGCGACAGGCGCATGGCGCGTGATTACGCGCGCCGGAAGTGCGCTCGCGAAATGCGAGAAACCCAGAAACCCAGAGGTGGCGGCATCGCCCCTTGGGACTGACGCATCCGGGCGCTCGGCAGATCGGCAGTAGCTGTTGCGCAGCAACTGCGGAGCGCCGCATCCTGGCTTCACCTCGGGGCGGAATAGTAACGCGGAAGCCAACCGTATCAAGCGCCCCGTGGCCAGGCGAAAGCCCCGTCGGGGGGTGCTGGGGAAATCCTCTATAAGGTCGGCGGCGCGAGTGCGGCGCGGATCGCGGCAACGTCAGTGCGGACAGCGGCGATGTCAGTGCGCATCGTGTCCACGTTGGCGCGCATCGTGTCCATGTCGGTGCGCATCGTGTCCATGTCGGTGCGCATCGTGTCCATGTCGGTCCGCATCGTGCCGACATTCCCCTCCAGCCCGTCCAGCCTCTGCTCCAGCCTATTGAGTGATATCTGCATGACGCCCACGTCCTGGCGCAGGTCGCCCACGTCGCGGTGCACACCGCTCATCTCCTGGCGCAGGTCGCCCACGTCGCGGTGCACACCGCTCATCTCCTGGCGCAGGTCGCCCATGTCGCGGCGCATCTCGTTCGTGTCCAGCCGCATCAGGCCCACGTCCTGCGTCAGCACGTTGAGCAACCCCGCCTGATGAGTGACGACGCCCTTGATGAGGGCCGTTTCACCCGCCAGGCGGCGGACATCGGCTTTCATAACGCCAAGATCGTCGCCGTTGCGCTGGGTCTGTTCCAGGATGTGGCGCGTCACCACCTTCTCGCCTTCGACCTCGCTTTCGAGTTCTCGCATGCGCCGCTCGAATTCCTGTCGCGTGACACAACCTGGCATTCCTCGCCCCCCTTTGCAACCGTTCCCCATTCGTCCTATGGCCGCTCCTATTCCGCGGCTCCATGTTAACGCCACCACTCACTCTCCCGTCCGCTACCAAAAGTGGTAGCACAGATCGAACTCCCTTTTCAAGCGGCTGTCGGCCGGCATCACGGCACGGAATCCAGCTTAACAAGGCGTTTCGGGCGAACAGAATGCGTATCTCCCTGATTGCAGCGGGTCGCACAGGACTCGGATGCCGAGTAATTTTGGTTCGGCAATCCTCGTTCGAAGGCACGGTATGGCCGCAATCGTAACGCGGCGTTAACCTGAGTTCTGTGCCGTGGGCTGGCATCTGCTCCCCGCAAACGCAGCTTTGAGATTCGACCTGATCCAAATCCGCCCTAAATGTTGGGCTGTCTGCTCGACTCTCACGGGGCGCCAGTACCATGGACCTCCATACGGCCGGACATCGCCGCGGCGTCGTCGCCGCACCCCATCGCGCGGCTGCAGAGGCCGGACATGCGATCCTCGCCGAGGGCGGCAATGCACTGGAAGCCGCGATCGCGATGGCCGCCGCCATCGCCGCCGTCTACCCCCATATGAACCACATCGGCGGCGACGGATTCTTCTTGGTGCGACAGCCCAACGGCCGAGTCCACGCCCTTATGGGGGCGGGCCGCGCCGGGGCGGATGCCTGCATCGATCTCTATCGCGATTGTGGCCATGACGAAATCCCGGGGCGCGGGCCGCTGGCGGCATTGACGGCGCCGGGCGCAGTCGCAGCCTGGATGCTGGCGCTCGAAGCCGGCAAGGCGCAGGGTGGCCGCCTCCCGCTCGCGACATTGCTCGATGCTGCGATCCGCTTTGCCCGCGAGGGCTATGTGGTGACCAGGAGCCAAGCCCGGCTCACCGCCGAGAAACTTGCCGAACTCAAGGACATTCCAGGCTTCGCGGCGACTTTTCTGATCGACGGCAAGCCTCCTGAAGTCGGCGCGCTCTGCCGTCAGCCGGCGCTCGCCGCAACGCTCGATCATCTCGCCTCAGCGGGCCTCGAGGATTTCTATCGCGGCGACGTAGGACGCGAGATCGCGGCCGATTTAAAACGGATCGGCAGCCCGGTGACCCGTGCCGACCTCGAAGGCACCGACGCGGTCGTGGCCGAGCCGCTGAGCCTCACGATCGACGGCGGCACGCTTTACAACACGCCGCCGCCGACCCAGGGACTGGCCTCGCTTATCATCCTCGCCCTGTTCGCCCGTCTGCGCGTGGCAGAGGCCGAGAGTTTCGACCATGTCCACGGCCTCATCGAAGCTACGAAGCGGGCATTCCGCGTGCGCGACAACGTCATTACCGATCCGGACCGGCTCCCGGCGCCGCCCGAACAGTATCTCGACGGCAGGTTTCTTGACGCCGAGGTGGCGAAGATCGACCGGCGCCGGGCTGCGAAATACCCCCTCCCTAACCCTCCTCCGCAAACGGGGGAGGGAAGGGTGGGGAGGGGCCACGCCGGCGACACTGTCTGGATGGGCGCCGCCGACGCCAGCGGGCTCGTGGTGTCCTACATCCAGTCGACCTACTGGGAGTTCGGCTCGGGCTGCGTGCTGCCGGCGACCGGCGTGCTGATGCAGAACCGCGGCGCGAGCTTTTCGCTCGATGCGAAGGCGCTCAATGCGCTTGCGCCGGGCCGCCGGCCGTTTCACACCCTCAATCCCGCCCTCGCGGTGCTGCACGACGGCCGGGTCATGGCCTATGGCGCCATGGGAGGCGACGGCCAGCCGCAGACGCAGGCGGCCATATTCACCCGCCACGTCCTCTATCGTGTGCCGCTCGCCGACGCGCTCGCACGGCCGCGGTGGCTGCTTGGCCGCACCTGGGGCTCGGCCGTCACGAATCTTCGCATGGAAGACGGCTTGGACGGCAACGTGATCGACCGCCTCCTGGCGGCGGGACATGAGGTCGAAGTGCTGGCTGAGCGCTACTCCGACACGATGGGCCATGCGGGCGCCGTCATCCTCCATCGGGACGGCATATTGGAGGGCGGTCACGACCCGCGCGCCGACGGCGGCGCCGCAGGGGTGTGACCCACGTCATCCTTATATGGACACGAAGCCACGTTATCGTCGGCGTGCACATCGGAACGTCGGCAGCTTCACCCGCGTTGGAGGATGTCATGAGCGCAAACGCACTCGCCGCGCAGTGCTGCGTCGTCGGCGGCGGGCCGGCCGGGATGATGATGGGGTACCTCCTGGCGCGAGCCGGCGTCGATGTGGTCGTGCTGGAGAAGCACGCGGATTTCCTGCGTGACTTCCGCGGCGACACCATCCATCCCTCGACCATGGAACTGATGCGCGAGCTGGGATTGCTCGATGCGTTCCTGCGCCTGCCGCACCGCAAGGTCGAGCGCCTGGTCGGCGAGATCGGCAATGTCCGCGTCACGATGGCGGAATTCACCCGCCTCACGACCGCCTGCAAATTCATCGCCTTCATGCCGCAATGGGACTTCCTCGATTTCATGGCGCATTGCGGCCGGCGCTGCCGCAGCTTCCGCCTGATGATGAAGACTGAGGCGACCGATCTCATCGAGGAGGACGGCCGGGTCGCCGGCGTGCGGGCCAACGCGGAAACCGGTGCAGTCGAGATCCGCGCCAACCTGGTAATTGGCGCCGACGGCAGGCACTCGAAGATCCGCGAGCGCGCCGGCCTGAAGGTCGAAGACCTCGGCGCGCCGATGGATGTGCTGTGGATGCGGCTGTCGCGCCGGGAGGGCGACTATGCCGAGGCTTTCGGACATTTCGAGACGGGCGGCATTTTGATCATGATCGACCGCGGCGATTATTGGCAATGCGCCTATGTGATCCAAAAGGGTTCGGCCGAGGGAGTGATGAGGCGCGACATCGCCGATTTTCGCCGCACGATCCTCGGACTTTCGCCGTGGCTGGGCGAGCGGGTCAACGAGCTGAAGAGCTGGGACGACGTGAAACTGCTCACCGTTGCGCTCGACCGCCTGCCGCAATGGTATCGGCCGGGTCTCCTGTGCATTGGCGACGCCGCCCACGCGATGTCGCCGATCGGCGGCGTCGGCATCAATCTCGCCATTCAGGACGCGGTCGCAGCCGCCAATATTCTGGCCGAGCCGCTCCGCGCCGGCGCCGTCACGCTCGACCATCTGGCCCGCGTGCAGAAGCGGCGCGAATGGCCGACGCGGGCGACGCAGTGGTTCCAGCGGACCATCCAGAACCGCGTGATCGGGCCGGTGCTGGCCGGCGCCACTCAACCGAAAGTGCCGCTTCCCGTAAAACTCATGGACTGGTTCCCGGCCTTGCGCGGCATCCCGGCGCGGTTCATCGGGATCGGCGTGCGGCCGGAGCACGTCCAAACGAAGGAGGCGGCGGAGGCTCAATGACCCAGCCGGCGAGGACCGGCCCCCGCCTGTTCCATCGCCTCTTCATTTTTCTCCAGCACGAACTGACCCAGGTTCGCCAGGATGTCGGCAATCAGCATGCCGCGGTCGGCCGGCGGGACCATGAGGATAATGTCTGCAAGCACCTCAGTCACCTTGGCGGCGATCTCCGCGATATTGGCGTCCTCGGCTTCCAGGCGGCTCTCGAGCACGTCGTGAATCTCACAGTGGATGCATTCCGACATTTCAGCTCCTTGTAACCCTTCTCAGCGCTCCGGCGGTTCCATGTCGCCCTTGCGGATGAGCGCCGTGTTGGCCGGATCGGCCATGAACTTGATAAAGGCGGCCGCGACCGCCCGTTGCTGCGACACCGCCAGAAGGCCAACGCCGGCACGGCCGTATTCCATCAGCCCGGCGGGCAACGGACCACGATATTCGGTCCCGGCAACAGGCTGGATGACTCTCGTCTGCTGGATCGCGATCTCGGCGTCGCCGGCCGCAACCGCCTCGGCGACGAGGCGGCCCTGGATGCCAACTGATATAGTCATCGAATTGCGCAAGGCCAAGCGAGACCAGGTCCCAGGGCCAATGTGGCTGAAGCGGCGGCGCCTCTGACTCAACCTCATCGGAATCCGCTCCGATTTGCCTGCGATCTTGCACAGACGGACTCAAGGCTGGACCGGTTCGACGTGAGTCTTGCGCAGCAGCGGCGCGGCTTCAGACGACGTCATGAATTTGATCATCGCGCGTGCGGCTTCTGGCTCCTTCGACGCCGCCATCAGCGCAACGCTCGATGGGCAGGGCTTGTTCAGAAAGCCGGGCAGCGCACCGACATATTCGGTCCCCGGCGCCCCCACCATGATGTTGGTCTGCTGTATGCCGACCTCGAAGTCGCCTCTCGCCAGATATTCAACGACCGGCCCGCCGCCCGTGAGCACTGTCTTGGGCTTCAACGCTTCGGTAAGGCCAAGCTCCGCGATCCCCTCCGCTACATGCGTGCCGCTGCAGCCGCGCGAATAGCCGATGGACTTCGCGTTAAGCAATGCCGCTTTGTACGCCTCCACCGTGCTGATGTCTGGCTTCGGCGCGCCGGCCCGCACCGAAAGGCCCAGTCCGGCAAGCACAAACGGCGTTGCGGTGCCGGCCACGACCTTGCCCTTCCGGATCAGCTCCTCGATCGGCGCGGGGTTGCTGGTGATGAGATCTGCGGGGCCATTGGAATTCAATCGCCGCTCCAGCGCAGCGGCGTCCTCCTGGATGACGGTGACCTTGTGTCCGCTGGCGCGCTCGAATGCGGCAGCGAGTTCGCGCACGCCGGGCGTCGCGCCCTGGTTGGTCAAGACAACAAGCTCAGCAGCAACGGCGGTTCGCGGCAGCGATCCGGTGGCTCCGAAACCGAGGCCTGCAACCAGGCACGCCGCGGCCAAAGTCTTACCCGCATTCATGGCTCCTCCTAGCGCATGTTGTCTCGGCAGTCAGATCGCGCAGTCCCACAGCCGGTCGCCCCGCGAAGCTTATGCGGTCTTACGATTGCGAGCTAGTAGAGCGTTTCCGAAGTTCGAATCGTATGCTGGTCATTCCGATGATCGGTTTCATGGAATCGCTCTACTAGCCCGTGAGGGGCGAGTTCGTAATGCGGGCAAAGCTCGTCGCAGTTTCGGCCTGGTCGCGGCCGGGCTTGTCCCAGGGCTTGTCCCGGCCGTCGCGATAATGTTGCGCTGTGCCATCCCGATCGAGATCGCCGGACAAGCCTCGCGATGCGGCGTCAGTGCTGCGCCTGTTGCGTCGGGTTCGCCCTGACCCGCCGCATTCGCTGAGGACGCCGCGGATCGCGCCGTGGCTGATCCGGCCGACGCAACGATTGCCATCGCGCCGCCGTAGCGGTAAGTCCTGCCGGCGCGGAAGACTCACGGGCTGGGAGCCGCAAATGAAACTCACCTGTTTCCTGCTTTCATTCGTGCTTGCAATGATGACTGCGGTTTCCTCTGCGGGCGCTGAGGACATCATCGCGCTGATATCGCAATATCGGCGCGAGCATGGGCTGCCGGCCGTAAAGATGGACGCCAAATTGACCGCGGTGGCGACGCGGCAAGCGCAGGCGATGGCGACGAGCGGCATCATGGATCACGATGTGGCAGGCTCCTTCGCAAGCCGGATCGCAGGCGCAAATATGACTCCGGCGGCGGAGAACATCGCGGCTGGCACCAAAACCTGGGCCGATACGCTGCGGATCTGGAAGGAATCCGCGGGCCACAACGCGAATCTCCTGTTGCGCGACGCCGACAGCATCGGCGTGGCGGTCGCCCGCAATGAGAACACCCGATACAAGGTCTACTGGGCGATGGTGATCGGGCGCAAGGAAAGCAAGCGACGCACCGAGATGGCGGCCGGACCGGACGCGGGACCGCGGGTTAAGGTGCGAGCGACGCAGACGCGCGAAATGGAGGAGCCCTCCGTCGGCGAGCTGCTGACGAGCGCCATCACTCGGCTGCGAAGTCTTTTGCCGTAAGCTCGATCGGCGCGCCGTGCGGCGTGCGATCGGCCGCGCGCTGCCAGGCGTCGTGATAGCGCTTGAGCGCTGCACGATCGGCGATGCCCTTGCGGGCGACCATGCGTTCAAGCGCCGCAAGCCAGTGGCGGTAGTAGGTGTCGCCGGTGTCCGGATCGCCGGAGAGCTGCGCCGCCTTGATTTCTTCGCCCAGCATCGCGGCCCATTCCTCCCAGCCGAACAGCCCGCGCTGATGAAGCGCCACCACGATCGCGAACGCCTGCGCCTCCCACGGCTCGCGAAAGACCGGCCCCTGGTCATCGCGCGGAAGGCCTGGCACGGACCGGGCCGCCTCGCGTACCGCGGCGGGATCGATCGCGCTCAGGGCGCCGCCCGCTCCTGAAATTCGCTTGTCACTGGAATGCATATTCGTCACTACCCTGGCGGCGCAGCCGAAGAATATACTGTCTCAAGCTCTCAATCGAGGAGAGACCCATGAGCTTCTTCCGCGGCCAGGACCCTGAGTTCGGGAACGCTGTGCAATCACAGGCGGTTGCGCAGGTGATCGTGCCGCGCTCGGTCGATCTAGGCGATTTCACCGTGCATCGCGCCCTGCCGTCAGAGCGCACCCGCATGGTCGGTCCGTTCATCTTCTTCGATCACTTCGGGCCGGCGCATTTCCGCTCCGGCAGCGGCGTCGATGTGCGCCCGCATCCGCATATCGGCCTCGCCACGCTGACGTATCTGTTCGATGGCGAGATCATCCACCGCGACAGTCTCGGCACCGCGATCGCGATCCGCCCCGGCGAGATCAACTGGATGACCGCCGGCCGCGGCATCGTGCATTCCGAGCGCACCGGGCCGGAACGCCGCGCCAAAGGAGATCATCTGCACGGACTGCAGTGCTGGGTCGCCTTGCCGTCCGCCCAGGAGGAGATGGCGCCGTCCTTCGCGCATCACGGGGTCGAAGAGTTCCCGGTCGTGCGCGATGACGACAAGACCGTGCGCGTGGTCGTGGGCTCGCTCTATGGCGAGCGCTCGCCGGTTGCCGCTGCGTCCGAAACGGTGTTTGCCGACGCAACGCTTCGCGCCGGCGGCGCGCTGCCGCTCGACGCCGGCCACGAGGAGCGCGCGATTTACGTGGTCGACGGCGAGATCGACATCGGCGGCGACCGGTTTGGGCGCGAGCGCCTCCTGGTTTTTCGCCCCGGCGATGCAGTTACGCTCAACGCCGTCACCGATGCGCATGTCATGATCCTCGGCGGCGCCGCCATGGACGGACCGCGGCACATCTGGTGGAACTTCGTCTCGTCGCGCAAGGAGCGGATCGAGCAGGCCAAAGCCGAATGGGCAACCGGCCGCTTCGGCACGGTGCCGGGCGACGAAATCGAGTTCATTCCGCTGCCGGAAAAGTGAGTTCCCGGCGGCGGAGGGGAATGCCCCCGGCGCGAAGGCCGCGCGCCTCGCGCCAGAGGTGCGCACCTTTGACAAAACGCCCGCGAGCTATGGCGCCTTCGTGCGATCCACGGCCGCCCCCCGCAGGTACACCGCCGAGATGCGCCGCGTATTTGTAATATCATCGAGCGGATTGGCGTCGAGCACGATGAAGTCGGCGCTCTTGCCGGCTTCCAGGGTCCCGGCGTCATTCATACGCAGGAACTCGGCCGCGTTCTTGGTGGAAGCCACGATCACCTGTGCGGGCGTCATGCCGGCAGCAACCATATCCGCCATCTCGACATGCGGCGCCCACGGCGTATTGCCGTCGGTGCCAAGCACGATGCGCACGCCGGCGGCGCTCAGTTTGGCGAGATTGCGCGCCTGGATCCCATAGAACTCCTGCGCCTTCGGCCGGTCGGTGTTGGCTGCCTCGACCCTTTGCATTTCCGCAGGCGAAAGGCTCGCCCGCAGCCAGGACACATCCGTCTTCACGCCGCGGTCGGGTAGATTCGGATTAACCACGAGATTCGGGCGCTGCTTCACGAGCGTCATGAATTCATCGTCGACGTCGCGGTCGCGAACGCTGTGGGCGAAGGCGTCGACGCCGGCGCGCAGCAGACCCTTGGCATCCTCGAGCGTGAAGATATGTGCGGTGACGCGCAGCCCGTTCTTGTGCGCCTCGTCGATCACGGCGCCGTACAGAGCCGGCGTCATCTTGGCATACTTGCCGTCGCGATCGTCGACCCAGACCTTGACGATGTCGACCTTGCGTGCGGCCAGCTCCTGCACCGCTTTGCGGGCTGCCTGCTCGCTGTCGACCCAGAACGGCGCATTGCTTCGACCGGGCTCAGGCCGCGTGATCCCGCGCCACGCCGTGAACAGCCGGGCCATGCCGGGCATGATCTCGCCGCGCATCTCAAGGTCAGCGGTGGTCTCCGACGTGCCCATGCTCATGGCGGCGCTCACGCCGTAATAGGCGCGCCGCTTGAGGTCCTGGATGAGCCCCTCGCGGGTCTGGCTGAGATGAGTGTGGGTGTCGATCAATGTCGGCATGATGGTCTTGCCGGCGAGGTTCACGCGCCTCGCGCCGTCCGGCACACGGACGTCGGCAGCCGGGCCCGCCTGGGTGATCTTGGTCCCTTCGACCACCAGGGCGCCGTTCTCGATCGAGGGGCGCCCGTCGCCTATGATGAGCCGCGCGCCTTCGAATGCCGTGACGGCGGGCGCTTGTGCGCGCGCGGTCACGGATGACCCGGCATAGGCCGCAAGCACAAGGCCTGCGGTCAAAGCGATTGCACTTACTTCACGCATAACTCCCTCCCTGGTGAAATGAGACCACCGGGGGAGTATAGCGCTTCCAGGCCGGAAGGCGGAAGGTTGCCGGCGCGCAGGGCGGAACAGCGAAGCGCCGTTCGGTCGCGCTGATTGACCCGGTCCCCGCCGATGGCTACCTACCTGCCGACAGGCCAAACCTTATGTCGCACAACACCTTCGGCCATCTGTTCCGCGTCACCACCTTCGGCGAGAGCCACGGCGCCGCCATTGGCTGCGTGGTCGACGGCTGCCCGCCGGGAATTCCGCTCAAGGACGCCGACATCCAGCGCGATCTCGACCGCCGCCGGCCCGGCCAGTCGCGTTTTACCACGCAGCGGCGCGAGCCCGACCAGGTGAAGATACTGTCCGGAGTAATGATGGACGACGCCGCCGGGCTTGAGGTTACGACCGGAACCCCGATCGCGCTGATGATTGAGAACGTCGACCAGCGCTCCAGGGACTATTCCGAGATCCGCGATCTCTACCGCCCCGGCCACGCGGACTACACCTACGACGCCAAGTACGGCCTGCGCGACTATCGGGGCGGCGGGCGCTCTTCGGCGCGCGAGACCGCTGCGCGGGTAGCGGCCGGCGCCGTGGCCCGAAAGATCGTGCCCGGCATGACGGTGCGGGGCGCGCTCGTCGCCATGGGACCACACCCGGTGGACCGCGCCAAGTGGGATTGGGATGAGGTTCCGCGCAACCCGTTCTTCTGCCCGGATGCCGCTATGGCCAAGTTTTTCGAGACTTATCTCGATGGCGTCCGTCGCCGGGGCTCCTCAATCGGCGCCGTCATCGAGGTGATTGCGGAGGGCGTTCCGGCAGGCCTCGGGGCGCCGGTCTACGGCAAGCTCGACAGCGACCTCGCGGCGGCCCTGATGAGCATCAATGCCGTAAAGGGCGTTGAGATCGGCGCCGGCTTCGCGGCTGCTGCCTTATCCGGCGAGGAGAACGCCGACGAAATGCGAATGGGCAACGACGGCAGGCCGCGTTTTCTCTCCAACAACGCGGGCGGCATCCTGGGCGGGATCTCGACCGGCCAGCCGATCGTGGTCCGGTTCGCGGTCAAGCCGACTTCGTCGATACTGACGCCGCGCCGCACCCTCGACCGCTACGGCCGCGAAACCGAAATCGTCACCAAGGGCCGCCATGACCCCTGCGTCGGCGTCCGCGCGGTGCCGGTCGGCGAAGCGATGGTGGCGTGCGTGCTCGCCGATCACTACCTGCGCCACCGCGGGCAGATCGGCGAAAGTCCGGCTTGGCCGTTTGAGGGTCCCAGATGACAACCCGCGACTCTCAGAGCCTCGTGGAAGAAGTGGCCGCGGCCTTCGCGCGGGGCGAGATCGTCGTGGTGGCCGATGATGACGATCGCGAGAACGAAGGCGATCTGTTCGTCGCGGCCTCGATGTGCACCCCCGAGAAGATGGCCTTCATCATCCGTTACACCTCCGGCATCGTGTGCGCCCCGGTGTCCGCGGAGGAAGCCAGGCGGCTGCATCTCGATCCCATGGTGGCGTTGAACGATGCGCCGCTGGGCACGGCCTTCACGGTGTCGGTCGACGTGCGCCACGGGCTGACTACCGGCATTTCGGCGGAGGAGCGCACCAACACGGTGCGGGCGCTCGCCAATCCCAACAGCGGGGCCGCCGACTTCGTCCGCCCCGGCCACGTCTTTCCGCTGGTGGCGCGCGAGGGCGGAGTGCTGATGCGCTCAGGCCACACCGAGGCGTGCGTCGATCTGTGCCGGCTCGCCGGACTGCCCCCGGTCGGCGTGCTCGCGGAACTCATGAACGACGACGGCACCGTGATGCGCGGCGCCGGGGTGAAGCAGTTTGCCGAGGCGCACGGCCTCAGGCAGATGACCATCGCGGATCTCATCGCCTACCGCCAGGCGCGTGAGAAGCTGGTCAAACGGGTGAGCGAATTCCCGGTGCCGACCGAGATTGGAACGCTTAAGGCCTATGCCTATGTGACGCCATTCGACGAGGTCTACCACGTCGCGCTCGTGCACGGCCGCATCGGCGACGGCCGGGACGTGCCGACCAGGCTGCACCGCGCCGACATCATGCGGGACGTTTTCGGCGGCGCCCCGGAAGTGCACGGCGCGCTGCGCCGGTTCGCCAGGGAGGGGCGCGGCGTGATGGTGTTCCTGCGCGACGGCGCGGCGGGCGTGCCCGTATCCGCGCCGCCGAAAGACGGCGGCGGGGCGGAGGCCGCACGTCAGCGCCAGTGGCGCGAAATCGGCCTCGGCGCGCAAATCCTCAGGGACCTCGGCATTTCCTCGATTCGCCTGCTGACTTCGGCCGAGCACCATTACGTCGGCCTCGCGGGCTTCGGCATCGAGATCACCGCAAGCGAGCCGCTCGGGTAGGGGCGATCCGGAGCGGCCGCGGGGCCGGAACCGTAGGGCGCAATAAGCGCCGCGCATTGCGCCGGCCGGTGCGAAAGGCGGGCGAAGGCCTTGGCCGCCGGTTTTTCGCGCTCCGGCCCGCTTTCCTTGTTCGCCCGGGCATGCCAGCATAACGGCCCCAGCGCGGAGGAGAGATCATGCGCGCGCATACGATGTTTTTCGCTGCCGCCGCCATTGGCGGCTTGGCGCTGGCGGTAGCCATGTCCGGAAGACATGATCCCCTCGTCGAGGAAGCCGCAGCGCAGGTGCGCGGCACGCCGCCCGCTGCGGCGGCCACAGATGTGGACGTGCAGCTCGTGATCGCGGTTGACGTCTCGTACTCCATGGACCCGGATGAGCAGGCGCTTCAGCGGGAGGGCTACATCCTCGGGCTCACCTCACCGGAGTTCCTGAACGCCCTGCAGCAAGGGGTTCACGGCAAGATCGCGGCGACCTATTTCGAGTGGGCGGGCGCGACCGACCAGAAGATCGTGGTGCCATGGCGGCTGATCGACGGCCCCGCCGCCGCCAAGGCCTTCACCGACGAGATTGCGGCGGCGCCCTACCGGCGCGCGTACCGCACCTCGATCTCCGGCGCGCTGCATTTCGCCTGGCCGCTGTTCGAAAACTCAGGTTTTCGGGGCCTGCGCCGCGTCATCGACGTGTCAGGCGATGGCGTCAACAATCAGGGCGACGTGGTGACGGTCGTGCGCGACGCGGTGCTGGAGCGCGGCATCACCATCAACGGCCTGCCGATCCTGCTCAAGCCGCCGTCTTTCGCCACCATGGATATCGAGGACCTCGACATCTATTACGAGGACTGCGTGATCGGCGGCCCCGGCGCCTTCGTGATCGCGATCCGCAAGCGCGACCAGTTCCGCGATGCGACCCGCACGAAGCTTGTGCAGGAAATCGCCAGCCGCGAGACAGCGCCGCGCATTATCCCCGCCGCCGCCGACAAGCCGCGCATTTCCTGCACCATCGGGGAAAGAATGTGGCAGCAGCGCTGGGGCGGGTTCGATTTCAGGTGATCAGCTCGCCATTTTCTCCAGGAGCGGAGGCGCATCCTTGAAAACCGCGCTGCTTTCCGGCGTTTCAGCCATCACCGGGAAGTGATAGCCGCATTTCGGGCAGGGCTCGGCCAGCACGGCCTGTTCTTTATGCAGATCGTAGCCTTTGTCCTGGATGTGGGCGCAGGTCGGACACACGCGGATCAATCTCGCATTCTTGAACTCGAAATTGGTGATGATGTCTTCCATGATGCAGCCGGTGCGGACCGCCCACTCTTTGGCATGCTTGTGGTAGGTGTTGAGATGCCAGTCTTTGAGCGCATCGAAGCTGGTCCAGAAGCTCACCTCGTTGTGCCAGGTCGGATCCTGTGGATGGATCCACCATGTCAGGTGAAGGAAGCCTGGCAGCGTCATGAGATGGTGTCTCACGTCGGCAAAGACGACCTTGAATTTCTCGTAGTTGTCGAGGCTCGAGAAGCGAACGCGCTGCATGCTCTGATAAATGGCCATCGGTCACTCCGGATGTTGAATCGCTCGGATACGCCTCCCCACCCTCCCGGAACCGCGGGCGTCCGGCCCGCGCGCTTTGCTTGGTGAAGAACGAGCGCATGGGAATGCCTCCCGCGCGCCACGACGTGATCTCGCTCCGTCCATGCAATTCGCGTGCCCGATGCGCCCACTGAGGCCAGTTTAGGCGCCCCGCGCGAACCGCTCCGTCGACCGCGCCCGCGCCTTTGCAGCCTCCACCTCACGGTCGCGCGGCGGCGCGTTGGTGACCAGCGAGGCGAGCAGTTCGCGGGCCGCCGCAGCGACCTGATCGACGGCGCGGTCGAAGGCTAACCGGTTCGCCTGGGAGGGGCGCGCAAAGCCGCTCAGCTTGCGGACGAATTGCAGGGCGGACGCCCGGATTTCATCCTCCGTGGCCGGTGGTTCGAAGTTATACAAAGTTCTGATGTTGCGGCACATCGTGATCCTTGTCTTTACTACGCCCGCAGGGTCGGCAGCAGCCGGCATCACGGCCGCGCGAACGTGTCATGTCCTCGGACAGCGAGGGACGACAAACCCCGCTTGTGGCGATAAGTCATATCCATGAGCGCAAACACCCAATTCAGCCAGGCTCCATGCCGTGCCGCTTGAGCACCGGCGCGGCTTCGGGCGCCGTGAGAAACTTCAATAGCGCGCGGGCAGCTTCAGGCGCGGGCGCTGCGGTGTGGACGCCTGCGGAGAACACAGTGACGAACTGAATCTCGGCCGGCAGCGGACCCAGGTAGTCGATGCCTTCGACCGACATCAGCTCGCTCATCTGGGTAAAGCCGATCTCGCCCTCGCCGCGCGCGACGGCGGCGCCAACCGGCAGACCCGGACCGATCTGGATGATCTTCGGTTTGAGTTCATTGGCGATTCCCATCTTCTGGAACATGGTCGGCAGGTAGACGCTGCTCGGCCCGGACGACAGTACAATCGACTTCGCGGCCAGGAGAGCGTTGCGGAGCGCTGCGGGAGTAGAAATATCGGGCCGCGGCGCGCCGGCCCGCACCGCCACGCCGACCCCCGATCGGGCGAGATCGATGCGGTTTGCGAGGCGGCCTTGCTTGACGAAGTCGTCGATACGCGCCGCCGGAATAATCACGATATCGGCGATCTCGCCGCCGCCCACCCGCTTGACAATATCAACGGTGCCGCCCCAGTCGAGCATAACCTTGTGTCCAGCGCTCTTCTCGAAGACAGGGACGAGTTCGCGATAGGGCTCCCGCACCGCGTTTGAGGCAATCACCTTGATCTCGGCAGCGTTGGCCGCCGGCGCCAGAACGGCTGCGAGAGCGGCGATGGCATAGAGGGCTGTTTTCATGACGGCTCCCGGTCTTATACGGACGTGATCCGCTTTGACGAACATGCGTTATCCACAAGGTTACAGCGAGTCGCTCGCTTCAGCCAACCTGAACGAATGGGAGGTTGCGCGAGGATGGCGCAGGGGCTGATCGACGAGATATCCCGCAACGACAGGAGGAATCTCATGAGCGAGTTTGACGCCACGATCGAGTGGACGCGGCCGGACGGCGCGGCCTTTGTTGACGGCCGCTATTCGCGAGCCCATGTCTGGCGCTTCGATGGCGGGGCCGAGGTAGCCGCCTCGTCGTCGCCCCATTCGGTGCCGCTGCCGCTCAGCGTCGCCGAGAATGTCGACCCCGAGGAAGCTTTGGTGGCAGCTCTTTCAAGCTGCCACATGTTGTTTTTCTTAAGCCTCGCTGCCAAGCGCGGCTTCGTTGTCGATCGCTACCAGGACGCCGCCCGCGGAACGATGACAAGGAACGCACGTGGCCGCATGGCCATGACCAGAGTCATCCTCAACCCCCGCGTCGAATATGCCGGCAGCCGCCCCGATCGCGCCACTGAAGAAGAACTGCACCACCAGGCGCACGACCTCTGCTACATCGCCAATTCGGTAACGGCCGAGGTCGAAACGCATCTCGGCGATTCTGAACAGGGTCGATGAAATACATTATCGCGCTCCATCAGATGAGCTCACGACCGGTTGCGCAGCTCGTCTGCCAATCCCGACATTTTTTGTTGCGCATGAGGCCAGGTCCGCGGGCTTGGAAATGGCCTTGATCGCTCGGATGCAGTCTTGCGGGCGGCGGCAGCCGGCACTATTTCGGTATCGCCTAAGCCGCTGACGAACAAGCAGCAGATGCAAGGCGCTCACCTCGTCAACCGCGCCACCACCTCCACATGGGCCGAATAGCGGAACTGATCGACCGGCGTCGCCTCGCCGAGGCGATAGCCCCCCTCGATGAGTATCTTGGCGTCGCGCGCGAAGGTGGCGGGATTGCATGACACGGCCACGACGAGCGGCACGCGGCTTCTTGCAAGCTCCCGCGCCTGCGCTTCGGCGCCCTGACGCGGCGGATCGAACACAACCGCATTGATGCCGGCAAGCTCCTGGGCGACGAACGGACGGCGGAACAGGTCGCGGTCAACGGCGGCGATGGGCTTGAGCCCGCTCGTGGCGGCCCCGGCACGGCGTAACGCGCGGATGGCGTCCGCATCACTGTCGGCCGCGAGCACGCGGGCGCGCTCGGCAAGCCGCAACGCAAAGGGCCCGACGCCGGCGAAGAGATCCGCGACCGCCTTGGCGCCGCCAACATGCTCCAGCACGAGCCGCGCCAGCGTTTCTTCGCCGAGCGCCGTCGCCTGCAGGAATGCGCCCGGGGGAAGCTCGACGGCGGCCCGCCCGATCCGCACCGTCGGGACGGCGCGCTGCGTCACGAGTTCGCCATGCCGGGTGATGCGCGCGAGCTTGTGGGTCTCGGCCACGCGGGCGAGCGCCAGGACGAGCGGCGGTGCGAGCGGACCGGAGCCCCGCACGTCCACGTCGATGCCGGCGTCGCTGGCGGTGACCTGGATGTCGAGCGGCTTGGCGATGGGTTTGAGCGCCTCGGCGATTGCCCAGGCTGCGTCAACCGCGCCCGTCAGCCCCGGTGCGAGGATCGGGCAGCGATCGATCGGAATAATCCGGTGGGCATGGAGCGCCGCAAAGCCGACCTCCAGAATGTCGTGAGTTGCGCGCCGCGCATGGAACACGGCGCGGCGGCGGCCCTCCCCATGGGCATCGATGAGAGCGGCAACGCTTGCGGCGACGCCGGCGTGATCGAGGTGCGCCGCCACCAACTCGCGCTTCCAGGCCCGATATGGCGCGGCATCCCAATGCTGGAGTGCGCAGCCGCCGCAGACGCCGAAATGCGGGCAGATCGGCTTGATGCGGGCGGGGCTCGCGGTTTCGACGCGCCGCAGATTGCGCCGATCCGCATGACCAGGCCACGGATCCACCTCGACGGTTTCGCCCGGCAGCGCATAGGGCACATAGATCGCGCCCGCATCCGACAAAGCGACGCCGTCGCCGCGGGAGCCGATAGTCTTGATGGTGAGCCGCTCAACCAAGCCTGGCCCCCAGGAAGAATTCAAGGTTGCCGTCGCCGCCGGCAATCGGGGAAGGAAAGCTCGCGATGTCGCGGCATCCGAGCGACCCGGCGTGGGCCGCGATCTCAGCCGTGACAGCCTCATGGATGGCCGGATCGCGCACGATTCCTTTCTTGACGTGGGCGCGCGGGGCTTCGAATTGCGGCTTCACCAGCGCCAGGACATGCGCCGGCCGGGCCGCAACCGCGAAGGCGGCGGGCAGCACGGATTTGAGCGAGATGAAGCTCACATCGATAGTGATGAAATCGGGCGGTTCGCCGAGCCGCGACGGATCGAGGCTGCGGATGTCGGTCTGTTCAAGTGACACGATCTTTGGCTCGCCGCGCAGAAGCGGATGAAGCTGGCCGGTGCCGACGTCGAGCGCATAGACGCGGCGCGCCCCGCGGGCAAGGAGCACCTGGGTAAATCCGCCGGTTGACGCGCCCACGTCGAGACAGACGCGGCCTGCGACGGGAATGTCAAAGCGCTTCAGCGCCCCGTCAAGCTTGACGCCGCCGCGCGATACCCACGGAAAAGCCGGCTCGGCCGCAAGTTCTGCATCGGCCGCGATCGCCTCCGACGCCTTGCGCACCGGCACGGCGTCCGCCGTCACCAGGCCGGCCGCGATTGCGGCCTGCGCCCTGGCGCGGCTTTCGAACAGGCCCCGCTCGACGAGGAGGATGTCGGCGCGCTGGCGAGGCGGGTTGGCGGCTCGTGTTTTCATCGCCCTTCCGGTTGAACTGGTAACACTTGTAGCCAGGATTGAGACTACCGGGTCCGGCCTTTGGCCGGCTCGAACTCCGCGAAATCCGGGATCGGCCTATCCTGCGGCAACGCCGCTCCCGGGTTCCGCTGGCGCGCAACCCGGGCTACAGAGCTGCACTACACAACGAAACGACGAGTTACTGGCCCAGGCGCTGCGGCTCAACTAACATCCATGCCGGATCGTGCAAGGGTCGCGCGGGCCCATGTGCCCGTCATGTCCTGAGCTTCGCCTGGCTCGCGATCCTCCCCTCAAACAGGAACCGAAATGAGCAATCTGCCGATTTATGAAATGCTGGCTCAGGCCTTTGCGCGCGAGGGGGTCGACACCCTGTTCAGCCTGATGGGCGACGGCAACATGCACTGGGCCACCGCGATGTCGAAGATCGACGGCATGCGGGTGTTTCATGCCCGCCACGAGCATTGCGCATGCGGCATGGCGATGGGTTATCACAGCGCGACCGGGAAGGTCGGAGTCGCCACCGTGACTTGCGGCCCCGGCGTCACCCAGATCGCCACCGCGCTGACCACGGCGTCCCGCGCCGGCGTCCCGATGGTGGTATTCGCAGGCGAAAGTCCGATCAATGCCCGATGGTACAATCAGGCCCTCGACCAGGCGCCGTTGGTGACGGCGACCGGGGCGCATTATGTCCGGGCTCACAGCCCGGCGCGCATGTATGATTCGGTACGCGAGGCGTTCTATGTCGCGCGCCATGAGCGCAGGCCCGCGGTGCTCGGCGTTCCGTATGATCTGCAGAAACTCCCAATGCCCGGGGCGCCGGAGTACGTCTCGTCTTCATCCCTCGTTCCCGAGACCGGCCGCACGCCGCCGAATCCCGACATCCTCAACCGGCTGGCCGAGCGGTTAGCCGCGGCACAGCGCCCGATCATTTTGGCGGGTCGGGGCGCGGTGCGGTCCGGCGCCCACGAGGCGATCGAGGCATTGGCGCGGGCGAGCGGGGCCTTGCTCGCGACCACGCTGCCTGCACGCGGCATGTTTGACCACGATCCCTTCTCGATCGGCGTGGCGGGCGGCTTTTCCTCCGAGCTCGCCCGCGAGCTGTTTCACGAATCCGATCTGGTGGTCGCCATTGGCGCCAGTCTCACCTATTATACGGTCGATGGCGGCGCCCTTTTCCCCAGGGCATTTGTGGCGCAGATCGACGAGCGGCCGCGCGGTCTGAAGGACGGCTTGCCGGCGGCCGACCTGTTCGTGCGGGCGGACGCCAGGGCCGGAGCCGAAGCGCTCGCCCGTGAGCTGACGCGCTACGGCACGAAGACCGGGTTCCGATCGCTCAAGCTGGCGCAGCGGATCGCGCAAGCGATGCCCGATACGGCCCAATTCGTAATCACCCCAGGCACCTTCGACCCGCGTCATGTAGTGGCTGAACTCGATCGCGTCATCCCGAAGGACTGGGAGATGGTGAGCGGTTCCGGTCATCAGGCCTATTTCCAGACCCACATGCGGGGGCGCAAGCCCGAGCAGTTCCACGTCATGCGGGAGTTTGGCGCAATCGGCAATGCGATCTCGATTGCGATCGGCGTCGCGGCCGCTACCAACAACGGCAAAGTCGTGCTGATCGAAGGCGACGGCAGTCTGATCATGCACATCCAGGAGCTTGAGACTCTCAAGCGGCATGGCATTCGCATGCTGATATGCGTGCTCAACGACGGCGCTTACGGGGCGGAAGTCCACAAGCTGCGCCAGGACGGCCTCGACGACAGCGGCGCCATCTTCGGCCGCACCGATTTCGCCGCGATCGCCCGCGGTTTCGGCCTGAGGGGGACGAACGTGGAGCGCCTCTCGCAATTCTCATCGCTTATGCGCGAGTTCGATGCCCAGGAGACGGCGGAGGTCTGGAATATTCCGATCTCCGACCAGGTCACCTCGCCGACGATGCGGCGGCTCAAGGCGAGGGGGCATGGCGTGATGTAGCGCGCAATAAGCGCAGCACGTTGCGCCCTGCTCTCTCAGACACGCCTGCCGAAGCCGCGCTCCGGCAACGGGTGCGGCCGCGTTGACGCGAACTATGCGCGCTCCCGGATTTCGCTGACGCGCAATCCGGGCTACACCTCAACCCATCCTAAGGCGTAAAAGTCGAGCCCGCGAAGGATCTCGCGAGCTGGCAAGGAGAGCATCGATGTCCGAAACCGAAGCCATGACGGCGAAACGGCACAAGCGCGGCGGCATGTATTTTGAGGATTTTGCCGAGGGACAAATCTTCGAGCACCGCTACTACCGGACCGTGACCCAGATGGACAACATGTTGTTTTCCAACATGACGCTGAATCCGCAGCCCCTGCACATCGACCGGCATTTTTGCGAGCAGGAAACCGAATGGGGCCAGCCGCTGATGAACTCGCTGTTCACGCTGGGCCTGATGATCGGCATGTCGGTGTCGGACATCACCACCGGCACCACGATTGCCAATCTCGGCATGACCGAGGTGCGCTTTCCGCATCCGGTGTTCGAAGGCGACACCCTTCATGCCACCACCGAGGTGGCGGGCAAGCGCGTCTCCAAATCGCGCAGCGGCGCCGGCATCGTCGAGCTGATCCATCGCTGCTACAACCAGGACGACAAGCTCGTCGCCGAATGCCGGCGCAGCGCCTTCATTCGGATGCGGCCGGCCTGATGCGCTCGCTGCTGTTTGTTCCGGCGGACTCGCCTGATAAGCTCAGCAAGGCGCTCGGCTGCGGCGCTGACGCCCTCATCCTTGATTTGGAAGATTCCGTCGCTCCGGAGCGCAAGGAGGCCGCGCGCGCCGGGGCAGCGGCCTTTCTGGCGCAGGTGCGGCCCCTGCAACAGCGGCCTCGCCTCGTCGTGCGCATCAATGGGCTCGCCACTGGCCTGAGCGACGCCGATCTCGATGCGGTGGCGTCCGCGCGCCCGGACGCTGTGATGCTGCCGAAGGCGGAAGGCGGGGCCGCCGTGGTTCACCTCGATGCCAAGCTCTGCGCACGCGAGGCGCTCAATGGGCTCGACGAGGGCGCAATCGGGATCGTGGCGATCGCCACTGAAACCGCGCCGGCGCTGTTTGTCGCCGGCACCTACCGGGGCGCCAGCCCGCGCCTCGCGGCCCTCACCTGGGGGGCGGAGGACCTCTCGGCCGAACTCGGCGCCGAGGCGAGCCGCGACGCACAAGGGCAATTTCTCGACCCCTACCGGCTTGCCCGCGCCCTCTGCCTCGCGGCCGCCGCCGCCGCCAATGTGCCGGCGCTCGATACCGTTTATGTGGATTTTCGCAACGAGGCCGGCCTGCGGCGCGAATGCGAGGAGGCCCGCCGCGACGGCTTCACCGGCAAGATGGCGATCCACCCGGCGCAGGTCGCGACCATCAACGACGTGTTCACGCCCTCGCCCCAGGCGGTCGCGCGGGCGCAGGCGATCGTCGCAGCGTTCGCCGCGGAGCCCGGCGCCGGCGTGATCGGCATCGATGGAGTGATGTATGACCGCCCGCATCTCGCCAAAGCGGAACGCTTGCTCGCGCGCGCGAAGGCGGCTGGGGTGATGTAACGAAGCTTCGTAGCCAGATGGAGTTAGCGCACGCGCCTCCGCGTGCGCTAACTCCATCCGGGAATGGCTGCGCCATGGGCGAGGCCGGTCCCGCATTACGCGCCGGCAAGCGCCCGCGCCCCATGCAGCCTACCGGCCGTACGCCTTCGCGGGATCGAACACCCGTTCGTCATCATGAAATGCCAATGTCAGCGGCGCGTTGGGCCCGTTGCGCACCACTGTGCGATAGAAGCACGAACGCCGCCCGGTGTGGCACGCGCCGGGGCCGGCCTGCTCGACCCTGAGCCACAGCACATCCTGATCGCAGTCAACGCGTATCTCGGCGACGTGCATCACGTGGCCCGAGGTCTCGCCTTTCTTCCAGAGCCTCCCGCGCGAGCGGCTGTAAAACCAGGCCTCGCCGGTTGCGATCGTGCGCTCCAGCGCCTGCGCATTCATGTGCGCGACCATCAGCAGTCCGCCCGTCCCAGCGTCGGTGACCACACAGGCGATGAGACCGCCGGCGTCGAATTTCGGCGCGAAGATCTGCCCCTCCTCGATCTCCTGCCTGGAGCCCCGCGGCGAGAACAGCGGTGAGGCAACGCCAGTCACCGCCCGGCGTCCCGCACCAGCGAAACGAACCGCACCTGAAGAGCGGGATCGTCGCGAAACAGGCCAACGAATTTGGTGGTGACGGTCGACGAGCCGTGTTTCTCGACGCCGCGCAATGACATGCAGGTGTGCTCGGCCTCCACCATCACGGCGACTCCGCGCGGCTTGAGCACCTCGTTGATGGCGGACGCCACCTGGGACGTGAGATGCTCCTGGGTCTGCAGGCGGCGTGAATAAACGTCGATCAGGCGGGCGAGCTTTGAGAGTCCTACAACCCGCGCGACCGGGATATAGGCGACATGCGCCTGGCCGTGGAACGGCATCATGTGGTGCTCGCAATTGGAGTGGAACGGGATGTTCCTCACCAGCACGAACTCGTCGTAGTCGCCCATTTCGCTGAACGTGCGGTCGAGCACATCGACCGGGGATTCGCGATAGCCGCTGTAGAGCTCGTCAAAGGCAGAAACGACGCGCTTTGGCGTGTCGATGAGGCCTTCCCGCGTCGGGTCGTCGCCGATATAGGCGAGCAGGGTGCGCACGGCGGCCTCGGCCTCGCCGCGGGACGGGCGCGGCACTGCCCGCGCGGGCGCATCGTGAATGTCGACGGGTAAAGGCGTAACGGCAGGCTTCTTGAGCGCGGTATCCATGACGATCGCTCCGTTCGACCGGAACCTCGGCAAGCCGGGCCCCGGGGGTGTCACCGTCGCGTCGTCCACGGCCTTGCCGCCTCGCGGCGCTCAAGGCGTTGCGGGACGCCGCATCCCCCACTCCGACCCTCCCCCGCTTGCGGAGGGTAAGATGGGGATCTGTCATATACATGATAATCAGCGGGCGCGGAAAGACGGCTTCTGATTCGGCCGCCGCCGCTTATATAGTAGGCCTCGAGGGAGACACAATCGGCGCCCCCGTGACACAAGAAGTCGCGTTCATGCTCAATGAGATTTACAATAGCCGCATCCTTGAACTTGCCGGAAACATTCCGAGAATCGGGCGGCTCCCGGATCCGGACGCAACCGCGACAGCGCACTCCAAGCTCTGCGGCTCAACGGTCACGATTGATCTCAAGATGGACGGCGAGACGGTGACGGATTTCGCCCATGAGGTGAAGGCATGCGCGCTCGGGCAGGCTTCGTCATCCATCATGGCCCGCAACATCATCGGCGCCAATGCGAGCGAACTGCGTAAGCTGCGCGAGGATGTGCGTCGCATGCTCAAAGAAAATGGCGCGCCGCCCGCGTCCGGACGCTGGGCCGACATCGCGGTGCTTGAGCCGGTGCGCGACTACAAGGCCCGGCACGCGTCGACGATGCTGACCTTCGACGCGGTCGTGTCCGCCATCGATCAGATCGCCGCAAAGCGCGCCGCGAAGGAAGGCGCCGCGTAGCCGCTGGCTCAATCCGGGCTGTTTTGCGCCTGCGCCCGGGTCTCGCCGCGGAGGCGCGGAGGCTCCCTGCAACTCTTCTCGACCTCGCGGAATGAGCGGCCGAAGCCCACATTGCCGATCCGGATGACTGTGCGCGGATTGCCGAGGCTTTCGGTCTCCACAGTCATCGATGCGGGGTTGTCGGAGCTGAGCGCGCGCACCAGCCGCGCCGGCAGCGCGGCGGTTGCGACCGATTCCAGTTCGCCGCCGCGGTTCGTCCTTTCCGACGACAAGATCTTGAGCTGCTGAAGATGATCGTCGAGCACGAGCGAGACCTGGGCGACGCTGCGCGGCAGGCCGCGATCCGCCGGCCCCGAGCGAAGTTCGCGATAAGTCAGCGTGAAAGTATCGGGCGCGGCCCCGCAAGCGATGAAGAGCGAGAAGCTTCCGATCCGTTCGCCTTCCAGCGTCAGCGGGTGAGTTCGCGCCAGCACGGGCTGGCCGGCCCGCATCGTCGTGATCCAGCCGCGGCCATTGGACGACGCTCTCAGCGTCTCCTCGTCAGCCAGCGTCGGACCCGCAGCAGTTTTGACCGCAGCGGCCGGGGTTGGCGCCTCGACGTCCTGATCGAGCTTCATGCGCCGGAGTTCTTCGCGCGTCAGCGCCCGCATCGGTTCCCACGGCGGCACCCGCAGCGAGAGCGCGACCAGTTCGACGTCGCCGCCCATCTCGGCGGTGTACTGCAGGATTGCGCCGATATCACGCTGAACGACAACCAGGTCTTCCGCTGTGTAATTCGCCGCGACGGCGTCTTCGCGACGGTCGCCGAGCCATATCTGGTGCACCAGCACCCGGGCATCAGGCGGAACATGGCGGTGCACGCCCCCCAGCAGCACAAAGCTGCACATGGATTGGCAGTCCGCGCGCCCGGTTGTCTCGCCGTATTTCAGAGACGTCGCGGAACGATGTTCGACGACATGCCCTACAGTCGTGGCGAAACCGAACCGCCGGATCGCGCGTCCAAGATCAAGGGCGCCCAGCACAGAGCCGCCGTCGGACTCGAGCACCACTGTCGCCTCCGCCTGCCCTCCTCGTGCGGTCTGCAGTGCATTCTCTCGCACGAAAGTGACGAACTGCCGGGCCGTATCAGCGGTTATCATGCCGGAGGCGCCGATCAGCGGCCGGCATGTGTTGGCGCATGTTTCCGGCGTCCCGTCCGCGAACAAGGTGAAGCGCATGGGCGACGAGCTGTCGGCGCTGCCAGCGACCGGCTCGGCGGGCACAGGGGGCGGCAACGCGGCCCCGGTTATTGGTGAGAGCGCGAGCGTGAGGCATACCGACGCGACCGTGCTCGGCAATGAGCGCGACATCCGTAGTCCATGCCGTAGCGGCATTGATGCCCTGCCTGAGTGCTTGGCTTCGTCCCCTCCCGAGGCGCGGGCGTGAAGTGCGTGTCACCTGGGCAGCAAGCTGCTCGGCATGAAGGCGGCGTGTTGCGCATCTTCATGCTGCGCGACTTGCTTCTCGCCGCTTGTCACACGATATGACTCCCCGCGACCCGCGCCAGGTGACACTACGGATAGGGCATCGGTGATGTCGGATGCAACACCTAAATTATCCTCCGCGCCCCGCACAAATTTGGCCCGGAGTTCGGCGCGCATCCTCCTGGCTGCCTATCGGCTGACGCTGTCGCCGCTCATCGGCTACAACTGCCGCCATCTGCCGAGCTGCTCGCAATATGCTGACGAGGCGATAGCGCGCCACGGCTTTTGGGCCGGCGGCTGGATGACCCTCGCCCGCCTGTTGCGCTGCCACCCGCTTGGGACCTCGGGTCTGGATTTTGTGGCAAGCACCCTGCCGCCCAATTCGCGCTGGTACCTGCCGTGGCGGTATGGCCGCTGGCGCGGGGTCAATAACCTCCCGTAATAACGATACGGACAGACCCGGCCGCGTTTGCGCATTCGACCTGTACAATCGACCTAATGGTCGGTCTGCACGAGCTGTTCGAGCCGCACCGCGGCGTCAGAGGAGCCCAGTTCGGCTGCCCGGCGATACCACTCCCGCGCCTGGGCCGGGTCGGCGTGGAAATTGATGATGCCGAGACGCTTCAGCACGGCCGGATCGTAGGTGCCGCCGAGAGCAAGCGCCGCCTGCGGATCATCGCGTTCGGCTGCCCGGCGCAGAACAAGCCGCGCCGCCGCCACATCTCCAGCGGAGAGATAGGTGCGGGCACGCACCAGGAGAGCAGCGATTTCGTCGCGATCGCGCGTCGCCACAGAGGGCGTCGCAGGAGGAGACACCGAGACCGGCGCTGTGATCGCCGGGACCGGAGCCTTGGGTGCCGGCGCTGCAGCGGGGGCGGGAGGCGCGGCGGCCGTTGGCGCGGACTCGGCGGGCAGAGAAGCCGGCGGCGCGACCGCAGGGGGCGGCTCGGCGGCCGGCGGGGGAGCTACGATCCGCGACGCCGGCGCACGAGGCGCGGCCGGCACGCGGGGCGCCAATCCGGGTGGCGGCGTACCAACTGGCGGCGTGCCGAGCCCGTCCGCGGCGTTGTAATTTGCCACAGCCCATGGGGTTCCGCTGGGTGCGCTGGGCTGGGCGTCCGGCGTCTGCGCAGCCGCCACATCCGCCGCCGCAGGTGCAGGCTTCTGCGGCGCCTCAAAACCCCGGTAGGCAACAGGCGGATAAGAAACCAGCGCGACATCACTCCCGCCGGCGCTTGCACCCGCCTTGCTCGCAACTTGCTGGGGCGCCCCATGAGGCCCTGTGATCCATAAGAAGCCCAGCGCGCCCGCCGCCGCCAGAACCATGACACCCGCGAGCCGCACAACCGACGCGAAAATCGGGGTTTTGGCCTGGTAAAGAGGCGGCTCGGGCGTCTGGTCAGGGGCGGAAGCAAGGCGCGAGCGCAACTCCTTCAAGGCGGCATCGCCTTCGAAGACTGCCGAACGCTTCTTGCGCTTCCGCGCCGACTCCGTCGTCGGGGTCTGGACGGTCCCGGAAGCGCGGGCGGGCTTTGTCTCCCGCGTTGCATCCCAATCAGGCGCCGGTTCGGTGACAGGCTCAGCATCCAGCTCAAAAGCAGCTTCTTGAGGCGGCGTCGCCTCCGGTGCGGAAACGAAATCCCGCCCGGAAACGATTTCGCGAGGGGGCGGTGCGTCGGGAGGAGGGGCTGCTTGCCGAAGAGGGGGCGCCTCGCGAGGAGGCATGGCAATCCGCGGCGGCTTCATCTCCCGCGGCAGCTCCTGCACGGACGCTGCGCTTCGCCCTCTGCCGTCAAACGCCGTCTCCGCACGCCCGGCTCCTGCTCGGGCCCAACGCGGCGCATAACCCAACGGCCCGTCGGCCCCGCGAACTGGCGTACTCATGCTCCCCTCCACTAATTACGCGATCACTACATCTCCCACGCACCGGGACCAATCACACCAGATTCACTCACGCCAGATTCGATCACCTCTTTTAGTGCATTGCGATTTCCTAATGCACCGCGATTTCTTAATGCACTGCAATTGCAAAAACACGACGCGCCAAAATCCGTCCATGAAAGGCCGCCGTTTCCCGGAAATGCTGGGGCGGGATGATGAAGTCAGGGCCGAACTACGTCAGATTATTCGGTCGGGCCCGGATCGCCCTCCATGGTGCACGTCACACGTCGCGGCCTGCACCCCGCTGGCCGCCAGCCTTGATGATTTAGCCTCGAAGATCACGTGCCATTGGCAGCGTGCGACGCGTTTCACCCCAGCACTTTTTTGATCCACCCCCACTTTTTTGGTCCACCCCACTTTGGTCCACCCCACCGCTGGAGCGCACCGGCGCAGATTTCGTGTAAGTGCTCTGCAATAGGTTGCGCGACAGTTTGACGGCAATGTGGTCTTTTGTCGAGATCTGGTTGCCATTTTTGCTGCATCGAGCAACCGCGTTTGCATGCCGTTACCGTCTAGGAAGGGATTCATCACCACCATCGCGGCTCACTCTGCGGCACATTGGGAAGTCATGCCCAAAGCGCGCCAGACGAACTCGGCGTCGCTCTGATTCTGGTTCTGGCTCTTTGATTCTTCGATTTGTTGATGCAGGTGCACCTGGATCGGACGCGATAGCCACCAGCTCATCGATACCGGTCGCGATATTTTTTTGCCGCCGCGCGGCGTTTCAAACTGCGGCCACACGCGGATATGCGCCGTGTTCGCGCCACATCCGGGCATCGCGGTTTCAAGCTGCGCCTCAAGCTGCGCCACCGCGAGCCGACCGCGCGCGGTGCGCGTCGCGCTGACTGCCTCGAGCGGAATGGTCACGTCTGTCAACGGCGCGGCGTCTGGCGCTTCGGCCGGATTGAGATCGGGATTCTCATCGGGGTCGTTAGAGACGATCAGAACAAACGGCGCAAGGGCGGGTTCGACGGCGCGGATCGCCTGCGCGAGTTCAAGCGCGCCGAGCGCGCCGTAGTTCTCCATGTAGCCGCCATCGACGATGCGGTCGACGATGTGATGCGCGAGATTGCGTATCGAACCAGGCGGCGAGATGATCGGAAACCGCGCCGAGTTGTGCGCCGCAGTGCTGAGCCTTACGTCGTCCAGCGTGCGCGGCGCAAACAGAAACGGCAGTTGCTCGCGAATGTAATCCCAAACCCACAAGCGCTGAAATTGACCGAGCCAATCGGGTTGGGCCGTATCCTTCAGCATGTCGTGGAACCGGGCCGCCTCGAGAAACAATCGGCATTCCGACGCCTGAGAGCTGATGGCGGCCTTCACCCTGGTCCGGGATTTGCCGAGCAGAGCGTTGCGGCTCATCATGGCGCCGCTGACCGGGCACTCGCCTTGAGGGTCGTAATCAAGGGCCAGCGGCGTCGTGATGATTCGCCGGCCGGTTTGCGCCGACACGCCGTTAAGAACAAGCAACGGAAGCCATCGGCCGTCTTGCGGGATCGCGGTCAGGAGCGGGCAGCGCAGGTCGCCCGGGCATCTCGCCGGCCAATCGTCGCCGCTGTTCATGACCTCCGCAAAGCGGTCCTCCCACGATTGCTCGAGAATGGTTGCCCGGTCTGCCCACCAGCCGAATTGGAGGTTGTCGCGGAAAATGAGCCCCACCGCATCCGCCGTAAGAAAGTCGCCGGCCATGAGGGCTTCCAGGCAATCCCGCCAGTTGCTTATGGACTCGCCGTACCACAGGTCCGGATTGGACTGCGCGCATGGCTGCCGCATCGTGGCGTCGGCGCGCGCGAGGGCCGCCACCGTCATCACCGCGCCGACCGCGCCGCCGGAAACGGCGGATATGGCAAACAGCCTGTTGCGAACCGCGAGCGCGTCAATGCGCGGATTCTGCCGGTCCGGCGGGTCGAGGAAATATCCGACGATGCTCGCCGCGAAGAAGCCGGCGCGACTCGCGCCGCCAGCCGCCGCAACGATCATCGGCCGCGGGCAATCGCCCGGATCCGCGCTGCAGCGGTTGATCTGCATCCATAGGCGGACCGCATCGTCGAAGCTCAGTTCGGCGTTGACAGCCTTTCCGATTGTTGCCGCCGCATCGATGCGGCGAACCGAATGATTGTCGCCGAACAGGTAGGTCAGACCCGCCGCCACCACCGCAAGCCCGACGATGAGCGGCGCCTTGTATTGCCGGCCGAGCGCCGACAGGAACGAAAGAAACGGCAGCCAGGCGCCGAGGAGCACCGGTACTGCAAGTCCGCGCGGGAACCATGCGGCCACCCGGCCGGGATCGATCGCAATGATGCCGGCGCACAAGAGGAAAACCGCAATAAGCAGAAGCGGCCCGAGGCTGCTGCTGCCCGGCGGCCTCTTCAGGCCGACCCAGGCCAGTATTCGCCCGATGAACATCGCTTTGGCATCGAGCCGTGCGACGACGGCGGAGCTCGCGACCGCATTGCGGCCGTAGACATAGATGATGAACAGAACCAACGCGATGACCACGCTCACCTCGAGCAGGCGCAGCCGCATCGCGATAAAGGGCACGAGGCCGGGATCGTCGATCACCGGGAGGTTTGCGATCGAACGTTGCGCCGACAACAGAACCGCCACGAAGGTGAGGCTCCCGAGCAGACGAGGAATCCACGTTTCGAGCCTGTCGAGGAATGGCGACCGCCGCGAATGCGCATAGGCGCGAAAGCGCGCATCGGTGTCGAGCAAAAGCCGCGCCGCATAGTGGGTGGTTGACGCCCATACGAAAAACAGGAGCGCCAGGTAGAGCCCGATCCGCCAAGGGCTTTCGATCAGCTCGACGAGCAGGTCCTGGGCTTGCGGCACCAGGACGAGCAGCGTGATGCCTGCAAGCAGGGCTCCGAGCGGGATCCGGGCGACCCACAGAACGAGTGCAAGATCGAGAATATTGGCCCACATAGCGCACGACCTCGGCGTGAGCTTGCCAGTAGCCTCAACCATACGACGCAACGCGGCATATTGCAACCTCTTTAAGATCTCAACCGAGTCTCAGCGTTAACGGGGTTGACCTTGCGATGCCGCCCCCGATAAACGGCCGGCGGATCGGGTGCTTCATTGGCGGTAGCCAGTTGAGCGGCAAGGGGGCAAAACTCGTGGCGTCACCGCCGGGCTTGCCCTGGCGATCTCAATGCTCGGAATGACCGGGGACAAGCCGGCGACCAAGGTGGGAAATGCCGCTCCTTTTACCCCTCTGGCGTTGAACGCTGAGAAATGCCGATTAACTACGATGTTTCACGCTTACCTGCGTTCGTAGGCAGCGAGTGAGCAAGGAGTTGAAAATGGCCGCCACCCAATCGGTCGCCCTCACCTTTCCGGACGGTGCGCGGCGCGAATACCCCAAAGGCATCACTGGCCTTGACGTCGCCAGGGCGATCTCGCCGTCGCTCGCCAAGCGCACGGTCGCCATGGCGCTCGACGGGGCGCTCGCCGATCTCGCCGACCAGATAGAGCGCGACGCAAAGATCGAATTCGTTGGCCGCGACGACCCGCGGGCGCTGGAGCTGATCCGCCATGATGCTGCGCACGTGCTGGCGGAGGCGGTGCAGTCCCTGTGGCCCGGCACCCAGGTCACCATCGGGCCGGTGATCGAGAACGGCTTCTACTACGATTTCTTCCGCAACCAGCCGTTCACCCCGGAGGATTTCCCGGCGATCGAGAAGCGCATGCGCGAGATCATCGCCCGCGACAAGCCGTTCACCAAGGAGGTGTGGCCGCGCGAGGAGGCAAAGCGCGTGTTCCGCGACAAGGGCGAGCTGTTCAAGGTGGAGCTTGTCGACGCCATTCCGGCGGACCAGGAGATAAAGATCTACAGGCAGGGCGACTGGTTCGATCTCTGCCGCGGCCCGCACATGACCTCCACCGGCAAGGTCGGCAGCGCCTTCAAGCTCATGAAGGTGGGGCGCCTATTGGCGCGGCGATGCCAGGAATCCGATGCTGACCCGCATCTACGGCACCGCCTTCGCACGCCAGGACGATCTCGACGCCTACCTGAAGCAGATCGAGGAGGCCGAGAAGCGCGACCACCGCAAGCTCGGCCGCGAGCTTGACCTGTTTCATTTCCAGGAGGAAGGCCCCGGCGTCGTATTCTGGCACGCCAAGGGCTGGTCGCTGTTCCAGTCGATCATCGCCTATATGCGGCGGCGCCTCGCCGGCGATTACGATGAGGTGAACGCGCCGCAGATGCTCGACAAGTCGCTGTGGGAGACCTCGGGCCACTGGGGCTGGTACCGCGAGAACATGTTCGCCGCGCAGTCGGCGGGCGACGAGGCGGAGGACAAGCGCTGGTTCGCCATCAAGCCGATGAATTGCCCCGGCCATGTGCAGATCTTCAAGCATGGCCTGAAAAGCTATCGCGACCTGCCGATCCGCCTCGCCGAATTCGGCGTGGTGCACCGCTATGAGCCGTCCGGCGCGCTGCACGGCCTGCTGCGCGTGCGCGGCTTCACCCAGGACGACGCGCACATTTTCTGCACCGAAGACCAGCTCGCCGAGGAGTGCCTGAAGATCAACGATCTGATCCTCTCGGTCTACGAGGACTTCGGCTTTACGGACGACATTCTCATCAAGCTCGCGACCCGCCCGGAAAAGCGCGTCGGCGCCGACGCCATGTGGGATCATGCGGAAGACGTGCTGCGCTCGGTTCTGGACAAGATCGCGGCGCGCTCCGGCAATCGCATCAAGACCGGCATCAATCCTGGCGAAGGCACCTTCTACGGGCCGAAGTTCGAATACGTGCTGCGCGACGCGATCGGCCGCGACTGGCAATGCGGCACGACGCAGGTCGACTTCAACCTGCCGGAGCGGTTCGGCGCGTTCTACATTGACGCGGACGGCGGGAAGAAGCAGCCCGTGATGGTGCATCGGGCGATCTGCGGCTCGCTGGAGCGCTTCACCGGCATTCTCATCGAACACTTCGCCGGCCATTTCCCGCTATGGCTCGCACCCGTCCAGGCTGTCGTGTGCACCATCGTCTCGGACGCCGACAGCTATGCCGGCGAGATCGCCGCCGCAGCACGCCGCGCCGGGCTCCGGATCGAGGTCGACCTGCGCAACGAGAAGATCAATTACAAGGTCCGCGAGCATTCCCTCGCCAAGATCCCAGCGCTGCTGGTGGTCGGCAAGAACGAGGCCAAGAACCGCGCGGTGTCAATCCGCCGGCTGGGCAGCCAGGAGCAGAAGGTGATGGGCCTCGACGAGGCGCTGGCGGGGCTGGTCGAGGAGGCCATGCCGCCGGATGTGCGGAGGGGGAGGGCGTGAGCGACGCATAGCGATTGCGCTCAGCATTTACGGAAAGACCCGCGTAACATGGCCCATCTTTCGATCCGGCCGCACCGCCTGCTTGCCGTAGAGGTGCACGCAGGCGCCGGGCACATCCAGCCATTGGCGGTAGGAGGCGATCTCGTCCCCGATGAGGTTGACCATTTCGGCGCGTCCGTGGCGCACCGGCGCCGCCAGCGGCCAACCTGCGACCGCACGGATGTGCTGCTCGAATTGCGAGACCGAGCATCCATCGAGCGTCCAATGACCGGAGTTGTGCACGCGGGGCGCGATCTCGTTCACCATCACGGAATGTCCGGCGCCATCAGCGACGACGAACATCTCGACCGCGAGCACGCCCACATAATCGAATGCTTCGGCAATCCGGCCGGCGATCCGGCGCGCCTCGCCGGCGACCGCAGGCGTCACCTCGGCGGGTATGCGCGAGACCTTGAGGATATGGTTGCGGTGCTCGTTCTCGGCGACATCGAAACTTTGGATTTTCCCGTCGCGGCCGCGCGCCGCCACGACGGAAATTTCGCGCTCGAAAGGCACGAATGCCTCGACAATCGAGGGCTGGCGGCCCACCGCAGTCCACGCCGCGAGCGCATCGTCCCCTGAATGCAGCGTCGCCTGGCCCTTTCCGTCGTAGCCAAAGCGCCGGGTCTTGAGGACCGCCGGACGGCCGACCGACGACAGCGCGTCCGCGAGTTCGCTCTCTGACCCTGCCGCTGCGTAGGGGGCGGTCGCAATGCCGAGGGAGGCGACGAAGCTCTTCTCCGCGAGCCGATCCTGGGTAGTGGCGAGCACTTTCGGGTCGGGCAATACCGGCTTGCGGGCGGCGAGAAATGCCGCCGTCTCGGCCGGAACGTTCTCGAACTCATATGTGATGATGTCGACGTCGTCGGCGAAGCGGTCGAGGGCAGCCTTGTCGCTGTAGTCGGCTTCAGTGACCCGGCGGACCACGTCGAACGCCGGGGAAGTCGGCTCCGGGCACAGCACATGGCATTTGAAACCGAGCCGGGCCGCCGCCATCGCGAGCATGCGGCCGAGCTGGCCGCCGCCGAGAATCCCGATGGTGGCGTCGGGGCCGACAGGCTGTGGAGCGACAGAGGTCACGCGTCGCCCCCGCTCAGCGGCGCTTCAGCCACCGCTTCAGTCTG
>JAJPKK010000296.1 GCA_021323775.1 Hyphomicrobiales bacterium
CTTGGCCATCAGGTCCGGCTGGTGCCGCCGAGCTACGTCAAGGCCTACCTCAAGCGCGGCAAGAACGACGCGGCCGATGCGGAGGCGATCTGCGAGGCGGTGACGCGGCCGAACATGCGCTTCGTGCCGGTGAAGAGCGAAGAGCAGCAAGGCGTGCTGGTCGTGCATCGCGGACGCGAATTGCTGGTGCGCCAGCGCACCATGCTGGTCAATGGCCTGCGCGCTCACATGGCGGAGTTCGGAATCATCGTGCCACAAGGCATCCAGCGGCTGCCTGAGCTTGTGGCGATGCGAGTGCGAGATGATCTGCGAACCTACGATCGCGCCGCCATCTGCCATTCACCCATCTGCCATTCGCCCTTGACGCCGAGCGCATGTAACGCCATATTTGTAGTTACATGGCGAGGCGGCGTTGCGCTGGTCGTGGGACCCTGACAAGGCGGCGGCGAACCGCACCAAACATGGCCTGTCGTTCGAAACGGCGGTGCATGTGTTCGATGACCCGTTCCACGCCTCGAAGCCGGACCCGCACCCGGACGGCGATCGTTGGCACACCATCGGGCTTGTCGGGCAGGTGTTGCTGCTCGTGATTCACACGTGGCCAGAAGCCGAATTCCAGGGCGATGAACCGGTTGGCCGCATCATCAGTGCCCGGAAAGCCACCGCGCACGAAAGGAAAGCGTATGAAGAAGGGAACTTCTAGGCAGTTGAGTCGTAAGCAACTCGCGGAACTGAAGTCTCTGGCAGAACTACCCGACGACGCTATCGATACCTCGGACGCGCCGGAGTTGCTCGACTGGTCCGGCGCGAAACGGGGCCTTTTCTATCGGCCGGTCAAGCAGCAGCTGACCCTTCGCCTCGATGCAGATGTAGTTGCCTGGTTCAAGAAGCACACTACAGCCGATGAGGGTTATCAGACACGGATCAATCGAGCGCTGCGGGAGTACGTACAGGGAGAGGCGAGGAGAGGCCGGCGAGCGAGCCAAGGTTGATGTCAGGGGTGCTCAAGGCATGGGGCTGCACGATGCGGCGAGAATTCGGCGACGTAGACACGCCTGCAGAGCTGTAATGGAGGTGCGATGGCACGATATCGTGCAAAATCGTACAGTGGCGCGCCACGGTCGATGAAGATGGGCACTACTCATTCGCCGTGGCGCTATGATGTGGCAGCGAAACAGCGACGATCACGCGCAGCGACCGCCCAGGGTACGCGCCAACATTCCGGTTGAGGATAAAATGCGCATGGCATATTATGCCATATGGCCTCGCATTCGAATAACCTGGGAGGATGCCAATGCCGACCAGAAATGTAGTGCTGACGGAGCGTCAGGAAGAGCTCCTTGAGACCCTCGTCAAGTCTGGCCGCTACCAGAATGCCAGCGAAGTGCTGCGCGATGGGTTGCGGCTCGTGGAGCAACGCGAGGCGGAGGATGCAGGCAAGCTGAAAGCTCTGCGGGCAGCGGCTCGCGCCGGCGTCGGGGCACTAGATCGGGGAGACTTCAAAGAATTCGGAAATGTCGAGGAACTGCAAACCTATTTGAATGACCTCTCGGAGAAGGTCATCTCCCGAACCGCCGAATAGAGCCGTCATGGCCGAGCGGGGATGGCGCGTTCGTCTCGGCGCTGCCGCGGAAGTCGATTTTGCCAACGTCCTCAAATGGACCACCGAGAATTTTGGAGCGCGACAATCTCGCGTCTATCGGGACACCCTTGTTCAGGCGATTGGCGAGCTTGCCGACGGTCCCGACGTCGTGGGCTCCAAGGCCCGGGACGAGATCATGGCAGGCCTTCGCACCCTCCAGGTTGCGCGGCGCGGCCGCCGCGGAAGCCATTTCTTGATGTATCGGGCCGCGCCGAACAGCACGATCGAAATCGTGCGCATCCTCCACGACAAAATGGACCTTCGACGGCACGTCCCATCTGCCCCCGACGAGCGCACCGAATAGAGCTATAGCATCTCAGGAAACGCCAGCGCGCCTCTGCATACGCCAGCGTGCTCTAGCGTAGAATTGTAAGTGGCGCGCCCTACGGGACTCGAACCCGTGTTACCGCCGTGAAAGGGCGATGTCCTGGACCGCTAGACGAAGGGCGCTTGTGGCGCGCTGTGCTGGCGCCGGTATCCCGAGGCGGGCGACATATAGAGGGCTTTGGCGGAGGCGGCAAGCAAGGCGGCCGAAGGCGTGTTGGCCCCGCGCAGTCAGGCTTGACCCGGCCGCCCGCGTCCTCTTTGTGCCCGCATTGCAGAGCAATGCCGCTCTTGCGAACGGCTATGGCCGGGCGTGAAGAGATCGGTCGTCACCACTTGCCGGTGTTGGGCATGGAAGCCCACGGCTCTCTTGGCGGTAACGGGGAACCTTTCTGGAGCAGCTCGATCGAATGCTTGTCCGGCGAGCGCACGAAGGCCATGTTGCCGTCGCGCGGCGGCCGGTTGATGGTGACGCCGGCTTTCATCAGCCGATCACATACCGCGTAAATGTCGTCGACTTCATAGGCGAGGTGGCCGAAATAGCGGGCCTCGCCATAATCCTCGGTGTCCCAATTATAAGTAAGCTCCACCAGCGGTGCCTGCCGGGTGGCGGGCCCCTTCGCGATCAGTTCATCGTCCTCCGGCGCACCCAGAAAGACCAACGTATATCTGTTCTTTTCGTCGACCCGGCGGCGGACCTCCTTCAAGCCGAGCTTGTTGCAGTAAAAGTCAAGCGCGTCGTCGAGATTGCGGACGCGCAGCATGGTGTGCAGATAACGCATTGGGAAACCTCCACTGACCGGGCCCATGATTGGGCTTCTTCTCGTTCGCGAGCCGTCGCATATTTACGACACGCCCGCTTTGATATGAAGCCCGCATGCACCCATGATCGCGCCCGACCTTGATACAGCCATAGCGCGCCTGACTGACATGGTGAACGCGGCCCGCACCATCGTTCCGTTCACCGGGGCCGGTATCTCCACCGAATGCGGGATTCCGGATTTCCGCTCGCCGGGCGGGCTTTGGACCAAGAACAAGCCGATCCTGTTCGAGGAATTTTTGGCAAGCCAGGAGGCACGCAATGAATCGTGGCGCCGCCGCTTCGCCATGGAAGAGCATTTCAGCATGGCCCGGCCTGGCCGCGGCCATTTGGCGCTGGCGAGCCTCTATCGCTCGGGCAAAGTGCCGGCCGTTGTCACACAAAACATCGACAATTTGCATCAGGCGTCGGGCATTGCGCCGGAAGACGTGGTCGAACTGCACGGCAATACCACCTTTGCCCATTGTCTCGACTGCAATCGTCGCTACGAGCTCAGCTGGGTCCGACAACGGATGGAGGCCGCAAACGGCTGCGCGCCGGATTGTCCCGCCTGCGGCGGCTTCATCAAGACAGCGACCGTCTCGTTCGGCCAGGCCATGCCGGATGCCGCAATGCAGCGAGCGCAGGACCTGTCGCAGGCCTGCGACTTGTTTCTGGCCATCGGCTCGTCACTCGTGGTTTGGCCTGCGGCTGGATTTCCTTTGATGGCGAAACGCCATGGCGCGCGTCTCGTCATTGTCAATCGCGAGCCGACCGACTTCGATGACATTGCCGATCTGGTGGTACGCCAAGATATAGGGACCGTATTCGAGCCGCTGATCGTTCATTGAGCGAGTCCGCCGGCTGAAATCCACTTTTGTGCACAGGAAATAACGCTTTTGGACCAGTGTTGCATTTTTGTCCTTTCGCCTCGATTGGCGGGTGTTATCTTCGATTAACAGATTCGTAGATTCGTGATGCGCCCGTTCGTGGGCGCCAGCACAGCAGCGGCGGCCACGGCGTCATGGCGTCGGACGGGATCGAAGCGAAATCCAACAAACCGGGTGCAGGCCCCGACGTCGCGCAAGCGCTTGGCGACCAGGCCTCGCCGCGCGTCATCGAGGTATCCGGCACCATCAAATGGTTCGACGTCGCCAAGGGCTATGGCTTCATTGTGCCGGATGGCGGCATGGCCGACGTACTGCTGCACGTGACCTGCTTGCGGCGCGACGGCTACCAGACTGCCTATGAAGGCGCCCGTGTCGTCTGCGAGGTTGTCGCCGGTCCGAAGGGCCTGCAGGCCTTCCGCGTCATCTCCATGGATGAATCGACGGCGATCCATCCGGCACAGATGCCGCCGCCGCGGACCCATGTTACTGTCGCGCCGACCAGTGGTCTCGAACGGGCACAGGTAAAATGGTTCAACAGGCTTCGTGGGTTCGGCTTTCTCACGCGCGGGGAGGGCACGCCGGACATTTTTGTTCACATGGAGACGCTGCGCCGGTTCGGCATGACCGAGCTGCGCCCCGGCCAATTCGTGCTGGTGCGGTACGGGCCGGGACCGAAGGGCATGATGGCGGCCGAGGTGCGTCCCGAAAGCGGCCCGCTGGGTCCGGCATCGCACTGACGCTCCTTGCCTGCCTCTCGTCGCCCTTCGTTCGGCCGCGTTCAGCGGCGCGTATTCTCGCTGCGCTGGCGCTGCTGGCGGGCGGACTTTTTGCATCCATCAGCCCCGCACGGGCCGCCGGACAAGACACAATCGACATCGTCAGCAAGTCGGGTGTGCACGCTCTCAGCGTCGAGCTTGCGACCACGGCCGAGGAGCGCGAGCGCGGCCTGATGTATCGCAAGGCACTGCCGGAAGGTCACGGCATGCTGTTCGACTTCCAATATGCTCAGCCGGTCGCGTTTTGGATGCATAACACCTATATACCGTTGGATATGATCTTCATCGGTGCGGACGGCCGGATCATCCGGATTGCCGAGAACGCCAAGCCGATGTCGGATTCGCTGATCCCTTCAGGCGGCCCGGTCCGGGCGGTTCTCGAAGTCATCGCCGGCACTGCCCGTAAGCTCGGCATTGCGGCGGGCGACCGGGTCAGCGGCTCGATTTTCGGCAAGGGTCGCTAAGCCCGAGCTTTAAGCGGGCGTTGGTTCTTGTCTGAGCTTGTGGCCTGCCTTGCTGGGCAGAGCCGAAATGAGGTATCGACAACCGCGACCGGCGGGGTATAGCGCAGCCTGGTAGCGCGGCAGTTTTGGGTACTGCAGGTCGCAGGTTCAAATCCTGCTGCCCCGACCAATTTCCTGAGCAAGAGATACGTGAATTTCCATGACCGCTCGGATTTACAAGCCGGCCCGCACTGCAATGCAATCTGGCACCGGCAACACAAAGGAATGGGTGCTGGACTACGAGCCCGAACAGCGCCGGGTCATCGACCCGCTGATGGGCTGGACCAGTTCGGGCGACATGAAACAGCAGGTGCGGCTGCGCTTCGCCACCAAAGATGAGGCGATCGCCTACTGCGAGCGCCAGGGCATCGCCTACGAAGTTTTCGAAGCGCCGCCGCACAAGCGGGCGCGCATCTCCTATTCGGACAATTTCGCCCCGAACCGGCGCGACGCCTGGACGCATTAGGACAGATGTCGTGAGTGCGCATTCGCACGCTGCCGCAGCAGGGCAATGAAACGATCCTGCGGCATCGGCTGGCCGAGCAAAAATCCCTGGCCGTAATCGCAGCCCATGTTCACCAGCGCGAGCGCATCCGAAGCCCGCTCGATGCCGACGCCGACCGCGATGCTGCCAAAGCTGTGGGCGAGCTCGATGACCGCTTTGCACAAGGGGGCATTGGCCGGGTCGTTGCCGCAGCCGGTAACGAAACTGCGGTCGAGCTTCAGTTCCGCGCAGGGCAGGCCGGTGAGGCGCATCACTGCGGAATAGTCGCGGCCAAATTCATCGATCGCCAGCTTGACCCCGAGATGCCCCAGCCGATTGGTGATCTCCTCCACCAGATCGAATTGTTCGACAATCTCGCCTTCCTTGATGTCGATGAGAAGGCCGGGCCATTTCGTAAAGCGCGCTTTGTACGCTTGCACAATTGCGACGACGTCAAGCTGTCGCAACACTCGTACCGGTACGTTGATCGTCATCGGCAGATGGATGCCCAGCATGGCGAAATCGAGCCCCGCTTGCAACGCGGTCGTCAATGCCAGTTCCGACAACCGCACGAGGCTAGAATCCGCGGCACCTGAAATGAAAGCATCCGGCATCAGCACGCCGCGCTCGGGATGACGGGCGCGTGCGAAAGCTTCCACGCCGACCAGCTGTTTGCGCCGCAGGTCGATCTTGGGCTGATACCAGAACTCAACCCAATTCCGCGCCAAAGCTTCGCCGAGATTGACATGGCTCGCGGGCGCGGAGCGCTCGCCAAGCCTGTCTTCAGCAACGAGCGATGGCGAAACCGGTGGCATGACTTGGGAGTTGTCCTCAAGCGCGTGAGCCGACCAGAGCATCATTGGCGCAAATCCTTAATCCACAGTTTCAGTCCGGGATTTGCCCAACAGCAAGGCGCCGAGAACGCTGAATTCGGCAGGCCAGCTATGTGGCTGCAGAAGCAGCGGCCCGCTTTCGGCGCGTGGCTCGGATTGCTATCGCAGCGCTGCAGGACGAGGATAAAGCTGCAGCACACGGATAAAAATGTTCAGGGAGGCGACCGATGCCGGATCCTAAAGCGGCGAATTGTAAAGCGGCGGATCGTAAAACGGCGGATCGTAAAACGCCGAAGTTCAACCGCCGAAAATTCCTGGCCGGTGCGGCGATTGTGGGGGCAGCTGCCGGCTCGGCAAAATCGGTCGGCGCAGCCCCTGTCGCAGCGCCGACACCGCGTTTGCCTTCCGTGCTCCCGCCGAACGCCCATGTCGCCGCCGCCGAGACCGGCACGCCGCAGGTACCCGCCGCCTCGACCGAGGACGGCCGGCCCGGCTCGGATTTCATGGTCGATGTCATCAAGACGCTCGACATCAAATATCTGCCCGCCAATCCGGCTTCGAGCTATCGCGGTATTCATGAATCGCTGATCAATTACGGCAAGAACACGATGCCGGAATTCCTCACCTGTACGCATGAAGAATCCGCCGTCGCGATGTGCCACGGCTATTTCAAGGCGACCGGCAAGCCGCTGATGACGCTGGTCCATGGCGTGGTCGGCCTGCAGCACGCCACGATGGCCGTCTACAATGCGTGGTGTGATCGCGTTCCGGTTCTAATCCTCGGCGGCAATGACATGGACGCCGCCCATCGGCCGCCGGGCGTGCCGACCTTTCATTCTGCGCAAGACATCAATGCCATCGTGCGCGATTACACCAAGTGGGACGATACGCTTGTCTCGGCGCAACACTTCGCGCAAAGCTTCGTGCGCATGTACAAGATCGCGACCACGCCGCCCTATGGTCCGGTGATGATGTCGCTCGACGGCGGGCTGCAGACCGAACCAGTCCGCGATTTTGGCGAGCCGCTCTACATTCCGAAATTCACACCGAGCGCGCCGCCGCAGGGCGACATCGCGGCGGTCAAGGCGGCGGCGCGCCTGCTCGCCAGGGCCGAGCGGCCGGTGATCGTGGTGGATCGCGCGGCGCGCACACAGGAGGGCGTCGAGCGGCTGATCGAGCTCGCCGAGCTTCTGCAGGCGCCGGTGGTCAATCAGGGCAACCGGATGAATTTTCCCAATACACATTATCTGAGCCGCACGCCGACGGTGATTGCGCAAGCCGATGTGGTCATTGGCATGGAGCTCTCGGACTTTTGGAACACGGTCAATGGCTTCATCGACAATGGCGACCAGGGTTTCGGCAAGAATGTCTCCAAGATCAAGCCTGGCACCAAGCTGATCAGCATCAGCTCGGTCGATCTGCTCACCAAATCGAATTATCAGGACTTTCAACGCTTCCAGAGCGTCGACATTTCGATGCCGGGTGACGCCGAAGCGACTTTGCCGTCCCTGATCGAGGCTTTGAAGTCGGAGATCGGCGGCGATCGCAAAGATGCGATTGCCAAACGTGGCGACGGCGTCCGCCAGGCGCATGTCAAAGCACTGCAAGCGACCAAAGAGGCCGCGGCGATCGCCTGGGACGCGCAGCCGATCTCGACGGCGCGGCTGCTGATGGAGACCTATGCCCAGATCAAAAACGAGAACTGGTCGCTGGTCTCGACGTCCGGCAATACCAGCAACTGGGCCAATCGGCTGTGGCCCATCGAGAAGCATTATCAGTGGCTCGGCGCCTCGGGCGGCTATGGTGTCGGCTATGGCGCGCCGGCTTCGGTCGGCGCGGCGCTCGGCAACCGCGATCTCGGCCGTTTCTCGGTCTCGATCCAATCCGACGGCGATCTTATGTATGCGCCCGGTGTGTTGTGGACGGCCGCACGGCACAAAATCCCGCTGCTGGCCGTAATGCACAACAACCGCGGCTATCATCAGGAAAGGATGCACATCCAGCGCATGTCGAACTTCCGCAACCGCGTCGCCAATCTCGGCAATGATCTGGCGCCGATCGGTACCAGCATCATGAATCCGGATATCCAGTATCACGATCTCGCCCGATCGATGGGCTGGTGGGCAAGGGGCCCCATCAGCGATCCGGCTGAGCTCGGCCCAGCGATCAAGGAAGCGGTTGCCGTGGTCAAATCCGGCCAGCCGGCGCTGGTCAATGTCGTAACACAGCCGCGTTGAGGGAAGGGCAGATGCGTTCGCTTAGCGCGAAATTGGCGCTCGTGATGCTGCTCGCGGCGGGGCCAGGTTTGCCCGGAGCAAACAGCGCCGCCGCAGCCGATGCCGAGAAGGGCAAGCTCGCCTTTGCCAAGAGCGGCTGCTGGCAGTGTCACGGCTTTGCCGGCCAGGGCTCCGTCGCCACGAGCGGCGGGCGCGTGATCGCCCGCACGCAATTGCCGCTCGACGCGTTCAAGGCATTTGTGCGCACGACCAATGGGGCCATGCCGCCGTACCGGCGGGAGGTGCTGAGCGACGATGACCTCGATAATATCTATGCTTATCTGCAGTCGCTGCCGCCGTCCAAGACCGCGAGCGATATTCCATTGCTCGACAGCGGGCGCACGCAGTAGCCGCGACCAATCGCCTACACGATGTCGTGACTACCGCCTGCGCTGTCCTGGTCGCGATTGTGATTGGCACGCTATCGTCGGATTGCCGTAAAAAGCCTGCCAAGCGAGAAGCGTCTGAAAGGCGCACAAATATCTGTTCGGCAAGCGAGCGGAAAGGGGACGATCATGATGGCCGGAACCGCCGATACAATGACCGCCGACGTCAAGCGCGGCCGCCAGCACTTTGTACCGGTGCCCATCCTCGGCGCGCTGATGCTGGTTCCCTTCTTCGCTCTCATGATCGGCCGCTCGCTGGCGGCGGAACCGGCGGTGGAAATTCCCCCGCCGGCGCTGGATCTGCCCACGTCGGGCGCCGGCCCGCAAAGCGTGGTTTTGGCCGGCGGCTGCTTCTGGGGCGTGCAGGCCGTATTTCAGCATACCAAAGGTGTGACCCAGGCCGTTTCCGGTTACGCCGGCGGCAGCAAAGAAACGGCGCATTATGAGATGGTCGGGACCGGCCGCACCGGTCACGCGGAATCGGAGCAAATCACGTTCGATCCAAAAGAGATCACGCTCGGCAAGATCCTGCAGATTTACTTTTCGGTCGCCCATAATCCGACCGAACTGAACTATCAGGGCCCGGATCACGGCACGCAATATCGCTCCGCGATCTTCTATGCCAATGATGATCAGAAGCGGATCGCCAGCGCCTATATCGCCCAGCTCGACAAGGCGCATGTATTCGGCGAGCCGATCGTGACCAAACTTGAGCCGCTCACCGGCTTCTATCCGGCCGAGGATTATCACCAGGATTTTGCGATACTGCACCCGGCCTATCCCTATATCGTCTTCAACGATGCGCCGAAGGTGGAAAACCTCAAGCGCCTGTTTCCGGATTATTATCGCGATACGCCGGTGACCGTCATGGCGGCCGCCAAACCTGGCCAATAGTAACAAGTTCGCGCCAACGCCGGGGCCTTACGCTGCACTGCATCAACAGCTTGGCGCCCGGGTTATCAACGTCGTGGCCTGACGCGACCTAAGGTCTATAGCCATCCGGCCGCCTCTGTGTATAAGTTGACGTGAGGAGCGGGCCACGTAAGAGCCCGCACCGGGCAACAACGCGTGGGGAGGCTTGCCAATGGCCGTGGCAACAACGACACTCGGAACACTTCCTGAGGCTGAACACAGCGCGCAGCTGCGCAAAGCCGTCATCGCGTCGACGGTGGGGACCGCGATCGAGTGGTACGACTTTTTCCTGTACGGCACCGCCGCCGGTCTGGTCTTCGGCAAGCTCTATTTCCCGAAAGAGGATCCGCTAGCCGCCACCTTGCTGGCGTTCGGCACTTACTTCATCGGCTTCGTCGGCCGCCCGATCGGGGCCGCGATTTTCGGCCATTACGGCGATCGCATCGGCCGCAAGGCGACGCTGATCGTGACTCTACTGTGCATGGGCATCGGCACGTTTCTCATCGCGTTCGTGCCGACCTACGCCTCGATCGGCATTTGGGGCGCCGTTCTTCTGACCATCCTGCGCATGATCCAGGGCATCGGCGTCGGCGGAGAATGGGGCGGCTCGGTACTGATGTCGATGGAATGGGCGCGAACGAATAGCCAGCGCGGCCTGGTCGCGTCATGGCCGCAATTCGGCGTGCCCTGCGGGCTGCTTCTGTCCACCGCGGCGGTCGCGGCCTTCAGCACCCTGGCGGGCGATCAGTTCGCTGACTGGGGTTGGCGCATTCCTTTCCTGCTGTCGATCGCGCTGGTCGGTGTAGGCCTGTGGATTCGGCTCGGTATCCTCGAGACGCCGGTGTTCCAGAAGCTGCTGGATCAAAACAGGATAGAAAGCGCGCCGATCGCCGAGGTCATCAAGAAACAGCCCAAGGAGATCATCCTGTCGGCGCTCTTGCGCATGGCCGAGCAGGCGCCATTCTACATCTTTACCGCGTTCGTTTTCGCATACACCGTCGGTACGCTGAAAATGTCGCGCGACTTTATTCTCGCCGGCGTTATGGTGGCGGCGGTTGTGTCCTTCTTCACCATACCGATCGCGGGCCATCTGTCCGATCGCATCGGACGAAAGAACATGTATCTGATCGGCGCCGCGGTTATGGGCGTGTTCGGGTTCATCTATTTCGCCATGGTTGACTCCGCTGTTCCCGCATTGGTGTTCATCGCCATCGTGCTGTCGTTGATCCCGCACGATCTCCAGTACGGGCCGCAGGCTGCGCTGATCGCGGAGTCCTTCACACCGCGCCTGCGCTACAGCGGCGCCTCGCTTGGCTATCAACTCGCCTCGCTCATTGCCGGTGGACCTTCACCGCTGATCGCGACCTGGCTGTTCGCGACCTATCACAGCGGCTACGCGATCGCGGTCTATATCGCGATCTGCGCCGTCATCAGCCTGATCTCGGCGGCTTTGATGCCGGATTATACGGGCCAGGACATTTCCGCCGAATACGACGCGCCAACAGTGGCCGCCGAGTAGAATTAAAGGGCGTCAAACAAAGCTGCCGGGGCGGCAACGCCCCGGCTTTTTTTCGTAAACGGAGCAAATCCGGGCGGCTCTACAGCACCGCGTCGGTCTGCGGATCGATCAGGTGCATGTGATTCATATTGGCATGGAGCCGCATCACCTCGCCGGGGCCCTTGGCGCTGCCGGGATCGACCCGGCCGCAGATCTCCTGGCCGTCGACCGTGAAATAGACCATGGTCTCCATGCCCATCGGCTCGACCACATCGAGCGTGATATCGAACTCGCAGTTCTGATCACGGTCGCTGCGCCGCGGCTCGGTCAGGTGCTCCGGCCGCAGGCCCAGGATAAGCGCTTTGCCGGAATGCGGTTGGTAGCGCGCCGTCAGCGATGCCGGCACCGGCAGCGAGATCTTGTCGGAGATACGGGCGCGCAGGCCCGCGCCATTCTGCTCCATATGACAGCGGATGAAATTCATCGCTGGCGAGCCGATAAAGCCGGCAACGAAGCGCGTCTTCGGATTGTGATAGAGATCATGCGGGCTCGCGATCTGCTCGATCGCGCCGCCATTCATGACAACGACGCGATCGGCGAGAGTCATTGCCTCGACCTGGTCGTGGGTGACATAGACCGTCGTCGTCTTGACCATCTGATGCACGCGCTTGATCTCGGTGCGCATCTGCACGCGCAGCTTGGCGTCGAGATTGGACAGCGGCTCGTCGAACAAAAAGACCTTGGGGTTGCGCACGATGGCGCGCCCCATGGCGACGCGCTGGCGCTGCCCGCCGGAAAGGGCCTTTGGCTTGCGATCGAGAAGCTCGGCGATGTCGAGGATGCGCGCGGCATTGTCGACGCGCCGTTTGATCTCGTCCTTGGGGAATCTGCGCAACTTCAGCCCGAAGGACATGTTCTCGAATGCGGTCATATGCGGGTAGAGCGCGTAGTTCTGAAACACCATCGCGATGTCGCGGTCCTTGGGCGGCAGATCGTTGACGATTTCGCCGCCGATATAGATGTCGCCGGCGGTGACCTCTTCGAGGCCGGCAATCATGCGCAGCGTCGTCGATTTGCCGCACCCGGACGGGCCGACCAGCACCACGAATTCATTGTCGGGAATGTCGAGATTGATGCTGCGCACCGCCTCGACTTCGTCGAAGCGCTTGACCACGTTACGCAACGCGACTTCGGCCATTTCAAGTTACCTCCAATCCTTCGTCATCCCGAGGTGTGAGCGAAGCGAGCCTCGAAGGATGCTTGCACTGTGATTGCCGCCGCCCTTCGAGGGCCGCTGCGCGGCCACCTCGGGGTGACGGATTTAGCCCTTGGTGGCGCCGGCGGTCAGCCCCGCGATGTAGTAGTCCATCAGAAACGCGTAGATGACGAGCGGCGGCGCGGCGGCAAGGAGCGCTCCCGCCATCAGCATGCCCCACTTATAGACGTCGGCGCGGATCAGACTCGTCACCGTGCCGACAGTGAGCACCTGCTGATCGGCCGAATAGAGGAAGGCCATCGGATAAACGAAAGCCGCCCAGGATACGGTGAAGGCAAAGATCATCGCGGCGATGATGCCGGGCAGCGCCACCGGAATGAAGATCTTGGTGAGCATCTGCATATGGCTTGCACCATCGATCAGCGCCGCCTCGTCGAGCTCCTTGGGAATCGATTGGAAATAGCCGATCATGATCCAGGTGCAGAACGGCACTGTGAGGGTGGGATAGACCAGCACCATGCCCCAATAGGAGTTGAGCAGGCCGACCGCCTTGACGATCTGGAACAGCGGGATGAACAACAGCGTGTCGGGTACGAGATAAGTGAGAAAGATGCCGGTCGCGAGCACGCTCGAGCCCCAGAACTTCATGCGACCGAGCGAAAACGCGGCAAGTACGCTGACTACCATGGTGATCGCCACGACGCAGAGCGTCACGATCACCGTGTTCTTGAAAAAAGTCAGGAAATCGGTTTGCGTGAGCAGGATACGGAATTGATCAAGCGTGATGCCGTCGGCGATGATCCACGGATTGGTCGCCATATGCGCAACTTCGGCATCGCTCTTGAACGCGGTGACGATCATGTAATAGGGCGGGATCAGGAAAAAGATCGCAAAGATCACGAGAAAGACATACGACGTGATCAACGCCCAACGGCGATTGCGGCGCAAGCTTGATCGCGCGCCAAGGCGGCGTTTGGCAGGGGCGGAAAGCGCTGCACTCGTCATCCGATTTCCCTGCCGCGCTTGCGCACGCCGCGCAGGATGAAGATGGCGGCGATGCCGAGGATCGGGAACATGAACAGCGACGTCGCGGCGCCGAGCGGCAGGTCGCCGGAGCGGATGCCAAGCATGAAGGCATAGGTCGCAAACACATGCGTCATGTTGCGCGGGCCGCCGGCGGTCATGATCTGCACGATGTCGAAATTGGCAAAGGTAACGATCAGCGAGAACAGCACCGTGATGGCTATGATGTTGCGCATCATCGGCAGCGTGATGTGGCGAAATTTCTGCCAGGCGTTGGCACCGTCGATCGCGGCGGCCTCATAAAGCTGCTCAGGTACCGACTTGAGCGCGGCGAGATACATGATCAGAAAGAACGGCGCGCCGTACCAGACATTGACCAGAATGACCGAGAAGCGCGCCCAATAGGGATCGCTCAGCCATGGAATTTCGTGAAAGCCAAGACCGGTGATGATCCAGTTGAAAGCCGAATGGGTCGGATCGAACAGCCACCACCAGGCGAGCGACGACAGCGCCAGCGGAATGACCCAGGGCACGAGCAGCATGCCGCGCCATTTGCGCTGGCCTCTGGCCGGCAGATTGTTGATGAGATGCGCAGTGACGAGCCCGATCAGCGCTTTGAAGAATACGGCGGTGAGCGCGAAAATCGCGGTCTGCTGCACCACCATCCAGAACACGTCGCGCGAGAGCAGGAAGGTGAAATTGCCGAGCCCGACGAGGCGTGTCTGCGCCTTGTTCAGCATCGACAGATAGATCGAGTAGAAGGCGGGATAGATGACGAGCGCCGCGATGATGATCATCAACGGCAGGCACATCAGGAAGGCGATAGTCGAGCGGTGACGCAGGAACTGTTTCAACCCGCGGCTGGCCGAGCGTCGCGCGCTGATTTGCAGCCCCGGCAACCAAGTCTGAACGGCATCTGCCATATCCTGATCCTAGATATCCAGATATGCTGAGCCGAAATTCTATTTCCCGGCCAGCACTGTCGATGAGAGTCTTGCCGTTGCACCGCCGCCGCCCGCGGGGGGCGGGCTCAAGCCTCGTCCCCGCGTCGGTTCCGGCGGCTCGGGGCCGCGCGACAGGCGGCCCCGAGATGACAAGCATTCAGGCGCGCAAAGTTCCCTCGAGCTCGTTCTCCGCCCACTTGATGACGTCGTCGAGCTTCTCGTGTCCCTGGGTGAATTTGGAGATCATCACAGTGTTGATCGCCTGATTGTAAATCTGCGCACCAACCTCGGCGCGGGCTGGAGCGCCGGCCATCGAGGTCTGCTCGTCCCCGCGCGGCGGATAGCCGTAGACGGTGCCGATCGGCGGCTCGACCGTCTTCCACGTGTCAAGGTCGTACATGCTTTTGAACGACGGCAGATCGTAGCCGTAGGAAGCAGCGACGAGCTGAGCAACGGCGTCCTTTTGCGAGATGTAGAGCAGCAGATCTTTGGCCGCCTGCTTGTTCTTTGAGAACTGCCAGATTCCATAAAACTGCGGCAGCTGGCCGACAAAACGGCCCTTCGGACCCTTCGGGGTCGGATGCGTCCAGCAATTCTGCGCCACTGTCGGATTATCACGCTTGGCAACCGCCCAGGCGCTCGGCGGATTCATGATGCCACTGCCCTTGCCGGAAATGAGCCAACGGTTATTGCCGGCATCGTCCCAGGCATAGACCTCGGGCGGACTGACCTCCATGATCTTGCGGGCGACTTCCATCGCTTGCCGCGTCTCGTCCGAATTGATCTTGATGTTGTCCTTCGCATCGACCATGACGACGCCGTACGCGTTGAACAGAGCGCCGACCCAGTCGACCGCATCGCTGGTCTGGCCCATCGGCAGACCGACGGGGAACCCGGCTTTGAAAAGCTTCTGCGCCGACTCGACATAGGCGTCCCAGGTCCACTTGTCGGTATTCGCCTTGTCCCATTTTGACTCGTCGGCTGGGAACATGGCGCGCAGATCGATGCCGGCATGTTGCTGATAGAGGTCGAAGCGCGAGCAGCACGGCTTGACCTGGCTGCCGACGGTGGTCGGCACGCCACGCCAGCTTCCCTTGAACTTGGCGAGATATTCGGCGACGGGGCTGATCGGCCCATATTGCTTGATAAGCTGGCTGATGACGTCGTCGACCGGCTCGAGATTGCTCTGATGAATGCGGATGTTCCAGTCACGATGCGACATGATGTCGTGACCGGTGCCGGCTTGCGCTTCGGCGGCGGCAGTCAACTTATCCTTTTCGCCTTGCGAGGTGATGTAGTCGATCTTCACCTCGCAATTGTTCTTGGCGCCCCACTCGTTGCAGAGCTTGGTGAGCGCGTTATTGGCGCCGGGCACCCAATGGTCCCATACACCGATCGACAATGAACCGGCCGCGTAAGTGCTTTTGACATATGGCGCGGCGAGAGCCGCCGCGGAGCCGAGCGCTGCGCTCTTGAGAATGCTGCGGCGGGTGGGGCGCGCGGCGTTGAGCGGATGTGACATGGTCATCATTTTCCTCCAGGTTGCGCCGTTTTTTCTTTGCTGTGCTTGGCGTTGGGCGAAACCATACCCTGATCCCCGCGGGCCTGCTAGAGCGCCTTTGGTGGAATGCGCACCGGTTGCTGCGACGTGGTGTCCGCGCCGGCCGCAGGACAAATATCGAGGTGGCCGCAGCTGCGGAGCAAATCATTGAAAAAGCTCGCGATAACAACATCATAGACCCAGCAGGCGCGGCAGCCATAGTGAGATCGACGGGATGTAAGTGACCAGCATCAGCACCGCCAACATGACCGCGTAGAACGGCCAGATTTTGCGCATGACCTGCTCGATTTTGACCTTGCCAACCGCGCAGCCGACGAACAGGATCGCGCCGACCGGCGGATGGCACAGTCCGATGCCGAGATTGAGCATCATGATGATGCCGAAATGGATCGGGCTCACGCCGAAATTGATCATCACCGGCAGAAGGATCGGCGTGCAGATCAGGATCGACGGCGCCATGTCGACGAGACAGCCGAGGATGAGCAGCATCACGTTGATGAGCAGCAGGATCACATTCTTGTCGCTGGATATGGAGAGGAACAGCGCCGTGATCCGCGCTGGCATTTGCGTAAGCGCCATCACATAGCCGACGCTGGAAGCGCAGGCGATCAGCGTCAGCACCATTGCCACCGTGCGCAGCGTGCGATGAACGAGCGCCGGCAGATCGCGCCAACCGTAGTCGCGATAGATAAACATCGTCACGAAGAAGGCCCAGACGCAGGCCACCGCGCCCGCTTCGATCGCGGTGAATACGCCGCCCAAAATACCGCCGAGAATGATGCCGAGCGTGATCAGGCCCCAGGCCGCATCGATGGTGATCCTGACCGCATCGCGCAGCGGCACGGTTTGCCCGCGCGGATGACCATCGCGATAGGCGATCACCAGGCACAGCACGACGATGGAAAACCCCAGCAGCAGGCCGGGCACAACGCCGGCCATGAACAGCGAGATGATCGAGATCGTGCCGCCCGTCGCTAGCGAATAGATCACCGCATTGTGGCTCGGTGGCACCAACAGCGCCTGCACTGACGCGGTGATGGTCACATTGGTGGCGAAAACGCGCGGATAGCCGTTCTTCTCCATCTGCGGGATCATGACCGAGCCGATGGCGGAAGTGTCAGCCACCGCCGACCCGGAAATCCCGCTCAAGAATGTCGTCGCCAGCACATTGACGACGGACAGCCCGCCGCGAATGCGCGTGAAGCCGACGAGCACGTCGGCGAACGCAACCAGGCGCCGCGCCATGCCGCCCTCGGCCATGATGGCGCCTGCCAGCACGAAAAAGGGAATCGTCAGCATGGCGACCTTGCTGACGCCGTCGGAAATTTTCAGCATCACCGCTTCGAGCGGAATGCCGATCCATAGCGCCCCGGTTATCGCGGCGAGCGCCAGCGAATAGGCGATCGGCACGCCGATTGCGATGCAAAAGAACATCGTCATCAGCAGAATGGCGACGTCCATCGCGGCCGTACCTCAGTCGGGGGTGATTTCGGCGGTTTCGGAATCGGCCGGCACGCCGATGAAGACGCGCTCTGCCACGAACAGCAGGAGAAGGAGCCCGCCAACCGGTATAGGCAGATAGGTCACGCCGACCGACAACGACGGAAAATCAGGGATCGTGTTGTACCAGGTCTCTTCGACGAGCCGTTCGCCATAGATCATCATGAAGAGCGCCATCAGGGCGACCAGGAGCTCGGCCACGAATTCGGCGACGGCGCGGATCAGCGGCGGCAGCAGAAACACGAAATACGAGACGTTCATGTGGATGCGGCGCCGGTAGCAGGCGGCCGCGCCAATGAAAGTCAAGACGATGGTAAGCAGGATCGCGGTCGGCTCCGGCCAGGATGCCGCGCTGTTGAGAACGTAACGGGTGAAGACCGCCCACGGGATCACCGCAGAAATCAGCACCAAGGCGGTACCGGCAACCGCGACACAGCATAGATAGAGCGCATCCATGAACCCGCGATAGACAAGCGCCATTCGTGGCTCCGCTCTCGACTCGCTCTTTGGCTCGCCCTTGGCCGCCGCCACCGCGACCTTATTGGACCGCCTGGATGCGATTGATCACGTCGGCGAATCTCGGACCGTATTTGTCCCAGACCGGTTTGACCGCGTCCTGGAACGGCTTCTTGTCCGGGATCTCAATGATCTGATTGCCATTGGCCCTGGCTTTTTCCAGCGCCGCGCTCTCGTATTTGTTCCATAGATCGCGCTCTTCGAGCTGCGCTTCGCGCGCAAGCTTGCGGATCAGCCCCTGATCATCCTTCGATAAGGTGTCCCAGGTCTTGCGCGAGAAGACGAGGATTTCCGGCACGATCAGGTGCTGGGTCAGCGTGTAGTATTTGGCCACCGTGTAATGATTGTCGAAGACATAGCTTGGCAGGTTGTTTTCCGCCCCGTCGACCACGCCGGTCTGCAATGCGCTGAACACTTGGTCGTAGCCCATGGCGACGCCGTTGCCACCGAGCGCATTCATCATATCGACGAACATCGGATTGCCGATGACGCGGATTTTCAGGCCCTTGAGATCGGCGATGTCTTTGATCGGCTTTTTTGTATCGTAGACATTGCGTGCGCCGGCATCCATCCAGCACAGCCCAACCAAGCCGGTCTTGGGATCATTGGTGACCTTGTCGAGCAACTCGTTGCCGATATCGCCGTCGATGATTTTTTCCATATGGGCGGTGTCGCGGAACAAAAACGGCAGGTTGAGCACATTAAGATCATTGACCACCGGCCCGAGCGCCCCGACCGAGATGCGCGCCATCTGAATGGCGCCGATCTGCGCCTGCTCGATGGCCTCCTTCTCGCCGCCAAGCTGCATGGCGGCATACATCTGCACGCTCAGCCGCCCGTCGGTCGCGCCCGCGAGTTTTTTGCCAAGATTTTCCACAGCGGCGACCGTAGGATAGCCTTCCGGATGCACGTCGGAGACTTTGAGCACCATCTTCTGCTGCGCCGAGGCTTGCGTGCCGAAGAGCCCGGGCGAGAGCGCGCCGAGCGCGGCCAGTCCGCCGAGGCGAAGCGCCCTGCGCCGGTCGACGGGTGCGCGAAGAGTCGCGGTTGCTAGGAGCGTCATGGCTGTTTCCTCCGGCGGTTCGAGGGAGCGGCGAACCGTGCTTGCGAACAGGGCTGTCTCGCGGCGCCATTGCTCTTGCGGCATGGGCCTGTTATCAGGTGATACGATGACCAGATAACTTTCGGGTGTCAAGCTTGTCCGGGAAAGCTACACACGAGCCGCTCGCGGCATTCCGGCCGCTCACCGCGCCGCGCGGTTTGACCCAGCAGCTCGTGGCGCAGATCACCGGCGATATTACCAGCGGCCGCTTGCTGCCGGGCGCGCGGCTGCCGACCGAGAAAGAAATGATGTCGGCGACCGGCGTGAGCCGCACCGTCGTGCGCGAGGCCATCGCCTGCCTGCGCGCCGACGGGCTGGTCGTGGTGCGCCAGGGCGTTGGCGCCTTTGTCGCCAACAATGCGCGGCGCCCGTTCCGCATCGAACTGGAGGATCTGCATTCGCTGCAGGAAGTGCTGCAAGTCATGGAGCTGCGCACCGGCGTCGAAATCGAAGCCGCAGGTCTTGCCGCGGAGCGCGGCGGCGCCGCGCAGGCGCGCAAGATCACCGAAGCCTACGAGCTGATCGAAAGCGCAATCGAGCGCGGTGAAAGTGCGGTCGATGAAGACTTTTCTTTCCACTGCAGCATTGCCGACGCCACGGGCAATTCGCAGTTTCGGCGCTTTCTCGAATATCTTGGCCGTTTCATCATTCCGCGGCAGAGCATTCGCAAGGCGCTGCGGCGCGTCGAGGATCAGCGCGCCTATCTGCGGCGCATTCAGAATGAGCATCTCGCTATCGTGGAGGCGATCCGCGCCGGCGCCCCGGCCCCGGCGCGCGCGGCGATGCGACGCCATCTTGTCAACAGTCGGCGGCGTTATCAGAAGCTTAGCGACAGCATTGGCGACGTCGCCAAGAGCGGCGGCAGGAAAGAGCTGGCAAATCGGACGCAGCGACCTCTTGAGTGAATCCGCGAGGACACATGCAAACAGTTCTAGTCACGGGAGCCGCGGGAGGCATCGGCAGCCAGCTGCAAAAGCTTCTTCCCGGTGTATATCCGCGCATCCGCTGGAGCGATCTTCGCGCTCCGGCCGAATTGGCGAGCCATCCGAATTTTATGCAGGCCGATCTGGCTGATCTGAGCCAAGTGGAGAAAATCGCCGAAGGCGTCGATGGCATTGTTCATCTTGGCGGCGAGTCGGTCGAGCAGTCGTGGGAGCGCATCCTCAATGCCAACATCATCGGCTGCTACAATCTGTTCGAGGCGGCGCGCCGCAAGAAAGTCAAGCGCATCGTCTTTGCGTCCTCCAATCACGCGGTCGGCTTTTATCCGCGGCGGCGGCGCATCGGCATCGGCGATCCGGTGCGCCCGGACTCACGCTATGGCGTGAGCAAGGCTTTCGGTGAGGCGATCGGCGCGCTCTACGCCTATAAGCACGGGCTGCGCGTAACGTGCATCAGGATCGGCAATTTCGGCGCCGCGCCGGTCGATCGCCGACGGCTCTCAATTTGGCTCAAGCCGGAAGACCTGGTCCAGCTCATCCGCATTGCCCTCGAACATCCGGATCTGCGCTATGAGATATTCTTTGGCGCCTCGGACAATGCGCGCAGCTGGTGGGACAACGAAGCGGCCTTTCGCTACGGCTATCGGCCGAGCGGTCGTGCCGAAGATCACGCGGCTGCCGCGCTCGCCGCGCAACAGGCGATTCCATCCGATCCGATCGCCGAATGGTACCAGGGCGGACCGTTCTGCAGCGACGAGTTCGACGGCGATCCCAATCCTGCCGCGACCTGACCCTGCAAGCGCTAACGTATCTGAAAAATCAGCTTGCCGCGGAAGTGTCGAGACTGGCTCAGCCGATGAGCGTCGGCGGCAGCCGACAGCGGATAGAGCTTGACCTCGGGCGGCCGTACCGCACCTTCGAGGAACAGTCTGGCGATGCGCTCGAGCGGCGCGCGCGCTCGGCCGACCGGCGGGCGGAGCGAGGTGACATCTGCGCGCGTCGGTTTGGGCGCCTCAACGCCCGAGGCGATAAACGCGGCGCGCCCGCCTGGTTTGAGCACGGAAAAGGACTTGAGCGCCACATCACCGCCGACTGTATCGAACACGGCATCACAGCCGGAGACCGCTTTCGTGAAATCCTGCGTGTTGTAGTCGATGACTTCGTCGGCGCCGAGGCTGCGCACATAGTCGATATTGGCCGCGCTTGTCGTCGTGATCACGCGCGCGCCGATATGTTTGGCAAATTGAATGGCAAAGCCTGCGACGCCGCCGGAGCCGCCCTGAATCAAGATGGTCTCGCCCCGCTTGAGCTTGAGCGTGTCGTCGAGCGCGTTGATGGCGGTGAGGCCAGTCAGCGCCAGCGCGGCGGCATTCACATGCGACAGTGCCTCAGGCTTCCTGGCGATGATTGCAGCCTCAATCGCAATCTTCTCGCAATACGTTCCTTCGCGCCCGGCCTGCAGCACGCCAAATACGGCATCGCCGACCTTCAGATCTGCTACCCCCGGGCCGAGGCCACTAATCACGCCGGAAAAGTCGCGGCCCGGGATCAGCGGAAATTTCGATTGGCTATGCCGCTCGTAGCTGCCGGAGCGAAACTTCCAGTCGGCGGCATTGACGCTTGCGGCATGAACATCGATCAATGCGTCGCCGGGACCGGCGATGGGGTCCGGCACGTCGCCATATCGCAGGACTTCCGGCCCACCGAACTTCTCGAAATACGCAGCTTTCATGGCAATGACCTCCGGACGCATGAGGCGAAGCGAGAAAGCCATTTAATGGCGGCAACCATGCAGGAGCGCAAGCCAGTCCGTTCGCAAGCGAGTCCGTCCAACGACCTTGCTTCGACATTGTTGCGTTGCTCATGACCATGTGGCGCGATAACGTTACGGGGTGATCCGCTGGGCGGCACTGGGCAAGCCCGGGAGGAAGTGCGGTGCCGGAAGCCCACGTCAGGGGCGTCACGCTCTGTTACCAGATCATCGGCGACGGCGGCGATGTCATCGCGCTGACGCCCGGCAGCAGGCGCTCTTACGACGAATTGGTGCCAATCGGAAGGCTGTTTGCGGCCCAAGGCCATCGCGTGCTGCTGCATGACCGGCGCAACTGCGGACGATCAGATATCGGCATCGAGCCGTGCGGCTCCGAACACGAAATCTGGGCCGATGATCTTGCACCGCTTTGCCAACATGTCGGTGCCGAGCAAGTCTATGCCGAAGGCGCGTCGGTCAGCGGCAATGACAGGGCTCACAGCCCGTCGGCCGCACGCAGAGCGGCGAGCCTCATTCGCCATGCGGAATTCCACGATAACGTGGTCGCCAAGCGCAGCGACAACGGTCTGCTCGAGGAATGGCACCCACAAGAGTGGAAGAAGGTCGAAGGCGGCTGGTCGAGATTTTCACGACTTTTCTCGGTCACGTCGGCGCGCAAGCGAGCGTGTCGGCGTAGGCCGAATTCGCCGGCCCGCTGATATTGCAGTTTTCCGGTTTCCGGGATGTGCTCGACGAGCCGCAACCGAATGCGCAACATGCCGACGCTCGCGACTGCCTTGCTCGACGGACTCAAAGCTCACGGGGCACGCGAGGTTTTCGGCATTCCTGGCGATTTCGTGCTGCCGTTCTTCAAGGTCATCGAAGAGAGCAAGATCCTTCCGCATTTCACCTTGAGCCATGAGCCGGCGGTCGGTTTCGCGGCCGATGCGGCGGCACGCTATCACGGCGGCATTGGCGTCGCCGTGGTCACATATGGCGCGGGCGCGTTCAACCTGGTGAATTCGCTGGCCGGTGCGTATGCCGAACGTTCGCCGGTCGTGGCCATTGCCGGAGCGCCCGGCGTGCAGGAGCGCGCGAGCGGCTATTTGCTGCATCATCAGGTGCGTACCGTCGATACGCAACTCGCGGTGTTCAAGGAATTTACCTGCGATCAGGCGGTGTTGACCGACCCTGCGACAGCGCCCGACGAGATTGCGCGAGTATTGCGCAGCGCACGCGAACTGTCGCTGCCCGTCTATGTCGAGTTTCCGCGCGACATGGTGAATGTGCGGGTCGGGCGCGTGCCGAACCTGCCGCGGCGCGCCGCCGATCCGGAGGCGCTGGCCGAATGCGCGGAGGAGATACTCGGCCGCGTTGCCAGCGCCGCCTCGCCGGTGGCCGTCGTGGATGTGGAGATCCGCCGCTACGGCATCGAGGAACAGGTGGCAAAACTTGCCCGCAAGCTCGGTCTGCCGGTGGTCACGACGTTCATGGGACGCGGGCTGATGGAACAGGCGGGCGATGTGGTGGCCGGCACCTATCTTGGCGCCGCCGGCGATCCTGCGATCACCCGCCTGGTCGAAGAGGCCGATCTCGTCCTGTTGCTGGGCGTGATCCTCTCCGACACCAACTTCGCCCTGTCCAACCGTGCGCTCGATCCGCGCCGCACCATCATCGCGGCCGGTCGCGAGGTCCAGGTCGGCCATCATGTCTATCGTAATCTGCCGCTGGCCGATCTGATCGCGGGCCTCGATACGCGCGTCAAGCGGCAAAGACCGCGGCCGCACAGAGTCGGGCAAGGCATTGCCTATCCGCGCGGTCTGCCCGTTGACGATCGGCCGATCGTGCCGTCGGATGTTGCGGCGGCGATCAACGATCTGTTCGACCGCCACGGCAAGATGCCGATGACGTCGGATATCGGCGATTGCCTGTTCACGGCGATGGAAATCGACAATACGGCGCTGGCGGCGCCCGGCTATTATGCCGGCATGGGCTTTGGCGTGCCGGCCGGTATCGGCGTCGCCGCGATCGGATTACGCCCGCTCATTCTGGTCGGCGACGGCGCCTTCCAGATGACCGGCTGGGAGCTCGGCAATTGTCGCCGCTACGGCTTTGATCCGATCGTCGTTCTGTTCAACAATTGCAGCTGGGAAATGCTGCGCGTGTTCCAGCCGGAATCGGAGTTCAACAATCTTGACGATTGGCACTTCGCCGACATTGCCAATTCGCTGGGTGGCTTTGGCGAGCGCGTGACGACACGACGCGAGCTTGCCGCCGCTTTGGATCGCGCCGTCGCGCGGCGCGGGCAGTTCTCGTTGCTTGAGATCATGCTGCCGCGCGGCGTGACATCGGACACGCTTTCGCGCTTCGTCGCCGGCTTTAAAGCGGCGCGCGAGCGGATGGCGAAGTCCTGATCTTAAGCCTGATCTTAAGCACGTGGGGGCAGTGCATGCGGCGGTGCGGATCAAGCGTGTTTGGGGCATGCTGGCTGTTCGACCGATGCCCTCGAGAACCCCCGCGGTCCAAAGGTGTTACCCCGAAGGTGTCACCCATGTCTTAGGTACGATCTGTTACCTATGTCTCCGGTATCAAACGTAACCTATGTGTCCGGAACGGACCCTGTGGAGAGTGGCGATCCCGGCAGGATTCGAGCCTGCGACCTTCAGCTTAGAAGGCTGTTGCTCTATCCCCTGAGCTACGGGGCCAACCTTTGAAAAGACAAGAGAAAACCGAATGTTATTGGCATTTTACCCGCGAAACACCTGCTAACTATCATAGCCAATTTTGCGCGGGTAATCCGTGAGTGCGATGCTGATAATATAGCGTCCGGCCGAAAACGGCCAACCCTAGCGAAATCGCGAGGCGCGCCATGGATGTTTGGCCACAAATAGTGCTCGGGGGAGTGGTGGCTGCGGTCGTCGCGGCAATCATCAGTGGTCGATTGTCGCGCTCAATTAAGATTTCCGAGTTTCGACAGGCTTGGATCAATGATCTGCGAAAGGACGTAGCAGATTATGTGGGAGCCGCGCACAAATGGTTTCGTAAATATGAGCAGTTGAACGATATTGAGGCGGACAGGCAGGACGAAAAGACGCGAATGGAGCGCGAAGAACTTCTGCCGATCCACAATGAAGCACTGGTGATCTTGTCGCGGGTAAAGCTCCGCATCAACCCCCGCAAGAACCCCTACAAAAGGGACGACGACGATTTTCTAACTGCGCTCGACAATCTTCTAAATCCGGGCAAGCTCACTCCCTCTGACGTGTCACCGTTGGAGACCAGGTGGCTCACGCTCGCAAACGAAGCTGTCGAAAAAGCAAGGGCGATATTGAAGCGGGAGTGGGAGATTACCAAGCAGCCCGGCCAATGGCTCTAGCGCACTGCCGGCATCATGAGGGGTCCATGTTCGACGCTGACGCCAAGAAGTATGCCAAGCCAATCATGTGTGGTGTGATCGTTGCCTACATCGGTAGTCTCTTAGGAGCTTTTGTCGTGGCGTTTCTCGGCCGCGCTGATTGGATAGTTCTTCTCGGCGCGTTGTGGCTAGGCGTTCTTTTGGGAACGTTGCTCGGCTTTTATGTTCAAGAGGCCGACGAATGGGGCCCCCGTGACCTGCGAGCATCGATTTGGGTCATAGCTGGAAGCAGTGTTTTTCTTCTTTTGCAGTTTCTTACGCCGAAAGCGGGCACGCGGGAAATCTGGTTCTACCCGCTTGGACTGATTGGCGGGTTTATTATTGGAACGATTTGGGAATACGCGGACCCACCACAAGATGGGGATCGCGGCGCTGGGGCCGAAGCCGCGCACCACCAAGCCGGCGCCGGGGCACAAGATATTCCCGTATCTTTTGCGCGGTGTCGCCGTCGAGCGGCCGAAC
>JAJPKK010000116.1 GCA_021323775.1 Hyphomicrobiales bacterium
AAACAGCCACGGCCGCAAGAAGATAGCCTTGGTGGTCGCCGGCGAAGATGTAGCCGGTTGGCTGCCGGCATTGTTCGAGGATTGAACGTTGCCGGAGATGCACACGCAGGCCGTGTCGCAGCCTATCGCAACTGTTGCGCAGCCAGAGTGTCGCCGCGGTCAAGGCTGGCCGAGGCACAAGAGCGCACCGCAATCGCTTTGAAAGACCGAGGATGACGTCGTGCCACAAAGCCGCAAGGCCTCAAGGCGCACCGCCGCCTCCGCCAGGCCGATGCATGGAACACGCTGGCGACGCGGCTGTGTGATGCTCGGCAAAAGCCGCGATTCGCCTGCGGTGCCATAAGTCTCTTGCACGGATCAAAGTGGCGGACAAGCGCCCCTTTGAACTTGAACCTCGCTGCTTTCGCTCAGTCAGCGCCCTTGCCTTGGATCGACCAGGCCGTGGGCACGGCTCCAACCCCCGCAGGCGTAACCTGTGCGCCGTTCATGAACCAGACCGCCACATTGCCGCTGGTGTCTTGCCATAGAATGTCGCTCTTGCCGTCGCCGTCGTAGTCGCCGGTTTCGGCCACCGACCAGGCGGTGGAGACGGCGCCGACGCCGGCGGGCGTTACCTGCACGCCGTTCATGAACCAGATCGCTACGTTGCCACTGGCGTCGCGGAAGAGAATGTCGCTCTTGCCGTCGCCGTTAAAGTCCCCAGTGCCAACGATTGACCAGGCGGTGGAGACGGCGCCGACGCCGGCGGGGGTCACCTGCACGCCGTTCATGAACCAGATCGCCACGTTGCCGCTGTTGTCTTGCCAGAGAATGTCGCTCTTGCCGTCGCCATTGAAGTCCCCAGTGCCGGCGATTGACCAACCGGATGAGGCCGCGCCAACGCCGGCAGGGGTCGCCTGCGCGCCATTCATGAACCAGACTGCGACGTTGCCGCTGGTGTCTTGCCAGAGAACGTCGCCCTTGCCGTCGCCGTCGAAATCTCCGGTGCCGGCCACAGACCAGGCCTTCGCGACATTTCCGACGCCGGCGGACTGGCTGAGCTGCGCACCGTTGAGGAACCATATCGCGACGTTGCCGGAGGTGTCGCGCCACAGCCAATCGGCCATGCCGTCGCCATTAAAGTCGCGCTGTCCGACGATCGACCACGCCGTTGGCACCGTGCCGTACGGCGCCGATTGCACCAGCTGCGCGCCGTTCATCAGCCACGCCGCCGCATTGCCGCTGGTGTCCCGCCAAGCGACGTCGCTCAAGCCGTCGCCGTTGAAATCGTGGGCCACGGGGGGCTTCAGACTTGGCTGCCTGAACGGCGTCCCGGCGTCGTAGCGCGCCTTGGCGGGCAGCGTGTAGATCTTGGTCGCTCCCAACGGGTCCACCCACGGCCACGTGTAGCCGGGCGCCGCGTTGAAGAAGGCTGGCCTCTGCGGCAGGTAGAATGAATTCGGCAGCGAGTGATTGGAGATGGTCGGATCCCAATTCACGGCGTTGGTGACGTAGTCGAAATTGCCGTGACGAAGCACTGTTTGGGCGACTTTGGCGTCAACCGGGTAAGGACTCCAGTCATCCCAGCCCAGCATCCAGATGCCGGGCGCGCCGTTGGCGAAAGTGGTCTCATAGACCCACCCGCTCATCTGCCCCGCGGCGCCGAGCACATTGCCAACGAAGGACATCCAATAGGAATAGGTCGTCATGCCAGCCGCGCGGACAGGGCCGTTAGGTCCCTGGTCGGGCTGGGGCTGATTGCTGGCGTCATCGATGAGCGCCCCGCCTGCCTGGTTGTTGAACGGGGCGCGAATGCCGCGCAGGTGATTACGGAAGTACGTGTGATAGATGCTGTTGCCGTGGGTCTTGTCGCTGTCGCCATTGAAGCCGTAGTTGCCTTCGAACAGGACGTGATGAGGCCCCACCATATGACTGGCGTTGAGCCCGATTTCGATCCACTTTCCGTTGGTGTTGATGTAGCCCATGTCCATGTAGTTGTAGCCGACCACCGAGCCTGCGCCCGAGCAGCGCGCCACGATGACCTTGTTGGCCCTGACCGAGATTCCATTCTCAATGAGCACTTCGGATGTTCCGTTCGCGAGGCTGATCGCATAGCCGCCGCCGCCAGGCTCGGCCCAGGCGGCATCGTGCACGTAGAACTCCCGCAGCTCGATCCGGAAGGAGCTGTCGATCGCGAAGCCTTCGTCGTGCCACACGGTGTTTTCCACGTTCTTGGCCCAGGACATCGCCGCCCATTCAAAGCGGAGGTTGCCGTTGTCGCCGCCGGTCATTGTCAGGTTCTCGACCCCGGCGTTCGTCACGTGGGGTTGCCCATAGTAGGAAAGCTGAGCGGTATGGCTCGTCCGATAGGAAATGTGGATCGGCGTGGTGAAGGTGATGCTGGATCCGGAGATAGAGGCGATCTGCTTCACCTCGGCGGTGGGGCGGTCCAGCCGGGAGAACCACTGCCCGGCGCTGCCGGGGGTCGTCGGGTATTGGTTCGCCGCGAAGTCATCGGTGCCGGTGAGGGCAGGGTTGTGCTTTTGCCAGACCACCCGGAAATCGGGGGAAGCCCAAATCTGCCCGCGACCGGCCGGGTCAGTCTGCCAGCCGGCGCCAGAGGCCTCGTCCAGCAACACGATCTGGCCGGGCGAAAAGCCGGCCGTGCTCGCCACCGTCACCGTGTACGCGCCTTTGGCGGCATCGACGGTCAGGTTGGTAGAGGCGGCCACGCCGCTGCCATCGCTGGTGCTTGAGTACCGTGCCGGGCCGACGATGATGAGCGGGGAAGGATTAGGACCGACGTTCTCGTTGTCCGGCTTGGCGCCGTCAGTCTTCTGCAGCGTCGTCTGGCCTGGTCCGGCGCCGCGCAAAGTTATGCCCTTATTGATCAGTACGTAGTTGCCGTTGTTGATAGTGAAGGTGCCAGCCGCGAGCTGCACCACTTGCCCAGCCGGGCAGCCGTTGACGGCGGCTTGGATGTTAGCGGTGTCGTCCTGTCCCCCTCCTAAGGGGCGCACCGTAGCGCAAACGGTAGAGCGAACCGGAATGCCGCCTACCGCCATCATCCCTGGGTTCCACACCGTGGCCCGGTCGGCCGGCAGGATGCTCGTGTCGATCTGCGCGAATGACGGTTGCGAAAACGACAGGATGGCGGCAAACACCGGGACAGACGACCGGACTGCCGTCAGGACGGCTCGCGGCAGGCTTGCAAAACGCATCGCTATTTCCCCCAAGCTCCGAGATTTTCCAATGAGCAGAACATCGCTTTCCACGAAAGAATCGCGGCCAAAGCCAAAGCAGCGGATGGCGAGAAGACGTCGCCAGAAGGCAGTCGGGATCGCTTAGAACAGGCGTGCGAAACGCATATCACTCCCCCCAATTCCAAAAGTTCGAATAACGATAAGGATCTCTGCGCATATCAGGACCAATGCCCCGAATTCCGTCAGGATCGCTCAAAGCACGCTTACGAACGCTATCGTCAATCCCCGATTCCCTAATATGCAATATCGAAAGGATCACGGCGAAAACAGGACCGCTGCCGGAGACGCCGTCCCGATCGTCTAAGGCACGCTCGTAAAACGCTTATCTTCCGTCCGCCCAATTTGATGGCGTTGCCGTGCCCCGCCGAATCGCGGCGAAAGCAAGAGGATCACGGCGAAAACGGGACCGCTGCCAGAATGCCGTCAGGATCGCGCAGAGCGCGCTTGCAGAACGCGTGCTTCGCCTTGAGTGTTTGCGCACGGCGCCGCGGCGCCGCGGCGCTGGGCAGACCCGCTTCAAATTGAGACTGGCGGCCGAGTGTTGCCGCGATATCCCCGTCGGGATTGAATCGGCATGCGCAACGGGAGCCTCCGCTGCCCGCGCGCAGGGACGGGAATGCCCGCTCTGGCGGGCCGTAATGCTGCCGACGCGCCCCTCGCCGACGGAAACGGCCGCGAGCATCGAGCGGTTTCAGCGGCGACAATCACAAACACCACCCACAGCAAATCGAAGCCGCGCATCCACAGGCTTTCAAGAAAATTATATAGCATAATAAAGAGAGCCAGGGAGAGCAGGAGCCAGGCCCGCGCACGGTCGCTCTGCGCCACCCGGCCAATGCCGTGGAGGGTCGCAACGAGAAAGCTTAGAAGCAAAGCAAGGCCAATGTATCCCATCTCCAGAATCGTATCAAAATAGCCGCTGTGAGCATTCGGCATGCCCTTGATCCAACCGGGAGCGTCAACGATGCTCGGCGCGTCCGCGCCGACGAGCCAGAACGATTGGTATCCCCACCCCGCGAATGGCTTGCGCGCGATCTCCAATTGCGCGAAATCCCATATGAGCGTACGGCCCGTAAAGGTTGAATCGCCGTATAGGAGAAACGATATGCGATTTATATTGAAGCCGGTCAGGCTGGATACGGCGATGTAGCAAATTGGAACGGTCATTAGAATGACTGCCGGGGAGACGCGCGTTCTCCTGGCAATAATCAACGTGAGCCCTGCCAGGAACGGAACCAAAAGCGCAAGGCCAAGCGCCGTTTTGGAATTGGCTAAGAAGAGCAGTGAAATCGCGGCGACGGCAATGATGATGCCGAATGATCGCCGCCGGCCGGGAAAAAGAAGCTCGTGAAGCGACAGCAAAAGAGCGATAGCTGAAAATTCTCCCAGAAGATTCTTCCCGGTAAAATATCCAGGATAACCTATATTAACTTTCAGTGCGCCGTACGTGGCCACCTGCTGCGAGCCGCCATCCAATATGAAAAGCAGATTCACCACCGAGGCAATTGCGAAGCATAAAAACAGGCCGCGCATCATATCCGCGGTTCGAAGCGCCGCCATGGCGGGCAAAACGACGGAGGTAAGAACCATCACTTCCTGCGCAAATCTCGTGAATGACAGCGCCGGTTTGAACGCCCACGCAACGCTCGCCCCGGCAAACGCCAGATACGCGAGCAGACAGACGATGTTGGGGGGCAAAGTGAACTTGGCGAAGCGGGATGAATTTCGTGCGGCCAGAAGGACAGAGATCGCAGCGAGCGCGGGCCAGAAGATTCTATTCTCTATGCGGCTCTCCAAGATGCCCTGCAGCCCGGGGGCGGGAGGAAAAGTTGAATAGATCAGCGGCTCGATTATCGCAGGATAGGCGCATGCCAAGACCGGAACGATTGCGCAGACGTCAGTCGCGGCGGCGGAAGGCCTCGCTCGACCGAATTCGAAGGAATGCATCGAGGCTTTCGACATTCTGGCACTCTATCGGCGCCCGCGCCGAATGTCAGCTGAAGATCGGCGCCGCGGGGCCGAAGAGCCGCGCGGCATGAACCTGCTGTCTGCTATGATTAGCCTCCTATTCGCCATCGGGCAAACATGCGATGCGGCGGTCCCATTGCTGCGACGAATGGCGCCTCTCGCCGGCGGCGAGCTTGCGAATTCCGCACACGGGATTTTTCTTGACAATGGCCTGCTTGACCGCCAGGAACTTCAACGGTCGGCGTTGCAGCGCCGAAACCGCACACCGGCGGAAACACAGAAACCACCCACGGAAACCGCACACGACAACGGGTCATCCGCGCTTGTTGCGCCTTTCGGGACCGTGGCGCGCTACAATAGCTGCAACGATGATAACCGCAATGATGGCAGCCGCAATGATGACGCCAGCGATAAGCAATTGATATTGGACGATTGCTGGGGTATCGGACGGCCGCAAGTCTGCTGCTGGTCCGTTCCCGATCGGCGACGCAACGGAAGTTTTAGATCATGTCCAGTGTTAAATCATGTCCAGTGTTAAATCATGTCCTCCGCCGTTGAACATTGCCGTGCGCATATGCAAACGGCCGCATCCGCAATGCATTTTTGTTGTCGTTCGGTCTGCTGAGGGCTGCCGCCATTGAAACCAGATCGCGCGGCGGTGTCGGGTGTCTGGGCGCTGGCCGGCGGCGGCCCGCCGGCGGATCTGCGCGGACATATACCGGCATTGGACGGGGTGCGGGGCCTCGCGATCTCAATGGTGCTGCTGTTCCACTTCATTGGCAATACGCTGCCGACGAGCGCGGTCGAGCGCGCCATCGTCGGCGCGGCTAACTACGGGTCGTACGGCGTCGAGCTGTTCTTCGTGCTTTCTGGCTTCCTGATTACGGGCATCCTCTACGACGCCCACAACGATCCGCATTACTTCCGCAATTTCTACATGCGCCGGCTCCTGCGCATCTTTCCGCTCTACTACGGCATGCTGGCGCTGGTGTTCTTCGCAGCCCCGCTGGTCCCTCTGCTGCGGGGCCCGGCGCTCGACTACCTGGTGGACCGCCAAGCCTGGGCCTGGCTCTACGCGGTGAACATCTACATCGGCAAGACCGGGGAGTGGTCGTTCTCCTACCTCGACCACTTCTGGTCGCTCGCCGTCGAGGAGCACTTCTACTTGTTCTGGCCGCTGGTGGTCTTCCTGTTGGTACGGCGGCCGCGAGCGCTCATCGCGGCGAGCCTGGCGACGTCGCTGGGCGCCATGCTGGCCAGACTCGTCGGATCGCTCATAGGTCTGAGTTGGTGGACCACCTATGTCCTGACCCCCTTCCGACTCGATGGTCTGGCCCTGGGCGCCTTCCTGGCGGTGATGGCGCGTCAGCCGGGGGGGCTGGAGCGGCTGGTGCGCGCCCTGCCCCGGGCAGCGGCTGTTCTTGGCGGGGTGCTCGCGGCCACCTTCGCGTGGACGCTTCTCGTGTCGCGCCAGGGGCTGGAAATGGTGCTGCCGGTTCGAGCGGCGGCGATCCTGATGTTGCTGGCCTGCGTGCTGGTGTGGTCGCTGACCGCGCCGAAGCAGTCAGCTGTCTCACGCTTCTTCCGCAGCCGGTCCATGGGCTTCCTGGGCACCTACAGTTACGGGCTGTACGTCTACCATCACTTTATTTCGTATTACCTGACGACCAACCGCACCGAGTTCGAGCTGGCGCGCTGGCTCGGCTCTCACAGCGCTGCGGTGGCCCTGCAGGCGACGCTGGGCGCGTCGGTCTCGCTGCTCGCGGCCTACCTTAGCTACGAGCTCTTCGAGAAGCGGTTCCTTGAGTTGAAGCGGCTGTTCGCGCCGGCCAAGGAGCGGGCGCTTCAGCGCCCGGCTGCAGGCGCTGCGGGACCGTAAGTGCGCGCCAGGCACTGCTCGTAATCGAGCGGCGGGGTCCAGCCGAGCGTCTCGCGCAGCTTGCGGTTCTCGAAGCGGAGCGGCTTGAGCCGCGATTCGAACCGGCGCGGGATAAGGATGCTGGGCACCTTGGTGGCGCGCCTGAAAACGGTGGCGAAGGCGAGCCGCACAGTTGCGATGGCGAGCCAATAGGGGATGGGCAGGCGCCATCCCGGCTGGCCGCTGCAGCGCATGTAGTCGGAAAGATATCTCCAGATACGCTCGCCGGGACCGTCTACAACATTTAAGGTTTGGCCCCGCGCGCGCGGATCCGCCGCCGCCGCCGCGAAGACGTCTGCGCAGTTCTCTACGTGCGTCATCGGTATGCGAGTCAGCGGGCCGATGACAAGATGGTGCCGCCCGAGTTTCTGGCCCAAGGCGGCGAGGTAGCCATGATCCCGTCCCCAGATGAAGCCGGGGCGGAGGATGGTGAGGTCCCAGCCGTGCTGCGCGGCGAAGCGCCGGGTCACCCGTTCCTGCCACCACTTGGCGATGGTGTAGCCGTCGCGGGCGTACACGTCCGGCACCTTGTGGAGCGGCGAGTCCTCGTCGAGGGTGCGGCGCGTGGAACTGTAGTCATAAACCGAAAACGTGCTGCAAAGCACCAGCCGCCGGCAAGCGCTTGCCGCCATGGCGTCCAGCAATCGCTCGGTGCCGACCACGGTTCCCGCGAACTGCGCATCCTCCCCGCCGGAAACCACCGCCGCCAGATGGAGCAGGACGTCGACGCCCTCGAAGGCGCGCGTGAGCTGATGCGACGTGCGCAGGTCCGCCCGGAAGACCTCAACCGAGGGCGGCCAGCCGAGCGCTTCGAGGCGGGCGGCGGGGCGCACCATAGCGCGGACTTCGATGCCGCGCCCAAGCAGCGCGGCGACTACGTGCCGGCCGAGGAACCCGTTGGCGCCGGTCACGAGAGCTCTCATCACGGCTGCTCCCTTGGCTTGAGGGCTTCAACCATTCGGTTCACCTCCAGGACGTCGTTTGCCGTAACCGGCAGGGCGGCCCCGTCGGCGAGCGCCGGGTAAGTCCGGGCCAGCAGTTCCCACAATCCTTCGTAGGCCCCGGGACCCTTGAACTTGCGGAGCAGCGTCGTCAGCGCGGCGCGACGGATGGTTTTGCCCTCCTCCAGGCCGCTGAAGAAGGGCCGCAGCGGCTTGGGCACGTTGCGGGGACCGTCAAAAGTGAGCCGCGTCTCGAAGAGATTGGCGGCGGCCTGCATCCGCTCCCCGTAGACCCGCAGCCAAAAAGCGTCCGGCTGCGAGCTGGCGCTGAAGCCCAGGGCCGCGGTCCCGCGTTCGCCCTCCACCAGGCCGCGGAACTCGTCGAACGGCAGGGGCGAAGGCTTGCGCTTGGTCCAGACCGTCTGGGCGGCCCGGTACGAGCCAACAAAGAGATGGGCGAGCGACGCCAGGTGGGGCAAGAAGTCTGCGATCGCGCCGCCGGCGAGAGTCAGCGCGGGGTGCGGCGAGTTCGGATCAGCGAAGCCGTTCGGACCCAGGATATCGAGGCAAATGAGCACCTCGACATGCGTCACCGCTCCGAACTCGCCGGACTTGATGCGCCGCAAGATTTCCTGGGGGGCGCGATTGAAGACGTAGTTGTGGTCTTCAATCAGGTGGCGGCCGGCCTCTTGGGCGCGCTGAGCCAGAGCCTGAAGCTCGTCGAAGGTCGAGGTCGCAGGCTTCTCAACGATCACATGGGCGCCGGCGTCGAAGGAGTCCATCGCCAGCCGAAAGTGGGAGGTCGGGGGAGTCGTGACATGGACGACATCGGGCCGGACCTTCTCCAGCATGGCCAGGTGGCTGGTGAACCACGCAGGGACGCCATACCGCTCGGCGACAGCCTCTGCCGTGGCGGGCGAAAGGTCGCAGACGGCCGCCAACTCAACGCCTGGCAGGGTCTTCAGGCAGGCGAGGTGCTGGCGGGCGATCTGCCCCGCTCCAATGAGCGCCGCCTTCAAGAGCCGGCCTCCAGGATCCGGCGGTAGAAGCCCTCCAGCGCCCGGGCCGCCCCGCTCCACGCATAGCGCTCCACCGCCAGCCGCCGCGCCGACCGGCCGATGTGCGCCGCCAAGCCTGGCTCCGCCAGCAGGCGGTTCACGGCGTCCGCGAAGGCTGCGGCCTCGTCTTCGATGAGAATGTCGCGCCCGGGAACCGCCTCGATCCCTTCGGCGCCGAGGGTGGTTGATACGATCGCCTTGCCCATCGCCATCGCCTCCACGATCTTGAGGCGGGTGCCGCCGCCCAGCCGCACCGGCACCACGACCGCAGCCGCCGCCGCGAGGTGCGGACGCAGATCCGGCACGAAGCCGGTCAGTTCGACCCGGGGCCCGGCCAGCGCCAGGAGCGACGGCGGAGGCCGCCCGCCGATGATCTTGCAGCGCGCCTCAGGATGCGCTTGCGCGATGCGGGGCCAGACGTCTTGGACGAAGTGGGTCACCCCGTCCACATTAGGGACAGTGGACAAAAGCCCAAAATAGACGACGGTGCGGCCGTCAGACGGCGGGTCCGTCGGCCGGGGCTGGTAGTGCTCGACGTCCGCAGCATTGGGTATAACCGCCGTACGCGCCTCAGGGATCTGGTCGAGCAAGCGCCGCTCGTCCGCTGCGCTGCATAGGTAGACCCCATCGGCGTCGCGGTAAGTCTGAAGCTCCTCGCGCCGCAGCTTGCGCCAGTTGGCGCCGGCGTGGAGACGCCGGGCCAAGCTGCGGCAGGAGCGGGCGAACTGCCGGGCCAAGTCATAGGCAATCTCGTGCGAGTCCACGACCAAAGCCGGAGGCCTTTCGCCGGGCGGAGCCTGGCGCAGGTGGCAGTGGCCAAGATACGAGAACTCAAGATTCACGACGTCGAACCGATTGGCGCGCAGGAGCTGGTCCAGCGCCCGCTGCAACGCCGGCACCGTGACCCGCAGCCGCTCGAAACTGCGGGTCGAGGCCAGAGACTTGAGCTGCAGCAGCCGCTTGGCGGCGCCCTCCCGGCCATACGGGTTTTGGACCAGCACCACCTCTCGGCAATAGGCCTGCATGGCCTTCCGGCACTCCTCCGCGTCGAACTCCTCGTCAACCAGCATCGCCGCCGTCAGGTCGTGGCGTCGCGCCAGCTCGGTCATCAGACCATGCATGCGCGCCTGGGCGCCAAAGCGCGGAGGGCTGGCGGGCATCTGGGAAACGCAGAGGATCCTAAGGCGCTCTGAGGTCATCGATTAACGATCTGGGGCAATCGGCGCCGGAACCCCGCTGGAGGACGCCCCCGTTCGCCCTTGGGTCGGTGGGAGTGCGCCGAAACGGCAAACGGATCGGCAAATTTGAGGCTCGGTTCACGGGATCGGATTTTTGTGCAAGCGCAGATTTTTGCGAAAGTGCAAACGGGTGAGCGCCAATTCACGGAAAGCCTAACTCTTCTGAACGGCGAGGTGTTGTCAAGTCTCCTGCATATCACACATATCACACATCGCAGCCCACAAGTGTCGGCGATCATGTCGATCGCTCTTGAGGCGGCCGCAACGATTGAGCAAATCCGAGCGAAACGCATTGTTGCGCCAAGTTGATGCAACGATGTACTTGGACTTCATGACCTGGAAATCGCTTCACACATCGCTACAGGAAAAGCCGCCGCGCCCCGACATGCGGCCCCGCGAAGCAATGGACGTTGAAAAGCGCGTCGTCAGATTCGATTCGCAGGCAGCTCAACCGCCCGGTCACAAAAGCGCCGGTGTCGATGTTGATGCGGTTGGAATGAAATTCCACGTCCATGACCGGGTTATGTCCGTGCACAATAATCTTTCCAAATCTCTCTTCGCTGTTGAGAAATTCGTCCCGAATCCAGAACAGGTCTTGATCGGCTTGTTGCGACAACGGCACGCCGGGCCGCACGCCGGCATGGACAAAGAAGAAGTCCCCGCAACTGAATGACCGCCTGAGGCTTCGCAAGAATTGCCAATGCGCCGGCGGCAGAACACCTGCAAGTTGCCTCGCGAGCATTACCTGTTCGGCAGCATCTGGATTTGGTGGCGGCCTGATGCCGTAAGACCGCAACGTGTCGACCCCGCCGACATCACGCCAGGCCGCAAACCTTTCCGGGTTCCGTAAAAATTCCTCGAAGAGAACCTCATGATTGCCCTTCAGGAAGACCGTCTCATGGCGCTGACTGCGCGCCACCAGCAAATCGAGCACCTGCCGGGAGTCCGGCCCGCGGTCAATGTAATCTCCCAAAAAGATGTGGGCAGCCCGGGGGACCGGATGCTCTTTGAGGTCGGCATCGATTTCAGAGAGCAACTGCGCCAGCAGATCGGCACGGCCGTGCACGTCTCCGACCGCATACACCCGCATGCCCTGAGGGACTCGCGCCAGTCGCTTTCGGCGCCTCGCAGACAGCGCATTCCACACGTCATTGCCTCTGAGTGAAACGCCTTTTTTCTTGAATACAAACCCATCGGCGTCAAGTGCACGAAATGTGTCACCTTGACCCTGTGGGATTTGTGCGATCAGTATCCCGGCTTCCTCAAGGAACCTTGTTGATGTGCGGCATCGCCGGGATCATCGGACGACTGGACGAGCCTAACCGCGCCGCGCTGGCGCGGATGAACGACGCCATGGTCCACCGCGGCCCGGACGCCAGCGGGACCTGGATCTCCACGCCGGATTCGCGCGGCTGGGGCGCGCTGCTGACCCACCGCCGGCTTTCCATTCTCGACCTTTCGCCCGCCGGCGCCCAGCCCATGGTGGACCCGGTGACGGGACACGTGGTGGTCTTCAACGGCGAGATCTACAACTTCGGCGACCTGCGGCAGCGCCTGGCGGCCGAGGGGGAAAAGTTCAATTCGAGCGGCGACACCGCAGTGATGCTGCGCGCGCTCGGCCTGCATGGGCCGGCTGCGGTGAGCTGGCTGCGTGGCATGTTCGCCTTTGCCTGCTGGGACCCCAAGCTGCGCCGGCTCCTGCTGGCGAGGGACCCGCTCGGCATCAAGCCGCTCTACATCGCACGGTCGTCAGATCCCGAAGCCGGCTGGTCCGTGGCCTTCGCCTCGGAGCTGCGCGCCCTTCTGGCCTCGAGGCTTATGGGCAGGCCGCGTCTCGACCCGCAGGCCGTGGCCAGCAGTGTGTGGAACGGCTTCGTGGTCGGCCCTGGTACGGCTGTCAAAGGAGTCGACCTTGTGTGGCCCGGCCGGCTGATCGAGCTTGACGGCGCCGGCAAGGAGCTGCGGCAGGAGGACTTCTGGCCCATCCCCGCTCGCGCGCCCGATCCGAGCATGGACGAGGACGGCTTGGCCGCTGTCCTTGAGGAAGGACTGAGGCTGCACTTGGCGAGCGACGTGCCCCTCGCGGTCTTCCTTTCGGGCGGGGTGGACTCCTCGGCCATGGCCAACCTGGCGCAACGTGCGGCGAAGAGCCCCATTCATACCTTCACCCTCGCCTTCGAGGAGCAGGAACTCAACGAAGGGCCCATCGCGCGGCGGATTGCCGCCGCGATCGGCACCGAGCACCACGAGGTGGTGCTCACGGAGGGGCGTTTTGTCGAGAATCTGGAGGCGGCGCTCGACAGCTTGGACCAGCCGACCTTCGACGGACTGAATGCCTACTATATGTCGCGTGCGATCCGCGCCGCCGGGTTCACGGTGGCGCTCTCAGGGACAGGCGGCGACGAGCTTTTCGGCGGCTATACGTCCTACCGCGATCTGCCCGTGCTGCAGCGCTGGTCCCGGCGCGCCGCCTGGGTGCCGCGCGGACTGCAGGTGGCTGCGGCCAGGCTTGCATCCCGGCTGCTTTGCCGCTCCAGCGAGACGATGCCGCCTCAGACCCGCTGGGCCAAGCTGCCCGACATGGTCTGTCGCGGCGACGACCTTTTGGCGCTTTACCAGCTCGCCTACGCGCTCTTTCTCCCCGGATTCCAGCGCGAGCTTCTGGCGCCGGGTTTTGCCGAGGCGCTGGCCGACGGCCTCCCCGCCGCCATGCGACAGCGCCTCAGTGCGGAGACCAGGGCCCGCACCCCGCTCTCGGCCATCAGCGTCATGGAGCAGCGGCTGTTCCTTGGCGAGCGGCTGTTGCGTGACAACGACGTGGCCAGCATGGCCTCGTCGCTGGAGCAGCGGGTGCCGCTGGTGGACCAGGTCCTCTTCGAAAGCGTGGACCGGTTGCCGGATCATGCCCGCTACAGGCCGCTGGGCCGCAAGGCCATGCTGCGGCGCATCGGCCTGCGCGGCCTCGATCCCGCGCTGTTCGATAGGCCCAAGAGTGGATTCGTGCTGCCGTTCGATCGCTGGATCCGGCGCGGCCTGAAGGACGCCATGGACCAGACCCTGCGGGACCCGGAGGCCATAGCTCCGGCCGGCCTCGACCCTGCGGCAGTGGAGCGGCTGTGGCGCGCCTTTCTCGACGGGGCGCCCGGCATGTACTGGTCGCGTGTCTGGTCTGTATACGTCTTCGTCCGATGGTGTCACCGCAACCGCGTCTTCCGCTGAGGCGGACAGCCAGAACGGGCCGGGTTTTGGGCCTCGCCGCCGCGGCGGCGACTGTGGCCGCGTTGCTCGCAGTGGCGCTGAGCCCCCTCCTGCGAACGCCCCTCAAACAAGCGGTCAACGGACTGCGCGGCTACCCGGCATGGCGTCAACGCGCGGCCCTGGGACCTGAAGCACCGCCGTTCAGCGGATTGGCCGCCTCCCAGGTCGGCTACGGGCCATTCATGGTGAAACAGTTCTCCTCGCCGAAGCGCTTTGGATCATTCCAGGTCGTGAGCGACAGCGGCGAAGTGGTGTTCCAGGGCGGGCCGCCCATGCGCGAGATTCCCACCGATACGCTCGGCGCCATAAGGAGCGTTTGGGTGGGCGACTTCACCCCCCTGCGGGCGGCGGGGCGCTACCGCGTGGTCGCAGACGACGGGACCTCCAGTTATCCCTTCGACGTCGGCCCCGGCGTGTTCGATGCGCCCGTGCGCGCCGTTCAGCGGGCCTTCTACTACCAGCGAGCCTTCACCGAGATCGGCGCGGCTCACGCCCAAGGCCCCTGGATTCACCCAAGCGATGCCGCCCTCGCGCCGCCGGGCGTGGTGAAAGGCTGGCACGACGCTGGTGACTTCTCGCTCTACAGCGCTTCGACCAACTCGGCGCTCTTCTGGTTGCTGTCGGCCGCCGCCGATTTCTCGCCGCGGGAGGACGACACCGGCATTCCGGAATCCGGAAACGGCGTGCCGGACCTGCTCGACGAGGCGCGGTGGGGGCTGGAGTGGCTGCTCTCGGTCCAGGATCCGAGCGGTGGGTTCCATAACACGACCTGCCAGGAACGTTACGGGCCCTACGGGACCAACTGGCTTGAGCGGATGTCGCCCTACCGCGCGGGCGAGGTCGGCACCATCGCGACGGCCCGCGCGGTCGGAACTCTGGCGTTCGCCTCCGTGCTCTTCCGTCCTTACGACGCGGCCTTCGCTGAGCGGTCCCTGGAGGCAGCCCGTTCCGGCTACAGTTTCCTTCGCGACCGCCCGGACGAGAACAGCGACGGACCCACTTGCCCGGCGATGCGTCAGAACAACGACCCGAGCGTGGGTCGAGACGTACGCATGTACGCGGCGGCCGGCCTGCTGCTGGCCACCGGCGATGCTGCCTTTCGCGCTGATTTCGAGGCGAACTACCAGCCAGTCCAGAATGACCCGAGCTACCTGCGCAGCAACGTCTACGCAGCGCTCCTCTACCTGCGCGCTTCGACCGGCGATCCGGAGCGGCAGCGAGCGATCCGTCAGGACCTCCGCCGTCGCGCCGGGGAGGTGCGCGCCGACGGCGAACGCCACCCCTTCGGGTGGGCCGGTAGGACCTTCTGGGGCTCCATCGCAGCCGGCTTCCAGCGAACCGCGGGCTTCAGCGCCCAGTTCTGCCTCCAGGACCCCGTCGGATCAGCCGCCGACTGCGAGCAGGTACTTGCCAATGTGCACCACGCGCTGGGGCGGAACTACCAGCAGATCGTCTACGTGAGCGGCCTGCCCGGCGTCACGCACGGGCGGACCCATGGCTTCCACCAATGGCTCGCAGCGCTTAACGCCACGCCGTACCTCTTTCCCGGGCTGGTGGCGGGAGGCCCCATCGCGGCGCCGGAGCCCGATGACATCGCGATGCCGTACGGCCGGCCCATTCCGACCTGGGGCTACTGGGGCGATCCCGCCATGCCGCGGAACGCCTCAACGCCGCTGGAGGCGCGCTACACCGACAACGATAGCTATTCCACCAACGAGCTCGACATCGATTGGCAGGGCGTAACCCTCTACAATCTTTACCTGGCGCGCTGGTGGGCCACCGGCGCCTCGGCCGCCGCGCGCGCTGCCTTGCCGGCAGCGCCAAGCCCGCCAAAATAGCGGCGGATCCGCTCTACGATCCGCTCGGCAGCGTAGCCGTCTCCGTAAGGGTTCTTCGCCGTGGCCATGGAGCGATAGGCAGCCTCGTCCGTGAGCAGCCGCGTGACGTGCTTGACGATGGCCTGCGCGTTCGTGCCGGTCAGGAGCGCGGTGCCGGCGGCCACGCCTTCGGGGCGCTCGGTGGTGTCTCGCATCACGAGGACGGGCTTGCCCAGCGAAGGCGCCTCCTCCTGGACGCCGCCAGAATCGGTCAACACCAGCCGGCAGCGCGCCATGAGCGCGACGAAGTTCCGGTAACCCTGGGGTTGGATGAGCTTAACGTTCGGCAGGCCGCCCAAGAGCCGCTTCACGTGCACCAGCACGTTTGGGTTGAGGTGAACCGGATAGACGAAGCGGTGGTCCGAGAAGCGCTGGGCGAGCGTCGCGATGGCCTTACACATCTGCTCGATGCCCTGCCCGAAGTTCTCGCGGCGATGCCCCGTGATGAGGATCATCGGCGCTTGCGCCCAGTCAGCGCCCACCAGAAGGCTCAGTTCCTCGTCAATGCGAGCGCGCAGCGACGCGTTGTTGGCCTGGGTGGCCACCTCGATGCGCAGGGCGTCAATGACGGTGTTTCCCGTTACCGAAATGGTCTCCTCCGGAACCGCCTCGCGCAGCAGCGCTGCGCGAGCCTTCTCGGTGGGAGCGAAGTGGAGCGCCACCAGCGGCGTAGCCAGCTTGCGGTTCACTTCCTCGGGAAAAGGCGACCAGATATTGCCCGTCCGCAGCCCGGCTTCCACATGGCCGATCGGGATGCGTCGATAGAAACAGGCGAGCGCCGCCACTAACACAGTGGTCGTGTCGCCCTGGACGAGCGCCATGTCCGGCTGCGCCGATCCCAGCCAGCCGTCAATGCCGTCCATCAGCCTCGCGGTCAGCCCCGCGAGCGTCTGATTCGGCCGCATCACGTCAAGGTCGGCGTCAACCGCGAAGCCGAAGGTCTCGGCGACTTGGCGGAACATCTCCTTATGCTGGCCGGTGGCCACCACGGTGCAGCGGAAATCGTCGGCGCCGCGCAGCGCCGCCACCACCGGCGCGAGCTTGACCGCCTCTGGGCGGGTGCCCATGAAGACCAGGATGTTGCGCGGGGTCGTCATGGGCCATGCTGCTCGTGGCCGCGCATCGACGGCGGTCGGCCCAGACGGCGGGCGACGATCTCCCGGCTGGCCAGCCAGATGAACTCGCTGTTGGTGGTGAGGTAGCGCTTCCAGAGTTTTCGCGGCTCCATGAGGAGCCGCCAGAACCACTCGAGACCCAGCGACTGTACCCAGCGAGGGGCCCGCTTGATGAAGCCGGCAAGCACGTCGAAGCTGCCGCCTACGCCGATGATGACGGGGACGTCGAGGCGCTGACGATGGCGCTCGCACCAGGTCTCCTTAAAAGGTGTGGGCATGCCGACGAACAGCATATGGGGCTCGCTCGCCCGGATCTCTTCGACAAGGCGCGAGTGATCGTCCGCGCCGAAGTAGCCGTCGCGAAAGCCGGCGATCTCGATGCCTGGGTACAGCGCCCGGCTCCGCTCCACGAGCGTCGCAACTACGTCGCGCCGGGCGCCAAGAAAATAGACGCGCAGCCGGTGCTCCCCGGCTGCCGCCAGAAGTCGCGCCATGAGGTCCACGCCTGCCACGCGCTCCGGCATCGGCTGGCCCGAGGCTCGCAAGGCCCACACCACCGACATGCCGTCAGCCACGGTGAGGTGACTCGCCCGGCACGCGTTTGCCAGCTCCGGGTCGCGGCGCATCATGCATAGGTGGGAGGCGTTGGCTGTGATGACCGTGTGGGGCGAGCGCGGGGCGCGGCACAGCTCAAGGCACCGGGCCACCGCGGCCTCCATGGTTACGGCGTCGAATGAGAGGCCCAAGAGTTCGGCCTTTCCGGTGTGCTTCATCGACGCCTCATCGGGCCATCGAGGCCGGGTGACTGGCATGCCAGAGGTGAGCGCGCTCGGCATCGGTCCGGAGCGTGGCGGCCCGCTTGCCCATGCGCAGGCAGGCGTGCTGGTAGGAGCGCAGGAAGCGCCTGAACTCCGGGTCGTCATAACGCGGCAGGCCCTTGAGCCAGCTTCTAAGGTAGCCCCACAGCATGGCGACGCTGCCGATGACTGCCGGGTGAGCGGGCAGGCGGTAGAGCGCCACCACCAAATAGTAAAGCGGCGACGTACCCATAAAGTATTGCCCGAAGCCGGCCCGAAGCCGTCCTGTCCAGATGCCCTTCTGGCTGGCGCCCTGCGGACGCAGATGGATGAAGCGGATGGGCTCAAGATCGCGGCTCTCTGCGATCCACCCGAGCATGCGACAGCGGTGGCAGTCGATGCCGTCCCACATGACTTGGCGTACGAAGCCGCCGATCTCCCTGAAGCAGGCGACGCGGTAGAACTTGGTCATGCCCACCGACATCTCGTCGCCGCACACTTCCGGCACCAAGGCGCCGCGCTGCGGGTGGACGAACCACGGCTTGCCGGATGTGGTCCCGATCCGCGGATCGCTCTCCATCCGCTGCATCAGCAGCTCGAAATAGCGCGCCGGGAGGTCCAGGTCCATGTCGAGCTTGCACAGGTAGTCGAACTCGTCCAGGCGCACCGTCTCCAGCCCGGCGTAAAAGGCCTCGATGACGCCGGGCCCGACCTGCCGGCGGCCGCGATCGGTGCGCCGCACGACGCGCAGGTAGGGCAATCGGCGCGCATACTCCTCAAGAATGGCGGGGGTTTCGTCAGTCGATCCGTCATCGACGACCACCCAGAGCGCTGGCGGCACTGACTGCGCTGCCACGCTGTCGAGGGTGCGACGGAGGTATTGCGCCTCGTCCCGGCAGGGCGAGATGAGCAGATAGCGTCGCGAGGGGTTCACGGCGAAGCTCACAGGAGATGATCGCCGGGCCGCCTCTAACACGGGAATGTCAGCCGGAGCGTGGGAAGCTTCTGTGAACACTGGTATGGCGTTTTCCAGGACCGGCGAGCCCGACGGGCAAGAAAACGCGTCCCGACCTGAGCGGCAAACTGGCCTTTGGCGAGCTGACTCATCGGTTATTTTTTCCTCTGCGTGGCGTGAGCAAAGATGATCCGGGACGCTCTTAAGCCAAGCGTCCTAAGCAACGACGGCCATTTTCCGTCTCAATTCGCCTTCGACTTGCTCCAGCAATGGAAATTTCTGATCTTTTTCCGACACAACCGTCGCCGGCATCGGCCAGTCCAGTCCGAGCCGGGGGTCATTATACATCAGGCCTCCCTCCGCCTCGGGCGTATAAAACTCACCGGCTTGGTAAGTTGTATCGGTGTTGTCGCGCAATGTTTGATAACCGTGCGCAAACCGTTCGGGTATATAGAGCGCACGCTGATTTTCTTCATTCAGCTCGACCGCGACTGACTCCAGAAAAGTGGCGCTCTCCGGACGCAGGTCCACGATGATATCCAAGATCCCGCCTCGCGTGCAGCGGACGAGTTTTGTCTCGGCCGCCGGCGGGAACTGGAAATGCATGCCGCGCACAGTCCCCTTTTTGAGAGTAGACGCGATATTTGCCTGCGCGATGATCGGCTTCAGTCCGTGCGCCTTAAATTCATTCTGACAAAAGGCTCGGGCAAAAAAGCCGCGTGCATCCTCCCGACGCTCCAAGTCGATGATAAAGGCGCCCTTGAGTTTGGTCTCGGTGAAAATCACTATCCGGCTCCTGGCCGATCGGCGCTGGGCGCAGCCCTGCGTTGTAGGCAGCGAAAGTTCGACAGTTGGCGTCCCGCCTGAGTTAAACATAACATATCGTTTGCAATTACCAGTAGCAGTCTTTCATATTGCTCGCGTCGCGTCGGTCGCGTCCGGTTTTGTCGCCGATCTAACACTTGCTTGCCACGATGACAACGGCCTTTAGCTGGCGCCAATCGACTTGTTTCAATTGACCCGAATGCTCCAGGGCAGTATCAGGTCAAGGATGGCGTGGAGCGGCTGGAGCACCCTTGGCAGCGTGCTCGCCTATCGGTACTGTTAATGTTAGTCATGCGGCTTCATTGCCATTACGTCGGCAGGATCATCCAAAACCTTTGCGAGCGTTGACTACATGAAAGTTGTGCTGTTCTGCGGCGGCCTCGGGATGCGCATTCGCGACTATTCCGAGAATATTCCCAAGCCGATGATCCCCGTCGGCTCCCAGCCGATCCTGTGGCATATCATGCAATACTACAGCGACTACGGCCATCAGGATTTCATTCTTTGCCTCGGGTACAAGGCATCCGTAATCAAGGAATATTTCCTGAACTATAAGCAGAGCGCCTACAGCGACTGCATCATCTCGGACTTCGGCAAGAAGGTGGAGATCATCGGTCAACTTCCGCCGGACTGGCGTGTTTCGCTAGTCGATACAGGGACCTGGCGCAATATCGGCCAGCGGCTGATGGCCGTGAGACATCTCGTTGCGGACGAGGAGATCTTTCTCGCGAATTATAGCGATGGACTGACCGATGCGCCGCTGGACGAGATGATCGATCGCTTCAAGAAAAGCGATAAGATCGGCTGCTTTGTCGCCATCCACCCGCCGATCAGCTTTCATCTCGCAGAGTTCGATGAGCGGGGCGAGGTGAGAAGGCTGCGTTCGAGCCAGGAAGCCGACATCTGGATCAACGGCGGATATTTCATTTTCCGCAATCGAATCTTCGACTTCATCAAGGAGGGCGAAGAGCTGGTGCTTGAGCCGTTTGCGCGCCTGATCGAGGGCGGCCACCTGATGGCTTATAAATACGAGGGTTTCTGGCGGGCGATGGACACCCTCAGAGATCGCCAACTCCTGGAGGAAATGGCCGAGCGCGGCGATACGCCATGGCGCATGAGCCCGCAGGTTCGGGCCAAGGCGGCGTCGTGAGGGCGCTGCAATTTGCAGGGCGCGGCGATCGTCTATCGGCGCTGTGTTTGGGTGCGCATTCGGACGACATCGAGATCGGGGCGGGCGCAACGCTTCTGGGCCTGATGGATCGCGGCGTTCGCCTCGACGTCCATTGGTGCGTGTTGAGCGGCGCAGGCGACCGGGAAAAAGAAGCCAGGGCCTCGGCGGCTGACTTTTTGTCGGGCGCGGCGGCTACCCAAATCGAGGTAATGCCGTTTCGCGACGGGTTCTTCCCGGAGCAGGGGGAAGCGATCAAGTCGTGGTTCGAACTCTTAAAGCAGCGGGCCAACCCCGATGTCATCTTCACGCATCGCCGGGATGACGCCCATCAGGACCATCGCCAAGTGTGTCGTCTGACATGGAACACGTTCCGGGATCATTGCATTTTTGAATACGAAATTCCGAAGTGGGATGGAGACCTGGGTCAGCCCAATCTCTACGTGCCGTTGTCAGCACGTGTGCTGGAGCGAAAGATCGATCTCTTGATTTCACATTTCGGAACTCAGCGCTCAAAACAGTGGTTCGATCGCGAAACTTTTCTCGGGCTGGCGCGCCTCAGGGGCATGGAATGCCGCGCCCCGGAGCGTTACGCGGAGGCATTCGTCGCTCGCAAGCTCAGTCTCGCTTGAGGGAGGCAAGGTCGCGCTCATAGACGCGGCATCGATTTACGCTGTTTGCGGCGATCCACCGCGGGATGCACTGTGTCCCGGACGCAACAGGTGTGGAGAAATCTCCGCCTCGCCGTGGGCAGAGATTATCAGTGCGCCTTTTGTGTGTTACGAATCTGGCGGACTGGGGGTCGTAATGCAAAGGTGGCGCTGGATCTTGCTTGCACTCGCGGGTGCCGCGGCAAGCCTGTTACAGGCTTGTGCGGTCACGCCGATCGCTGGGCCGCGGGCTGGCGACATTGTAGCCGGACAAGCCGATCCCGGCAGCCTCCCTTATGGTCTCGTCCGCCTGACACCGCGCAGTCTCGACATATTGGCTGCCCACGCTCCGCAAATCGCAGGCGCATTCGCCGATCGACATGGCCCCCAAAGCATTCGCTTTGGCATCGGCGACGTGCTCGGCATAACGATCTTCGAAGCCGGCGCCGGCGGTCTCTTCATCCCGGCGGAGACTGCCGTCCGCCAAGGCAATTACGTCACGCTTCCTAACCAGGAAGTCGACGTCCAGGGCAACATATCAGTCCCCTATGCGGGGCCAATTCGCGCCCAGGGACGCACTGCGATCGAATTGCAGGCCGCCATCGTCGACGCTTTGAAGGATATAGCCTTAAAGCCGCAGGCAGTGGTGACTCTCGTAACCCAGCGCGCGAGTTCATTTTCCGTACTGGGAGACGTGAAGCTCGCCGGCAGATTTCCAGCCCTGCCCAGCGGCGAGCGCCTTCTTGACGCGATTGCCCGCGCCGGCGGGCTGATTTTCCCGGGCAACGAATGTTGGGTTGTTTTCGAACGCGACAAAAAGCGGATCCTGGTGCCGTTCGGCGCGATTGTCGACGTCCCGGAGAACAATATCTACGTGCGGCCTAACGACATTATCTACGTTTACCGCGAGCCGCAGACTTTCCTTGCCTTCGGGGCGTCCGGCCGCCAAGCCCAGATCCCCTTCGAAGCCTGGCGCGTTTCGCTGGCGGAAGCGCTCGCCAAGGCCAATGGTCTTACTGATATCCAGGCCGATCCGGCTGCGGTATTTCTTTATCGGGGTGAGCCGCGCGAAGTCGCAGTGGAGCTTGGCGTCGACGTATCGCGGTTCGATGGCCCCATCGTGCCGGTCATCTATAATCTCGACCTGCGCGACCCCGCCGGCTATTTTCTCGCTTCGAAATTTGAGATCCGCAACAAAGACGTCATTTATGCCGCCAACGCCTCGTCCGTCGAGTTCACCAAGTTCCTGACTTATGTAAATTTAGTGATGGGCACCATCAACAACCCGATTATCACCGCCATCAATGTTTATACGCTCAAGGCCTTTGTTCAAGGAACTGCCGGCGCGAACGTCCTCGTGGGAGGAGCGGTTGGCGGCAAGTAAGCGGACCTTTGTGGCGAACGGCTGCAGCTGTTGAGCCGGCGGCCAAGCCGATATCGGTTTGCCGAAGCGGTTCGCGGCTCAATGTTGCCGCGGCGCGTGCGAAACTCTGCACGCTGTCGGGGCCGTTTCATGGACAGAATGGTGCGGGGCCCGGAAGCGGATTTGTTGCATTGAACGTGGCGCTGGAAGCCCGCCTGATATAGTTCAAGCGCCGCCAAAGGCGGCCAACAGTCTTTACCGTACGCCCGGCAAGCATTACGATAAGTTAAGAAGAGTTTAGTTATCTTGACAACAATTCGATGATATGATGAGTGAGATGTAGGTATGCTTGTAATGACGATGATAAGGGTCTTTCCTGCCTACCTGTAGGGTGCCTTGCCTATTCGATCACCGTCTGGAGTAACCAAGTGCTCCGCAAACGAATATTTCTTGGTGTGTGTCTTGCCGTGTGCTTTGCAATGGGATTCGCCCTTGACCGGGTCATTGTGAGAGGTACGTTTCAGAAATATTTTGGCGTTGACGTCGCCACGCTTATCAAATCGCCGCTGGCATGGTGGCGGATCCAGCAGAGGGGCTGGAATTCGTTCAAGGCGCTGCAATACACGCAAGACAATGGCGAGGTGCACATTCACCGACACGTGGAGACCCAGCTTCTCCCGTTGAGCGTTGGTGGAACGCGGCTATCGGACGCCTTTCCGGTCCCGAAAATGGGCGGCGCGATCACAGTTGTCGGCACGACGGTCATCATCCTTGAACGACTTGGCGGCCTCTACCGGTATGATTTGACGACCCGCTCCTTTGGGATGCTGCCGGGAATTCCTCCTTTGCCGAACAACCTGGAGGGCTTCCTTGTTCACCGCCCCGGTCCGCCGGTCAACCTCGCCGAGGCGCCAAACGACGAATTCCGTGCGCGCGCCGTCATCTTCCTTTCGGATCGAAGGGAGCTTGCGGTCGCTCACGACAAATTTGACGAGACAGTCGGCAAAATAAGGACAGCCGTTTCGCTTATTCCGTTCGATCCCGGCACGCTCAAGGCGACCGGCGCCTGGCGACAGATCTTTGCCAGCGACGCCTTCGACTACGGCCCTGGCGCCAACCTGGGCGGCGGCCGTCTCGCGTATCGCGGCGATGGCAAGCTCTACCTGACCCTTGGCGACCGCGGCATAGAGGACCCGAAGGTGGCTGAAGACCCGGGCACGACCTTCGGAAAGATAATAGAAATAGATCTGACGACGAATACATCGCGCTTGTTCACTAAAGGCCACAGGAACCCGTTGGGACTGGCATTTCTTAAATCCGGACAGCTCCTCTCCACCGAGAATGGCGCCTACGGGGGCGACGAACTCAACGTCATCACAGAAGGCAGCGATTACGGCGCCCCAAACGTAGCGCTCGGCACCGATTACAACAGCTACGACTGGCCCGCCCGCACATCACCTGTCGTTGGGAGCCATGCGGGGTACAAGGCGCCTCTGTTCGCGTGGGTGCCGAGCATTGCTCCGGCGCAACTCCTGGAGGTGAGCAATTTTAACCCCCGCTGGGACGGCGATCTGCTCATCGGCACTTTGAAGGCATCGTCGCTCTACCGGATCCGATTGGAAGAGGGACGCGTGCTCTATGCTGAGCGGATCTGGATAGGGCAGAGAATTCGTGATATTGCGCAAACAAACGACGGAACTATCGTATTATGGACTGACGATACTCAACTGCTGTTCGTCACTGTCGACCAGGACCAGCTCGCCGTTAAGCGACGGACGCCGAACGTTATCGGCATCATGGTCAATGAGGTTTGCCTCGCCTGTCACCATTTTGGACCGACCAGTCCGGCCGATTTGGGGCCGTCGCTGAGCAACCTCCTCAACCGGCCAATCGCGTCAGACACCTTCTCCTATTCCGCGGCGCTTCGCGCCAAGCAGAACCTCGGACGTTGGACCCCGGCCCTGTTGTCTGAGTTTCTATCCGATACATTCAAGTTTGCGCCGGGCACCACCATGGTTCCATTTCAACTCAATGCGGCGGAGATTAAGGACATAGTTGACGTATTGGTCCGAGCGTCGGATCGTCCGGCCGGGATTGCGCAGTCCCCGCACCCGAGCGGTGTTGGCGTGGCGCAGTGATGCTCTTGCGCGTGGCGCCGGCGGACCATATTCTCGATGACCTCGCTTGGTGACGAACTCGACGAGGTCTCCGCCGCCTGACCTGGGACGAATAGCGGACACCAGTCATACGGAAACTCGCGGTGGGCACAGGCGCCCCTGAGCTTGTCGAAGGATGCGCGCCTGTGCCCAGCCTGACGTTTCCTTTTGAGCTGGAACGGCTGCAGGTAGAGAATAGAGATACGTGACCGGGGCGAATAGACGTCGTCGGGCGAGGTGCGCAATCACGATGCGGCGCGCTCACGAAGGCCGATCCCCCGGTAGCGCGGCACCGCGCGCGGATCAATCATACGCCGGCCATCGATGAGGAGCGGTGACTGTGCGCCGCGCGCAGCGACAAGGCGCGGCAAATCGCCGAACTCTGGCCACCGGGTCACGAGCAGGATCGCATCAGAGTCTCTCACAGCCTCCTCAAGAGAAGCTGCGAGACGCGGCGCGGCCGTCCCAAAAATCCGTGCGGCTTCGTTTGCCGCCACAGGATCGAAGGCTGTTACAACCGCGCCTCGCCGCTGCAACTCGAGAACGATCGGGATCGCCGGCGATTCCCGCATGTCGTCGGTGCCCTGCTTGAACGCCAATCCGAGCACCGTAACTCGCCTGCCGGCGAGGCCGCCAAGCCCGGCTTCGGCAAGATCCACCATCCGCAAGGCGCGCCCTGCGTTGACCGAGATCACCGCATCGAGAACCTTCATTGGCAGATCAAGGGCTCGGCCGTGCGCCGTGATCGCCTTGAGATCCTTCGGGAAGCAGGATCCGCCGAAGCCGCACCCCGGAAAGAGGAAGCTCGTTATCGGCGCCTTCACCCGGCCCGCGCGCTCGTGGAATGGCGTCAGCTCCTTCATCGAATGGACGCCGCGCATCACTTCCACGATGTCAACGTCGCCAACTGCCTCGCACAGATCCGCGATCTCGTTGGCGAACGAGATCATCAGCGCTTGAAGCGCGTTCGAAGCATACTTCATCATCTCTGCGGTGCGATTGTTGACACGGAGCAGAGGGACGCCGGGGAAGCCATCGTAGAGAGCGGCGATTGCGTCTCGGGTGCGCTCGTCAATTCCTCCGGCCACAATCCGGTCCGGCTGCATGAAGTCGGCCACGGCGACTCCCTCGGACAGGAACTCCGGGTTCATTCCGAGCCCGAAATCCCGGCCCGGTTCCTTTCCGGCAGCGGCAGCAACCGCCGGTCCGACGACCTCGTCCGTCGTACCCGGCACCACAGTGCTCTTCACCACGACGACGTGATAGTCGTCTTTGCACGCCAACGCCTCGCCAATGCGACGAGCAATCTCGTGGACGTAAGAAAGGTCAATCCGCTTGCCGTCGAACGGGGTCGGCGCGGCGACCAGCGTGAGGTCCGTCTCATGTACCGCGGCGGCAAGATCGGTCGTCGCGGTGAGCGTCGAGCCCGCATGCCGAGCGATGATTCCGGGCAGGCCTTCCTCGTGAATCGGGCATTTGCCGGCGTTGACCGCGTCGACCTTCGTGCGATCTACGTCCACGCATACCACACTGTGGTTTTTCGCAGCCAGACAGGCGCCGGAAACGAGCCCGACATATCCAGTGCCGATGACGGAGACTCTCATTTCCGACCCTACTTTTCCTCGCCTTCGCGGTTGCCTGAATACCACACGAGGGCGCGGCGCAGCCCTTCCTTCAGGGGCACCTGCGGGCTGTAGCCCAACTCTTCGCGCGCCTTGGCGATCACCGGGCAGCGCCTGTTGGGATTATCTACGAGGTAGTCGGAATCTTTGCTCTGGCCGCGCACGACCTTTCCTGGGTAGCCGAACAACGTGCGAGCGAGACCGACGAGCGTCTCTGCGAGAGCGCCCACACTGATCTCAGGGGTTTCGGCGCCGATGTTGTAGGCCTCGCCGGGCCTACCGCGAACCAGCACCTTGTAGTATCCCTGAACGGAATCGGCCGAGTAGCAGAACGTCCGCGTTGGCGATCCGTCAGAGAGCATCACGATGTCGCGGCCGGCCAGGATGTCGCGCGCAAAGTCGGGGATCAGGCGGCCGTCGGTGATTTTCAGGCCTGGCCCATAATTGTTGAATGGGCGCGCCACCTTCACCGGAAGGCCGTGCTGCTTGGCGAAGTTCACGCACAGAGTCTCGCCGAAGCGCTTCGCTTCGTCATAGCACGCGCGCGGCCCGGTGCAGGACACGGACCCGCGATAGGTCTCCGGCGTCGGGATGTTCGCCGGGTCAGGGTCGCCGTAGATCTCGCTCGAGGAGAAGAACAGGAACCCCTCAACCGGACGGCCCTTCGCCTTCTGGCCGAGGGCATAGTCGAGGAGGTTTCGCAGCCCATTGACATTCCCGTCCATGGTCCCGATCGGGTCGACCCGATAGTAGGTTGGCGACGCGATCGAGGCGCCGTGGATGATGTATGAGAAGTCTCCCATCGGCGACGGAAGCGGCGCACGCAAATCTTGCGTGACAACGGTCACTTCGCCTGCGTCCCGCAGCGAAACGAGCCAGGCCGGCGCGCCGCGCGAGAAGTTGTCGAAGATTGTGACGCCGATGCGGTCTGCGGCGGCGGCCGACCGGTTGAAGTGGGTAGCGGTTTGGACGAGGTAATATCCGAGGAATCCGGCGCCCCCCGTAATCAGGAGCTGTTTTCCGGAGAGCCGCGGGAGCTCCTCCGCGAGCATGCGGCAGAGCAGGTCGAGATCTTCCTGGACGATGTCGATTGCAGTTTCCATCTGGGACTCTGATAACGATTGAACCGGCACAGGCTCAGCGAGGGGCCACCTCACGAGCGGGAACGCCGCACCCGGTCGCGCCTGTCAAGGCCATGACCAACGGGCGCACCGGCGCGCCCTGCGGCTACCCGACTGCGGCCACAGCCGGACGTTTCTCTTCGAAATAGGCGGTCTGCTCCGCCCGCAGCTTGTCGCAGAGGCGGTCCTTTGGGAGCTCAACGTTGCGATAGCTTATCGGCTGGTCTTTCGG
>JAJPKK010000117.1 GCA_021323775.1 Hyphomicrobiales bacterium
CCCCAGTGCGCCACCCTGGGGCCAATTGCATTGCCCGCCGTGTCAAACGGCTTAAAGCAGGCATGTGCCGGCGCGACATCGGCAATCTGCCTTCTCTGAGCACAAAGCGTTTTTCCATTACGCGGCTTCTGCGCTGTCGTCGCCCGGTTTGGCCGGGCGATCCATAGTAGCCGTCGAGGCGTGGATGCTGGATTTCCCGGTCAAGCCGGGCAATGACACTGCGAGGAAATGACACTGCGAGGAAACGACACTGCGAGGAAGAGCCTCATCGTAAAACGGCGGAGACGCAGCGCGGTTCCGACGTCAGGCGACGCGTCGACCGCGCGACGCCACGCGCGCGAAATATCCGACAGCATTGGGACTGCGCCTGCCCTCTAGCGCGAACACGGCGCCTTGAGGGTCCATGCACCGCGCGATCCAGCTGCCGCCTGCCAATTCAAGCGGGCCCTCGATGACCTCACCGCCACCGGCCCTCACGCGTTCCGCCGCCACGTCGATGTTGCCGACATTGAAGTAGTAAAGCCAAAACGGGACCGGCACCGTCGGAGGTTTAGTAAACATGCCGCCGATTGTCTGGCCTCCCGCAGAGAAAAGCTGATAGGTGCCAAGCGGACCAGTGTCGGCATCCGCTCTCTGCCAGTCAAAAAGCTCGCCGTAGAAAGCAAACGACTTCTCCAAATCCGCGGCGAGCAACTCGTGCCAGCCAACGCGCGCCGGCTTGCCCGGATCGGGGAGCTGTTGCTCGCCTGGCTTGAGCCATTTGATCAGCGCAAGCGACGCCATTTGAGGGTCGGCGACGACCGAAAAGCGGCTGAGGTCAGAGACATTCGTCGGCGGGACATACACAGCTCCGCCGCGACGCTTGACCCTCTCCACGGCGGCGTCCAGGTCGTCGACGCCGACATATCCGATCCACTGCGGCGCCGCGCCCATTTTTTTCGCGTCCTCGGGCAGGCCCATGAGCCCGGCCGCAAAGCTCTTGTCGACGGTGAACAAGCTGTACGCAAGGGTAGGCGTTGAAGCGTCCCGCGCGCCCCAGCCGACGACGCTGGCGTAGAAGACCTTGGCAGCCGCGATGTCTGTCGTCATCAGCTCGTACCAGACGAAACGGCCATGATAGTGGACCACGTTTCTCGTCTCCTTACTTTGCGTCAAACCGCAAGCGCTGTGTTAAGCGAGCGCCACAATGCCTCCTTCGACAGGCTCATGCTTCGACAAGCCCGGGAGCCGCCACCCACTGCGGCAGGATTGAGAGCCGAGTCCCTTTTTGGGCTGAATAATGGCGAGCGCGCGCAAGTGATGCAATCAGCATGGCGATCGTGCATCGCACCACGCGCGCGGCGGCAAGTAAAAGGCAGGCACGTCCGTTCACGCGAACGTGTCGCGCTGATCGGAACCCCATCGCGATTTATTAATTCTTTGACAGACTCGTGAGCGCCCACGCCGTCGGTCTTGAAAAGTACACGTGCTGAGCGTACGAAGGCGGCGGTGGATGCTGAACAGTGGCTGCAAGGCATGGAGGAACTCGATTATGCCACGTGCGAAGCAAGGTTCGAAGCGAAAAGCGGGGACGAAGGCCGTGCCGGTGTTGGGCGCCGCCGGTCTGTTATCACTGGCGGGGGGCGCATCCGCAACGACCAGTGGGCCGGTCGCGGATGTGCCGACGGTGACGAACACCACCCAGGGGCACGAAATCACCCTCGGTGAAGAGGAAATCTCCGACGTCAGCTTGGCGACGTTCTATGTTTTCGACAAGGAAAACTCGGGCGCCGGTCAGGGCGCCGTACAGGTCGCCTTCCGAGGCTGCGGCGGCTGCAGGGGCTGCGGCGGCTGCAGGGGTTGTGGCGGCTGCAGGGGCTGCAGAGGTTGCGGCTGGGGTTGGGGCTGCGGAGGTTGCGGTTGCGGCTGTTGCCTGTCATGGGGAGCTTGCCGCTGGTGCTAGATCGGAGCACGCTCCGATTGCGTTGACGGACGCAGGTCCTCGTGGCCGGCCTCAACGGTTCGATGCAATCCCTCTCTTGTTTGCAGCGCTGCCCATTTGACCAGATGGGCAGCATTGCGCATGACGAGCATCAACGAGAAAAGTATCAACGAGAAAAGCCGGCGTGAGAGCTGGCAGCCGGAACTCTGGCTCATTGTGAATATGCCCCTCCCTGCTCCTGCTTGCGGGGGCAGAGGCGGGGGACGGTTGGGGGGCATCCAAGCGAAGGCGCGCATATTAACCTCATGACACGCGTTAACTCATGACACGCGATAACGGGCGCAGCTTTACGCTGCCTAAGGGCAAAGACATTCTGCAATTCGCCCCGAATTTCTCCGTCTATGTGCTGCCGAATGCCGTATGCCTCTATTCAGAGGACAGAAAGTTCTTCCTTCACGGCGAACTCTACGGCGCGCTTGCCTCCGCGATAGGGAAGGCAGGAAAGAGCGTTCGAGAGCTCGTTTCCGAGCTTGAGAAGGATTTTCCGTCCGACAAGGTTGAAGAGGCCCTCCGGCGCCTGCTCGAACGGCGTTATGTCGTCGTGGCCTCGCGCGCTTCGGCCGGCGCCGCGGCCGCCTACTGGGCGAGCCTCGGCCTGTCGCCGGAGGCCGCGGCGGCAAGCCTCCAGAAATGTCGTGTGCGCATCCATTCGATCGATGTGCAGGGGGCAAAGGAGCTTGACTCTGCCCTGAGGGAACTGGGCGTTCGCGTGGTCACGCGGTCACCCGACCTGACGGTCACCCTGGTCAACGATTATCTCGAAGCGCGGCTTGACGACTTGAACCGGGAGCATTTGTCGGAGCAGACACCGTGGCTGCTTGCCCAGCCCTCCGGCGTCTTTCCTCTGGTGGGGCCGATCTTCAGGCCCGGGGCGAGCGCGTGTTGGACCTGTCTCGCCGATCGGATGAGACGCAACCGGGAGGTCAAAGCGCTCCTCGACCGCGAACAGGCGCGCTGCGTCGCTGTTTCGCCATTGGCCCGGCACATGCTTGGAAAAAGCGGCATTGAGCTCGCCGCGATCGAGGTTGCAAAGGCGATCGCGACCGACTTTCGCACCGACTTGCAAGATCACATCATTAGCCTCGACCTGTCGGGCGCGACGATCGTGAAGCATTACGTGGCGGCCCGACCGCAATGTCCGGTGTGCGGCCACAAGAAATTGCGGGACCCCCGCCGCGCTCCGGTTCCGCTTGAGCTTGGCGCCGGCAGCAGGCTCGTCATGACGAGCGGGGGCTATCGCACCGTTTCACCACGGGCAACCGTTGCGCGTTTCCGTAAGCATGTGAGCCCGCTCACCGGCGTAGTCTCGCGTCTTGAACGGATCAACGCGGACCTGCCCTTGAACACCAACTGGTATGCGGCCCACAATTTTTCCGCGCCGGCCAAGACCGTCCATCAATTGAGGGCCGGATTGAGCGGCGGCAGCTTCGGCAAGGGCAGCACTGCCGAGCAGGGCGAAGCCAGCGCGCTCATGGAAGCGATCGAGCGTTATTCGGGGATCTTTCAAGGCGACGAGATCAGGGTGGCGCGGCGGTTCACGGATTTCCCGCCTGGCGATGCCATTCTGCCAAATGACGTGATGCTGTTCAGCGATGCCCAATACCGGCAACAGCACGACCCAACGTCCGCCGCACACGATTCGCACCCGGTCCCTCCCCGGTTCGATCCATCGGCGAAGGTTGACTGGTCGCCGGTATGGTCTCTGCGCGACCAGCGATTCAAATACCTTCCGACCAGCCTCCTTTATTTTTTCTACAGGGGTCCCGGCGCCTTCCCCACAGATTCCAACGGCTGCGCGGCAGGGAACACGCTCGAGGAAGCAATTGTCCAGGGTTTCCTCGAGCTGGTGGAACGCGATGCCTATGCAATCTGGTGGTACAACCGCCTGCAGCGGGCCGAAGTGGACATCGAGCAACTCGGCGATTCCTACGTCCGCGATCTGCAAGCCCAGCTTGCCGCCTCCGGACGCCGGCTTTGGGTTCTCGACGTCACCAGCGATCTTGCGGTCCCAACCTTTGTGGCCCTCACGCACTGGATGCAGGACGGGAAGGAAAATATCGAGTTTGGTTCGGGCGCACACTATGATGCCCGCATCGCCTTGCTGCGCGCGCTCACGGAACTGAACCAATTTCTGTCGATCGGTCTGATGGGGGGCGGGAGCGGAGAAAAATCGAGCCTCGACGGCTCTACGCCATTTCGCCTGGAGGACCATCCATTTTTGACGCCGCGCGACAATGCAATGGTCCAGCCGGGCGGCAGTTCGAAGTTCGGCAGTCTCGGCGCGAGCGAGCAGGTGGCCGCCTGCGTCGGGGTTGCCAAGCAACAGGGCCTTGATTTCCTCGTCCTCAACCAGACACGCCCCGACATCGAGGTCCCGGTTGTCCGGGTGATCGTTCCGGGACTGCGGCATTTCTATCGCCGCTTCGCGCCCGGCCGACTTTATGATGTTCCGGTGAAGCTTGGATTGCGCGATCGGCCGCTGTCGGAGGATGAACTTAATCCAATTCACCCCCACACCTGAGGCGATTGCGGGCTTGCGCATTGAACCATCCGCAGGGGTGGGCAAAGGCGCCCTTCGACAAGCTCAGGAGCGCGCCCACCACCCCTCGGCCCGGCGTTTCGAGGGTGGGTGGGCACGCTTCGCTTTGCCCACCCTACTGCCGAAAAATGCGCAGCCTCGTAGAGTCGGCAAAGGCGGCCGAGGGGTTGCGGCGTCAGCACGATGTTGCTTTCCGCCCAAGCGGTTCGTCAGCGCGGCTGTTGAACGCAGGCAAAGTCTGACTGCATGGGCAAAGCGTCGGGCCGGCGCATGGATGCACGCGGCTTTCTCCGGCGCCTTGGCCCACCCTGCCTCTCCGATTGGTTCAACATGACCGGAACGCACTCTAAGAAGGGGCAACGGGCCGTCGCGGCAGATGTCTGCGCCCGGCTGAGCGGCCGCGTCACGCTTGAGGCGCAGGCGGACGGAAAAATCGCCGCGTGCTTCGAAGGCTTTTCGGTCGGATTAGGAACGTTCAGCGCCGACGCGGCGGATCGTGCGCAGGACCTGCGCAAGGGGCTGCGGCTCGCCTCGTTTGCATCGGGCGACCCGCTCCCTGCCCGGGGGGCGACCACAGGGGACGGGGCGAGCCTTGTGGTGGCCCGGAAGCGAGGGAAGGGAGTCGACAATGAGATCGATCTGTTGGTTCGGCGACTGGCGAGGCATGGCCTCCTGGAGTACAGCCTTCGCGACCTGCGAAACGGCGCGGATCGGGTCGTCATAGAGCCGCAGGCTGCCGACTACTGGCCGCGAATATCGCCGCTCGGCGATGCCGACCTCCTTGTGCTGTCGCGTTTCGCCTACATGCGGCGGCGCGGCAGCGAGATGGTCCTGGAATCGCCGCGCGCCGGCGCGTTGTTCAAGATCTGCGATCCGAAGATCGCCGCCGCTATTGCGGCGCTGTCGACGCCGCAACACATCAAACGGCTCCGCCGGCAGGATGGTTTTCCGGGGGTCGAGCTTCTCGCCCTGCTGACCGACTGCCAAATCCTTTTCAAGATCGGCGCCCCGGCCGACCGCGGCCTGCGAACGGCTGAGGGCGACCACGACCTCGTTCTCTGGGACTTTCACGATCTTCTGTTCCATACGCGCAGCACGCAGGGCCGGCACGCCAACCCGCTGGGCGGAGTTTATCCATATGCCGGCGTTATCTCGCCGCTGCCCGCAGTGCGGCCCCAGTGGTCCGGCGAAAGAATCGACCTGGGCGAGCTCCTGCGCGCGCAGCCGCAGACCGCCTCGCCGGCGGCAAGGCTCCTGCGCGAACGGCACTCGACGCGCAGCTTCGATGACAAGCGGCCCATCACGCTTGCGGAGCTTTCGCGGTTTCTCGACAGCACCGCGCGGGTGCTGTCGACATCGAAGAAGGGGGCTGGCTTCGGCGACGGCGGCCCGGTCGTCGAATACGCCACGAGGCCATATCCGTCGGCGGGGTCGAGCTGCGAGCTCGAGCTCTATCTTGCGGTTGATAAATGTGAAGGGCTTTCCCGAGGATTCTATCATTACGATGCCGGCACACACGCGCTCGTGTCGATCGCCACGCGCCCGGGAGAGCTCGAAGCGCTGCTCGCGGGCGCCGTATTTGCAATGGATGCGCCAGCCGCACCCCAAATCCTGATCACGATTGCGGCACGCTTTGGCCGGGTTTCGTGGAAGTACCGCTCAATCGCCTATGCGCTGATCCTCAAGGATGTCGGCGTGCTGATCCAGACGCTCTACCTGATGGCGACTGACATGGGTCTCGGCGGATGCGCGATAGGGATTACCAATATCGATCTCTTCGCGAAGATGACGGGGATCGAAATCCACGTCGAAGGCCCTGTCGGTCAATTTGCGATTGGCCGCGCAGGACCAAACGCTCCCGGTTAGAGCATTTACGATAAGGTTGAGCGAGCACCTCTTCACCTCGCCCCTGCGGGGAGAGGCGAAGAACGGCGCGGCAACGTTTCCGATTCAGCCATGTCGAAATCTGGCTTTAACGGGCGAATTCTCAGCTCATTTTGGTCACCGCCGGCGGCATCCAGGAGCCGTCGGTGATTTCGACCTTTGGCCAGTAGGCGCGGATGACAAGCGAAAAATCGCCGTTCCTGGGAGCTGGCAGCCAGTTATCGACCAGGCCTGCAGGCGGGGGATCGGCCTGGATGTAAATCGTCAGAGAGCCGTCAAGGTGAGGTTTGAGCGCCCTCGTCTTCGTCCCGATGGAGTAGCGCTTCATCTCGTTCGGCTCGAAAAAGTGGTGCTTGTTATAGAGCGTGAGCGACCAGAAGCCGCGCACCGGCGGCGTCTGGTCTGGCGCGAACGTCATCGTGTAGTGGTGGGCGCCGTTGAGCCGCCGCCCGCTATCGTCAAGGTCCTGATAGAAATACTGCGTCTCGTTCGGCCTGTTGACGAAGATATTCGACTTCGCCACGGCGGTGCGCGTGAAATAGTCGACGCCGAACGCGGCGCCGTTCGTCTGCGTGCTCCAGTAGCGCGGCAATTGCACGCCGAAATTCCGGAACTCGATAAGCGGAGCCACAAGCCTGGTGTCGGCTTCGACGGCGGCTCTGGTCAGCGCCGCCTTGACCTTGGGGTCCCTCTCGGCGGCGGCGAGCACGGCCGTAATCTGCGCATAGCGTGATTCCTCGCCCGGCATAGGCGGCGCGTCAGCAAGCACCTGGGGCAGGACATCGAAGAACCTCTCCGGCACGACCAGTTTGACCTCGTCCTCGCCTCCCGTCGCGGACAGCTCGTGCCGCAGCTTGGTCCAATCCCGGCTTTTCATGGTGCGGTCGTAGTCAGTGAGCGGATACATCATGGTCTGCCGCGTGATGATCTGCACGGCCTTGTTGTCTTCCGGGCTGTCGTCCTGGAACACGCGCGGAATGACATATCCGGTATGGGTGGAGGCGCGAAAAACCTTCGTAATTCCCGCCGGCGCGTCACCCTTCCAGTCGGGGCCGACGAAAAGATAGAAACCGGGCGTGGTTCCGTACATCTTGCCAAGCTCGGCGAAGCTGTCGGTGCGCAGATCGACGGCCTGGTAGACCCAAAACCGATCGCCAAAGTCCGGCACTTGAATCACGACCGGAGAAAGATCGAGAGCGAGCGCCCCCACACCATAGATCACGTCCTGGTTCGGGCACGGGATGAGGCGCTGATCCGCTGTAATATAGTCGGAGAGCATTCCAAGCTGATTGAGCGGCGCTACCGGCAAGGCCCCTGCAATCGCGGTCTCCGCCACCTTTTCGTGGACGAGCCGGCGAACGTAGACGTTGACCAGCGGCCACGCCCAGAAATAAGCCTCCCGGCCGACCAGCTCGGCATAGTCTTCCGTAATCCTTGCGCCCGCGACAGGCGCCGTCGGCATCGCCTGCGCCCATTCGGGCGAAGGGGAGATGATCCGCGCCTGCGCGAGCGCGGCGAAACCGACAGAGGCGAAAAGGACCCCGCCTGCCATGACTTCGCGGCGTGTCCTCGTCACTGTGGCCTCCGGTTTCTTGATGCGGGCACTGCAAGTCATGCCCGGCGCCTCGAGAGTGCGCGCGACGCCCGCAGCCCGAGCCGGGCGCCGGCGAAACCCGGCGCCGGGATTGGCGCCGGATAGGGCGGTCCCGGATTTTGCTGGCGCCCAATCCGGGCGGCGGCGCTCCGTTCCGGAGCGGGCGAGATCACGCAGCAGGACTGACGCTCGGAGCTGCAGCCGGAGCCGCGGCCGCAAGCGCCGCGCGCAGCGCCTCCTCTTTGGTTTCGTCAAACGAGGTGCGCAGCACTCTTCCGCCCACGCCCTTGAGGTCGGCGAGAACCTTGTCTGCGGTCATCTTGCGGATGAGCAGGAAAAGCGCGGCATTGCCGGCCTGAATGCTCCCCGCCACGTCCTTCATGAACTGATCATTGATCCCGACGTCGGTCAGCGCCCCGCCAATGGCGCCGGATGCAGCCCCCACTGCCGCACCGAGCAGAGGCATCAAGAAAATCAGGCCGATCAGCGTGCCCCACAAAGTGCCCGTGGCCGCGCCGATTGCAGCCGGATGGACCAGCTGGTTGAGCTTGACCTGCCCATTCGGCTGCTTGAGGGCGATGACAGCATCGCCAAGGTCGATGAGGTAGTCCTTCTGCATATCGAGCAGCTTTTGCCGGACCTTCTCCGCCTTCGCCTCTGAAGGGAATTCAATAACGACGAGATCACTCACGGTGCTCTCCACTGTCCTCGCATCTGCCTTAAGACTGGCCGCCCACGAGCCAACGACTACGCGCGAAAAAGGTTCAGCGCACATCGATGAAAATCAAAACTGGCGTGAGTCGAATTCGGCTTGCCGCAGACGCGGCTTCTCGCGTCGGTCAGGGCGCGTCTCTTCCGACCGCGAGCACGGACGCGAGGTCGATGAGAGAATACTCACTTCACCAGGCGTAACGCAGGCCGCTTACGGAGCTTGACCACCAATTCCAACTCGCCGCCGATCGCCTCGACGTAGGCGCGCAGCGTTGAGAGATACATATCTTCCTGCTTCTCGAGCTTGGACACCGACGGCTGCTTGATCTCAAGCGCAGTCGCAACATCGGCCTGGGTCTTGCCGGCGATCACGCGCAATTCGCGAAGGCTTTTGACTTCCTTCTTGCGCTCTTGACGACGCCTGCGGCTCCGCTGCGGCTGCGGCTGCAACGAGAGGACATTCCGACTGAAGGCACGGTACATCTTGTCTCCTTTCAGTCCGGGCATCCGGGGATGGTTCAGGTGGATATAACTCAGGAGCTATGTGGAGGATGATCCGGATGGAGAATGATCCGGCAGGAATCACGTAAGAAGGCCAGTATAGGTATAGTCCTATATTATAAGTCAATAGCCTGGATCGGCTTTGTGGACGCACATTTCATAGGCCAAGGACTGCCTTTCATTGACCAAGGACTGAACGTCCACGCATCCAAGCGCCATCCGGAGGAACGAATCCATGAAAACCAGTCATGTGGAACGATCGGATCGAAACCCCTCGTACCTCATCCCGAGGCCGATGGATGATGTCGATATGAAAACGCTGGACCGGGAAGGCAAAGCGAGCCGAGCGGAAAGCGCGTGCGCTTCTCTGGCGGGGGGCTCCAACGCCCGCAGAGTTTTCTGCAGCAGGCGCTGGCGCCGGGGCGGCGAAATGGGCTATACGGTTGCCGCCAGGGTGCAGTTGCCGGGCCTTCCAAAACGGGGCCCCTTGGGTTTGCCTTTCCAAAGCAGGCCATCATGCGGACCTGGACGCGCTCGTAGCTCAGCCGGATAGAGCATCAGACTTCGAATCTGAGGGTCGGGAGTTCGAATCTCTCCGAGCGCGCCATTTGCGAAATCTACGCCAGAGCGCGCTGCAGGAACTTCAGGGTAGCCGTCACTACGCTATCGCTCGCTTCGGCGGTGCGTTTTCGTCATTTGACCGCGCGGTGAATCTGGCTATATTCTGGCCAAAATGCCCTTCGCGATCGTCCTGGCTCCCGAAGCCGTCGAAGACCTCAGGAGGCTAACGGCGAACGTTCGCGCAACCGTGCGCAGCGCGCTCGAAACGCACCTGCGACGCGAGCCGGAGAAAACGAGCCGCAGCCGAATCAAGCGATTGCGAGGATTGCGCCGCCCGCAATACAGAGTGCGGGCGGGAAAGATCAGGGTATTCTATGATGTTTCTGGCGCGACCGTCGAGGTTTTTCCGATCGTGTCTAAATCGGAGACCGAGTCATGGCTCGCACAGTTCGGAAATCCGGAGTGAAGGAGGTCCCCCTCTCGGAAATCAAGGACGACCTGTCCCGCTATCTTCGTGAGGCCGAGACGCAAGAGATCGTCATCACGCGTCATGGGAAACCAGCTGGCGTGTTGATTGGATTCGAATCGGAAGAAGACTGGTTCGACTACCGTCTCGAACATGACCCGCGCTTCCTGCGTCGCGTTGAGCAGGCGCGGAGCAGCCTGCGCGCAGGACGTGGGGTCAGGCTGGAGGACCTTGAAATAGAATAGCCGCCACTCGCATAGCGTCGGAGAGTCGGCGCCAGCGCGATCGAGCGATCGGCTGAGGTGTCGTGGATTGGAGCAAGGCATCATAGCGTGATCGCGAGCGAGTAGCGCCCATCTTCATCGACCGTGGCGCGGTCCCTCCGGGTAAGTTTCTTCCTAGTTTTCCACCGGGCCTGGCCCGACCTGCAGCGCACTTCTGCTACCCGTGGCGCGGTCCTGCCGGGTAAGCTTCTTCCTAGGCAATTAAACACGCCCAAGCCGGAATTTTTCCGGCCTGCCGATTCCAGCCAATGGAAACCAATTCACCAATTCCAAGAAACCGGAAAATCTGACTCTCAAGTCAGAAACTGTCAAAAAAGTCATTTGAGCGCCTACGCTTGCGCGTTTATCAACCGTTAATCCTAATCCGTGAGTTGGGAAGCATTCACCCCCCAGAAAGCGCTGATAATCGACGGATCTTTGAAAATCAGTCAGCTGCGGAGCAGTTAACAATTCGGCGCCTCCAAGCGTTCTCTTTCTTGCTTGTGGGCCAAGGACATCGCGAAAATCAGCGACGCCAACTCACGGATTTAGGATAATTGCTGTTGCGGGAGCGTTCGCGGTTGCGAAGTTCGTTGCGTCTGCCAACGCGAACTCCACCGTTCGGCAAGACGCAGGGCGTTCGTGGCAAACAGCATCGCAGGGGAGGATGTTATGCGCAGCAAGATGCTTGCACTGTCTATTTCAATCGTCGCCGGAATGGTGATCGGTCCCGCTCTGGCAAAGGCGGACGAGGACAGCGAATCGCGGATCCGCCGCGGATTTGCGATCTCGCCGGTCAAGCTCAACCTTGTTGAAAAGAACAGGGCTTTGGTAGGACTCGGCAGCTATCTCGTCAACGCCGTGGGTAGCTGCAACGACTGTCACACGAACCCCAACTACGCGCCCGGCGGCAATCCGTTTCTCGAGCAGCCGAAGCAGGTGAATACAGCCGGATACCTGGCTGGCGGACGGCTCTTTAATCCTCCAGGCGTCGTGTCGAGAAACCTGACGCCGGACAAAACCGGACTCCCGGAAGGAGGCGTGCTGTTTGATGTATTCTTGCGAACCATGCGGACAGGCTTCGACCGTCTCCACGCCCATCCGCGGCTTTCGCCGTTGCTTCAGGTGATGCCCTGGCCTGTCTTTCAGGACATGACGGATCTCGATCTGCGCGCCGTCTATGAGTATCTGAGCGCCATACCCTGCGTGGAGGACCCACCGAATGTGCCGGACGCCCGGCCGGCTGGAACGCGATGCATATAAAGCGGCAATTCGTGGAGGCCGCGTAACGTCGTCCCCCGCCCACGCGAAATCCTGTCTGGCCGAAATCCTTGTGCGGGTATTCCGGTTGGGCTACAATATTGCGTTCCGAGGGGATCGAATTGGCTCTCCGCCGTTATGCCCATCCCCGACCTGATCCGGGGAATGTGGCAGCTATTCACGAACCCGGAACGCGATAGACCGTGGTCTCGCGGGGCTGAAGAGGGCTCCCGCGCACAAGGGCACGAGCGACTCGTTAAAGACGAGACCAGTTTCTTCGCGAGATCGAAAACTCCGCCGTCAAAGATAGAGCCGGCCGTGCGGATCTGCCAGCTCACAAGGGGAGGATACCAACATGAGAAGATTGATAACTGCCGGACTGGCACTGTCCGCCGCTATCGCCGCGTCGGAGAAAGCCAACGCATATTTAAACTATCCATGGTGCATCATCGGAGATACCAGAGGAATCGATTGCGTCTTCACGAGCAGGGAGCAGTGCGCTGAAGACGGACGAAATCGCGGATTCGGCGGTCAATGCGCTAAAAATCCCTTTTACAATCCTGCATTACCCCCCGTCGTCATGCAGGGAAGTGCGCCCAGGAGCGTAGCTCCGGCTGTCGAGGGACAAGGTCCAGCGCAGAGCCGCCGCAAGGCGCGCCGCCACCACTAGCGGAGCAAAGCTATCTCGCAGCTTCGCTGAGCTGATATCTTTGCACAGAAGTTCGTTCGCCAAATTATCGGGCGAGGCGCCGCGGGCTTCGCCGCGCGCCGCGAGATAGCTCAGGACCTCCGGGTCGAGACGCGCCGGCGGAATGAGCTGCGCGCCGGGCCGATAAAATTTGCCGCGCTCGGCGTCGGAAAGCCCGATTGGCTGCGCCGACGAACCGGACTCGGTCGCAACCGGTCGCCCTACAGCGCCACCGCCTTGCCCTTCTCCGGCACGATCACCGTCGTGGCGTGTCCCTTCATCTCGGCGACGAACTTGTCGGCGTTGGGCTCGATAATCGGGAATGAGCCGTAATGGCACGGGATCACCTTATCGAGCTTGAAGAAGCGCTTGACGGCGAGCGCGGCGGTGGCGGGGCTCATGGTAAAGCGGTCGCCGATCGGCACAAAGGCGACCTTCGGCTGATGGATCTCGGCGATGAGGCCCATATCGGAGAAAATATCGGTGTCGCCCATGTGGTAGACAGTCGGCTCGCCCGGCGCCTTGATGATGGCGCCGCACGGATTGCCGAGATAGACGGCGACGCCGTTCGACATATCTCCCGAGGAATGATCGGCGCGCACGAGCGTCACCGTGAACCCACCTTGATCCGTCGTGCCGCCGGTGTTCATCGGATCGAACTTCTGCAGCCCCTTGCCGGCAAGCCACATGCACAGGTCGTAGTTGGTTATCACCGGCGCACCCGTCGCGGCCGCGATATCGAGAGCGTCGCCGACATGATCAGCGTGGCCATGCGTCAGCACGATGTGGGTCACGCCCCTGATCGCTGCCGCGTTGTCTGAAACAAAGGCCGGATTGCCGGTGAAGAACGGATCAATCAACACGGCCTTGTTGGCAAAATCGAGCCGGAAGGCGGAATGGCCGTACCAGGTGACCTGCATGGCGTGCTCCTCGGTTGCGGGATCATCGGTGGGCGCGAAGATACGCCGCGCGACAGCAAGTTCAATATTCCGGCGGCCCGACAGAGGACAGAACAGAGGACAGATCTGGATGACCTAAGGTCAGAACGCCGCCCTGCCGTCTGTTCTCAGTCATCTGCTTTGTGTTATCGGATCGCTCAGACCACGAGCCATGCCTGCGCCCATCCTCGCACTTGCCGACCTTCGCCTGCCGACGCGCGGCGCGCTGATCGGGCTTGACCTCGGCGCCAAGACCATCGGGGTGGCGACCAGCGATCCGGACCGCCGCCTCGCCACCGGCGTCGAGACCGTCGCGCGCACCAATTTTTCCGCCGATGCCAGGCGGCTCCTTGCTCTTGCGGCCGAGCGCAAAGCGGTCGGCTTCGTGCTCGGCCTGCCGGTCAACATGGACGGCAGCGAGGGGCGTCGCGCGCAATCGACCCGTTCGTTTGCCCGTAACCTCGCGAAGCTCACCGACCTGCCGATCGCACTGTGGGACGAGCGCCTCTCCACCGCCGCCGTCGAGCGGGATCTGATTGCCGCCGACGCGAGCCGCGGCAAGCGCAAGGCCGTGATCGACGAGCACGCGGCGATCTTCATTCTGCAGGGCGCGCTCGACCGGCTGCGTGGCACGGCGAAATCGTAAGGAAGGCTCGTTTTCGCAAGGCTTGTCCGCGCTGCCGTCAGTTCGCGTCGACAAGCTTCGCGAAGCGCAACCGCAGCGCATTGGTGATCACGCTGACCGACGAAAGCGACATCGCCAGCGCCGCAATGACGGGCGACAGCAGGACGCCCATGATCGGGTAAAGCACGCCGGCCGCGATCGGCACGCCGGCAGCGTTGTAGATGAAAGCGAAGAACAGGTTCTGCCTGATGTTGCTCATGGTGGCCTGCGACAGGCGGCGGGCCTGCACAAGACCCATGAGGTCGCCCTTGAGCAGCGTGACGCCGGCGCTTTCGATCGCGACGTCCGTGCCCGTTCCCATGGCGACGCCTACATCTGCCGCCGCCAGCGCCGGCGCATCGTTGACGCCGTCTCCCGCCATGGCGACGACGCGTCCAAGCCCGCGCAGCCTCTCGACCACACGCGCCTTGTCCTCGGGAAGGATTTCGGCCTCGACCTCGGAAATCCCCAATTTGCGCGCGACCGCCTCCGCCGTCGTGCGGTTGTCGCCGGTGAGCATGACGATCCCGACGCCGGCTTTGCGCAGCGCCGCGACCGCCTCTGGCGTTGTCTGTTTCACCGGATCCGCGATGGCGATGACGCCGGCGGCGCTTCGGTCCACGGCCGCGAACAGCGTTGTCGCGCCCTCCCGGCGCAGCTCTTCGGCGCCGGCTTTAAGCGCGCTGATGTCGATACCGGCATCGTCCATCATGCGGGCGTTGCCGATGACGACACGCCGGCCCTCGACAGTGCCGGCCGCGCCCCTGCCGGCGGGAGAGTCAAAATCGGCGGCTTCGGCGAGCTTGAGCGCGCGCGCCTGCGCTGCCGCCACAATTGCGGCTGCGAGCGGATGTTCGCTGGCGCGCTCCACGCTCGCGGCGAGCCGCAATAGAGCGCCCTCGTTCCACCCCGCCACGGCTTTAACCGCGACGACCCTCGGCTTGCCTTCCGTCAGCGTGCCGGTCTTATCGAGCACCAGGGTGTCGACCTTCTCAAAGCGCTCCAGCGCGTCTGCATTCTTGATGAGCACGCCGGCCCGGGCCCCGCGACCGATCCCGACCATAATGGACATGGGCGTTGCAAGGCCAAGCGCACATGGGCAGGCAATGATGAGCACCGAAACCGCCGCCAGGAGGGCGAAAGCAAAGCGCGGCTCCGGCCCGAATGTCGCCCACGCCGCGAAAGCAATGATCGCGACCGCGATCACCAGCGGCACGAACCAGCCGGAAACCTGGTCGGCAAGGCGCTGGATCGGCGCGCGGCTGCGCTGCGCCTGCGCGACCATCTCGACGATCCGGGCGAGCAGCGTTTCGCTGCCGACCCTTTCGGCCCGCATCACGAAGCTGCCGGCCTGATTGAGAGTGCCGCCGATCAGCCGGGCGCCCGCGCTCTTGCTCACCGGCATCGATTCGCCCGTGACCATCGACTCATCGACCGTGCCGCGCCCTTCGATGAGTTCGCCGTCGACCGGCACCTTCTCGCCGGGGCGCACACGCAGACGATCGCCGGCCACGACCGCATCCAATCCGATATCCTCGTCAGTGCCGTCCGGCCGGATGCGCCGCGCCGTCTTCGGCGCAAGATCGAGCAAGGCCCGGATGGCGCCGCCGGTCTGCTCGCGCGCGCGCAGTTCCAGGACCTGCCCGAGCAGGACGAGGACCGTGATTACCGCGGCGGCTTCGAAATAGATCGGCACCGTGCCATCGGCGCCGCGAAATGCCGCCGGAAACATCGACGGCGCCACAGTTGCGACCGCGCTGTAGAGCCAGGCGACGCCGGTGCCCATCGCGATCAGGGTGAACATATTGAGATTGCGCGTCTGCAAGGATTTCGCTGCGCGAACGAAGAAAGGCCAGCCGGCCCACAGCACGACCGGCGTCGCCAGCGCAAGCTGAATCCACGTCGCGAGTGCGGGCGCGATGATCATATGCAGGTTCGCAAGATGTCCGCCCATTTCGAGCATCACCACTGGGACGGCAAGCACGAGGCCGATCCACAGACGCCGCTCCATGTCGATGCGCTCCGGGCTTGGCCCCGTGTCTGCGGCCGCCACCTCCGGTTCGAGCGCCATGCCGCAGATCGGGCAACTGCCCGGACCGGGCTGGCGGATCTGCGGATGGATCGGGCAGGTATAAATCGTTCCAGCGGCCAAAGGTCTCGGCGGGAGTTTCCCGGCATCAAGGTAGCGCGCCGGGTCGGCTTCGAATTTTGTCCGGCAGCCGGACGAGCAGAAGAAGTAGTCTATGCCGGAATGAGTAGCCGCGTGCGGCGTCTCTCGCGGATCGACGGTCATGCCGCACACCGGATCCTTGGCGCCGCCAGCAACTGCCGCGGGGGCGTCGTGATGCCCGTGCGGGCAGGCGTCGTGATGGACATTCATTGGGAGCGCGTTCCGGTCCGATTAAGCCATTGGCGATGAGGCCATTTGCTCCGAAATCATGGCCCGGCTTGTGCCGGCCGTCCGCGTCTCGTGAAGAAGGCCCGCGAGCACGACGCGGATGCCCGCGATAAAATTCCCGAATCAGATCCAGGGACAGGCATGATCGTGAAGACGCTGTTCCATCTCATCGCAACACGCTCTTCTGCGCTTCTGGCCAATCGTGCGCCGCGCGGAACGCCGCAGGCGCTCCTCGGCCCTCGCACAATCCTCTAAAAGTCGCAGATCGGCATATGGTCTGTGCGTCTGCGTTGATCAAGATCAACATGCTGACAGCAATCAGCAGCAGTCGATGATAAGATGACGCCGTTTGAAGGGCCGTCGCCGATGTCGCGCGCGCAACGCCTGCTTGATCTGATCCAACTCCTTCGCCGGCATCGCTTTCCGGTCAGCGGGGCGGCGCTGGCGGAGGAGCTTGGCGTGTCGCTGCGCACGCTCTATCGCGATATCGAGACGCTCAAAGCCCAGGGCGCGCACAGCGCAAACGGTCGATGACGAAGGACAGACGGCGGGGCCGTCGTCCGTCATTTGTTATCCGGCAGCGGCACAATCCGAGCCCGTGCGAGTTGATGACGCAGCCCCGGACGCGCCTCCCTGCCTTTGCACGGAGAGCGTCAGGCGGCGGGGCCTCCGGGCGCCCTCGCCTCCAAGAGCGGCGACATCAATGCTGCCCCGGCGCGAACCCTGGGGACCGTCTCGGCGGCGCCCTTGCCGGCCCCGGCAAATGCTCCTATAGGTGCCGCTTTAATGAACATCGCCCCGAAAACCACTTTCGTTCTCCACCACCGCCACCTGTTGGGGATAGAGGGGCTTTCGCCCGACGAAATCGTCGGATTGCTCGATCTCGCTGAGGAATTCGTCGATCTGAACCGCCAGATCGAGAAGAAGCGCACGTCGCTGCGCGGCCGTACCCAGGTCAACCTGTTCTTCGAGGCCTCGACCCGCACGCAATCCTCGTTCGAGCTGGCCGGCAAGCGGCTCGGCGCCGACGTCATGAACATGTCGGTGATGTCCTCCTCGATGCGCAAGGGCGAGACGCTGATCGACACCGCGATTACGCTTAACGCCATGCGTCCGGATATTCTGGTGGTCCGCCACCATGCCTCCGGCGCCGTGGAGCTGCTTGCCCGCAAGGTCGATTGCGCGGTGATCAATGCCGGGGACGGCGCCCACGAGCACCCGACCCAGGCGCTGCTCGACGCCCTCACGATCCGCCGCAACAAGGGACCGATCGAGAACCTCACAGTCGCGATCTGCGGCGACATCGCGCATTCGCGGGTGGCGCGCTCCAACATCATTCTGCTCAATGCGCTTGGCGCGCGCGTGCGCGTGGTCGCCCCCTCCACGCTGCTGCCGCCCGGCATCGAGAATTTCGGCGTCGAGGTCTGCCGCGATATGCGCGAGGGGCTGCGAAACGCCGACATCGTCATGATGCTGCGCTTACAGCGCGAGCGTATGAACGGCTCGCTGGTGCCTTCCAGCCAGGAATATTTCGCCTATTTCGGCCTCGACGCGAAGAAGCTCGCCTACGCCAAGCCCGACGCGCTGGTGATGCATCCCGGTCCGATGAATCGCGGCGTCGAAATCGACTCGAGCGTTGCGGACGGCGCGCAATCATTGATCCGCGAACAGGTCGAGATGGGGGTGGCGGTGCGCATGGCGGTGCTCGAAGCGCTGTCGCGGAATTTGCCGAATGCGTGACCTGCGCGCCGATCGCCGCCCGATCCTCCTCACCAACGCCCGGATCATCGATCCGTCGCGCGATCTCGACATGGAGGGCGATCTCCTGATCGCCGACGGCGTGATCCGCGACGCCAGGCGCGGCATCGGCGCAGCCGGCGTTCCGGAAGGCACTGAGGTGATCGACTGCCGCGGCAAGGTGGCGGCGCCCGGCCTCATCGACATGCGGGCCTTTGTGGGCGAGCCGGGCGCCGAGTATCGCGAGACCTTTGCATCGGCGAGCCAGGCTGCGGCGGCGGGCGGCGTCACCACCATCGTGTCGCAGCCGGACACGAGCCCCGCCATCGACGAGCCCGCCATGGTGGATTTCGTGCTGCGCCGGGCCCGCGACACGGCGATCGTACATGTGCATCCGATGGCGGCGCTGACCAAGGGCGCCAGGGGCTCCGAGATGACCGAAATCGGCCTCCTCAAGGCCGCCGGCGCGGTTGCCTTCACGGACGGCGCGAAGACCGTCACCAACGCGCAGGTCATGCGGAACGCCCTTGTCTATGCCCGCGATTTCGACGCCCTGATCGTGCACCACACCGAAGACCCGGATCTGGTCGGCGAAGGCGTCATGAACGAGGGCGAGTTCGCGGCCCGGCTCGGCCTCGTCGGCGTGCCCAAGGCGGCCGAGACCATTGTGTTGGAGCGCGACGTACGCCTCGTTGCGCTCGCGCAGGGGCGCTATCACGCCGCCTCGATCACATGTGCGGATTCGCTCGAAGTCCTGCGGCGGGCCAAGGATGCGGGCCTCACGGTGACGGCCGCTGCCTCGATCAATCATCTGACATTGAACGAGATTGACGTTGGCTCCTATCGGACCTTCTGCAAGCTTGCGCCGCCGCTGCGCGCCGAGGCGGACCGCGTCGCGCTGGTTGAGGCGGTGAGGTCAGGCCTGGTCGACGCGGTGATGTCCGATCACAATCCCCAGGACGTGGAGACCAAGCGCCTGCCTTTTGCCGAAGCGGCGCCCGGCGCCATCGGCATTGAGACCATGCTGGCCGCAAGCCTGCGCCTCGTCCACTCGGGCGACATCGCGCTGCCCGTGCTGCTCAAGGCGATGTCGACGCGGCCGGCGGAACTGCTCGGGCTGCCCGGCGGCGCCCTGCGGTCCGGCAGCCCGGCCGACGTGGTGGTGTTCGATCCGGACGCCCCGTGGGTGCTCGACCGCGCCGAACTCAAGTCCAAATGCAAGAACACGCCGTTTGACGAGGCGCGGCTGCAGGGCCGGGTGACGCGCACCATCGTGGGAGGACGCACCGTCTACGAATACGTATGATGCAATGCTATTCCTCCCTGCGGGGGGAAACGCCATGATCGATTCCGGACACGTCCTGACCGCCTTGCCCGCCCGGGCCATCGGCTTTGCCTTTGGCTACCTCGCAGGCGCGATCCCGTTCGGGCTCATCATCACGCGGCTCGCCGGCACGCGCGACATCCGCGAGATCGGTTCCGGCAATATCGGCGCCACCAATGTGCTGCGCACTGGCCGAAAAGACCTGGCCGCGGCGACGCTTGTTTGCGACGCCCTGAAAGGCACTGCCGCCGTGCTTGTCGCCTCCCATCTCGCCGGATCAGATGCGGCGATCGCCGCAGCTTGCGGCGCTTTCCTCGGCCACCTGTTTCCGGTCTGGCTCAGGTTCAAGGGCGGCAAGGGCGTCGCCACCTTCATCGGCCTGCTGATCGCCTTCGCGTGGCCCGTCGCCCTCGGCTTCTGCGCGATCTGGCTCGTTGTGGCCGCTGCGACGCGCTATTCCTCGCTCTCCGCCCTGATCGCAAGCGCCGCGACGCCCGCGATGCTGTGGGGGTTCGGTGACGCGCGCGAGGCATGGCTGTTCGCGGGGTTGGCGGCGCTGCTGTGGGCGATGCACCGCGCGAATATCGGGCGGCTGCTCGCCGGGACGGAGGGGAGGATTGGGGCACGAGAGATTTGATAGCGCCAACCCGCCACGGAAGATGGCGTTGGTTGCGCTTTCCCTTCCGAGCCCGAACAAGACACAGGTGGCCGCCTAGAGGCGGCAATGCAAACAACTGAGCCGCAGGGCGCTCCTGGGGCTCAAGCGTGGGATGGCCTCTGGTGTCCAAAACCAGAGCCTCGCCCGGCACCTGTGGATCGCATGATGGCGATCAGTGAACGCTTTGCCGCCTATCCGGTGCTCGACTCGCGAAGCCCCGACGAAATCATCGGCTACGATGAATTCGGGGTGCCGCATTATCGTCATCGATTCGTCGGCATTGATCGCAGTCGTCAACAGAGAGTCAGAACGTCTGCAGTTTCTTAAGCTCATCGCAGCCGCCGACCGCCGGCTTATCTCGGCAGCAACGTTGTTGGAAACCAAAATGGTCGTCTTGGGCCCGCTTTGGTCCTCTTGCTCTCGCGGATTTCATGATGCTCATGGAGGAAATGGCTCCAGAAATCGTTGCTCTGGACGCCGCTCTGGCAGATGCCGCGTTTGCGGCTTTCGAACGGTTCGGGAAAGGCAGAAATTCGAAAGCCGCCTTGAATCTCTGTGACTGCATCGCGTATGCCCTTGCGAACGCGCTCCGCGCACCGTTGTTGTTCAAGGGAACGGATTTCTCCGCGACCGATGTACAGGTCTGTGCGTGACGGGGCAGCGATCCCTGCCGATCTAATCCACGTGAAACTCACCCCCGCCCAACGCCTCGACTGGCTGCGCCTCATCCGTTCCGAGAACGTTGGGCCGCGCACGTTCCGCGCGCTCGTCAATCACTGCGGCAGCGCCGGCGCCGCACTTGAAGCGCTGCCCGATCTCGCCCGGCGCGGCGGCGCGGGGCGGGCGGTGCGGGTCTGCCCGCGCGAGGAGGCGGAGCGGGAGCTTGCGGCGGCTGTGCGGATGGGCGTCGCATTCCTCGCTCTCGGCGAGGACGAATATCCGCCGCAACTCGCGACCATCGACGATGCGCCTCCGCTTCTTGCGTTGCGCGGCCAGGTGCGCGTGCTGAAGGAGCCCATGATCGCCATGGTGGGCTCGCGCAATGCCTCGGCGGCCGGCATCAAGTTCACGGAGCAACTCGCGCGGGACCTGGGCGCCGCAGGTTTTGTGGTGGTGTCCGGGCTTGCCCGCGGCATTGACGCGGCGGCGCATCGCGCCAGCATCGCAACCGGAACTGTGGCGGTTCTGGCCGGCGGCCACGACAGCATCTATCCGCCCGACCACGCGCCGCTGGTTGAGGCGCTGATCGAGAACGGCGCCGCAGTCTCCGAAATGCCGCTCGATTATGGCCCGCGCGGACGCGACTTCCCGCGGCGCAACCGCCTGATCTCAGGTCTGGCGCTCGGCGTCGTTGTGGTCGAGGCGGCGCAAAAATCCGGTTCGCTGATCACCGGACGAATGGCGCTGGAGCAGAACCGCGAAGTCTTCGCGGTGCCGGGCTCACCGCTCGATCCGCGCGCGGCCGGAACCAACGCGCTCCTCAAGCAAGGCGCCGTCATGGTGACGGAGGCTGAGGACGTGCTTACCGCGTTGCGCCCTATCCTCGGCCGGCGGATCGCGCCGCCAAGGGCAGAGCCCTGCAAGGAGGAAGGCGCGCCGCCGCCGGAGCCGCCGGAGGGTGCCCGCGCCCGGATCGTGGCGCTGCTCGGGCCGACCCCGGTTTCTGCCGACGATCTTATCCGGCTTTCCGGCGCCTCTACGACCGTGGTGCATGCAACTCTGCTGGAGCTTGAACTTGCAGGCCGGCTCAAGCGGCAGAGCGGCGGACGTGTTGCGCTGGTTTAGAAAATTGAATGGAATTGATTTTCCAACGTGTAGTTGCGTTTCTCGAGCCGCAGTTCTGCGTCCGGCGCTGGAACGAATGTCCACAGTCCCCCGGTCATGCGTCTGTGACGGTTTGACAGTGACGGGAGCTTTACCCATTTTCCCTGTTCTGTAGGGCCGCGAGTTCAGGCGGAAAGTCTACCGGAAAGCACAAAATCACTGGAAATTCATGAAGATAGTCGTTGTTGAATCACCCGCGAAGGCGAAGACCATCAACGCCTATCTGGGCCGCGGCTACGAGGTGCTCGCCTCGTTTGGCCATGTACGCGACCTTCCGGCCAAGGACGGCTCGGTCGATCCCGACGATAATTTTCGCATGATCTGGGAAATTGATCCTAAGTCCCAGAAGCACGTGAACAGCATCGCGAGCGCCGTAAAGGGAGCGCAGGCCCTCATCCTCGCAACTGACCC
>JAJPKK010000290.1 GCA_021323775.1 Hyphomicrobiales bacterium
CATCTCCAACGCAACCCGCTAACCGTCCCCCGAGTCAACTTGCCGCACCAAAATCGCCTCGCCAACCCGGCCCGACACGCGGAAAGGTCAAAATGAGAATTGCTGGACTACCAGAGACTACCAGAGGCCAGGAGAGCACACAGGATCGAGTTACCCCAGGATGGACATCGGACCTTTGATCCGATTTTTGCATATCAGCCGGAACGACAAAGCAGGTCGTGTCCGAATAGACTAAGGCAATGAAGAGGTTAACAAGAGAAGCATGACCATCCGCCTGCACCGGGGTGACCTGCCAGACCTATCGCGTTACCGCCAATCCGTAGCCGTCGATACCGAGACGATGGGGCTTGATCACCGCCGCGACCGGCTCTGCGTTGTCCAGCTGTCGCCCGGTGACGGCACAGCCGACGTCATCCAGATTCCGCCTGGCGGTGCGCCGGCGGCTAATTTGCGGACTCTGCTCGTGGACCCGGGGGTGCTCAAGATATTCCATTTCGCCAGATTTGACCTTGGCGCCCTGCAGTACAACTTCGGCGTGATGCCGAGCCCGGTTTACTGCACGAAAATCGCCTCGCGGCTTGCACGCACTTACTCCGACAAGCACGGGCTCAAGGATCTCATCCGCGATCTCCTTGGCATCGAGGTTTCCAAGCAGCAGCAGCTAACCGACTGGGGGGCAGGAACTCTCACGGATGCGCAGATCGCCTATGCGGCATCCGATGTGCTTCACCTGCATGCGTTGAAGGAAAAGCTTGATGTCCTCTTAGCCCGAGAAGGGCGGGCAGATCTGGCGGCCGCCTGCTTTCGGTTCCTGCCTGATCGAGTCCGGCTTGACCTCGCAGGCTGGGCGGCCGAGGACATCTTCTCCCATAGCTGAGTGCTGGCTGAGTGCGCCCCGCCGCGGCCATATTCGGGCGTCAGAGTTGTCGGTGGGCGGGACTCGCTGCCGGAAGGACGCTGTGCAGCGAGATTCCACGACATGAAGCGAATCTTAAGATAACGCGGTGCAGCTTTAGACCCCAGCCCGAGCGCTATGGGTTGGCGCGTGGCGTCTGGGCCAGATGACATGGTAGGATTGAAATTGGTGAGTCGCCGCCCTCGAACGCTCTTAATGAGGTAACAGTCTGAACTACAATTCGATTATTCGCGCGCCAATCTCGCGCGCACCGCGCCAGATTGGACGGACCGATGGCGAGCGCGTGTTTCGCGCCGCGGCGCGGCATAGTCGTGTTGTCCGCTTTCTTCGCTTTGCCATCCCGGCCGGCATTGCCGCGATCGCATCCATCCTTCTCGTCGCAACATTCTTCAACCCGTTCCGCCTGATTGCGGCTTTCCCGATTGATCCCGGCAAGATTTCGTTGTCAGGCACCAAGATCGTCATGGAATTGCCCCGGCTCACTGGTTTCACGACCGACGCTCGGCCTTACGAACTTACCGCTCGCGCCGCAGCGCAGGATCTCACCAAGCCCGAGATTCTTGAGTTGAAGGACATCAACGCACAGGTGGAGCTTAAGGACGGGCAACACGTCACGATCACGTCCCTCACTGGAGTTTATGACACCAAAGGCGAATTGTTGAGATTGAACGACCACATCACAGTGAATTCGAGTTCCGGCTACGAGGGGCACCTTTCAGAGGCAACCATCAATGTGGCAAGCGGCAACATCGTTTCTGAAAACCCGGTGGAGCTAAGGCTCCCCAATGGCTTGTTGAACGCCAACCGGCTCGAAGTCATGGAGAACGGCGCCGTGATCCTCTTTGGCGGCGGTGTGGAGATGACGATCAATCCGGACCAGGTGCGAGGAGCTGCGCAAGACCCTGCGCCTCCCAGCGCTCCCGCGCGGGCTTGGGGGGCGTTATCGCCATGACGATCATCTCTGGGCCGAGCAGGGAGGCACTGGCGGCGCTCGCGGTTGCGACGGCCGTGGGAATCACGACGGTGCATGCGCAGCAACCAAGCGGCCCTCCTAATGCGTTGCAAGGGTTCTCGCAAAACCGCGACAAGCCCATCAAGATCACCTCGGCCACTCTGGAGGTGCGCGACAAGGACAAGATGGCGACGTTTTCCGGCGACGTTCATCTGGTCCAGGGCGATACGACCTTGCGCAGCAAGACGCTTGTCGTCTTCTACGATGATGATTCGTCCGCGAAACCCGGGACGCCATCCGCCTCAGGTCAGGGCGGCCCTGCGCAGAACCAGCAAATCAAGCGGGTCGAAGCAAAAGGCAACGTCATTGTCGTGCAAAAGGATCAGACCGCCACCGGTGAAAGTGGCATTTTCGACATGAAGGCCAATACCGTCACCCTGGTTGGGAATGTCGTGATCTCCCAGGGGCCGAATGTGGTGAAGGGGGACACCCTGACGGTCGACATGACGACAGGCGTATCACGGATCGCGTGCGGCAAGGCACAGGACAAATGCCGGGTGACAGGCCTGTTCCAGCCAGGCTCCATGAAGCCGGAGGGGCGCGGGCAGGAAGCTGCCCCGATTCCCACGCGAGAAGCGCCGAGACCCCGTTCTTCACAGCCCCAAGCCGTGTCTTCACAGCCCCAGGGCCTCTATTGAGGCGTCCTGCGCGGGCCGCGGTTGAAAGCAACGCATAGAGGGGCTATCTAGCGTTAGCCGTCCCGGCACCGCTGTCACCGAGGCGCTTGTGGTCGATCTTTTCGGTCTCATCAAACGCCTCGATATGCGGCGAGCAAAATCGCCCGCGCGGCCCTCGCGCCACCCTGCGCCACCGCCAGAAAGCGGTCGTGCTTCGCGCGACGACATTGCCGCCCTTCCTCGCTTGCCATCAGGGCGTTTGCACCCATCCGAGCCCGGCTTGGGACCAGCGGACGGCGGGAGTCGATGGACAGGCCATGGAGAGGGTCGGAGTGAGGGAGCCTTTCGGCAAATCCGGACTCGCGACTCGGAGCCGGCAGAGAGGCCCCTTCGCTCGGAATTTGCGCGAGAGCGCGGAAATTCTAACGCCTTCCTGCAAGGCGAGAGAGGCGCAGGCCGCGGCCAAATGCGATCGTCCGCCTCGCAGGCAGGGGAGAGTCTGCGTTTGCACCCGCCCCCGCAGGCGGAGCAGGGCAGGGCCAGGGCCCCGAGTGGTCCTGGAAAGGTCGCGCCAGCCAGACCCGGCTCAGCCCAAGACAGACGCGCGCCGATCGGCGGCGAACATCGCCAACCGCCGCGCGACTATCTTGCGGTGCACGGTGTCGAAAAAAGCTTTTCGCGTCGCAAGGTCGTGCGCGGGGTCAGCCTTTATGTGCGCCGCGGTGAGGCGGTCGGTCTGCTCGGTCCCAACGGCGCCGGAAAGACCACCGTGTTCTACATGATCACCGGCCTCATCAAGGCCGATCGCGGCCGCATCCATCTCGACGGCTATGATGTCACCGCGCTGCCCATGTACCAGCGTGCGCGCCTCGGTATCGGCTACTTGCCGCAGGAGGCCTCTATTTTCCGCGGATTGAATGTGGAAGAGAACATCCGTGCCGTGCTCGAAATGATCGAGCCCAGCAAGCGCCGGCGCGAAGCGGAGCTCGATAGCCTGCTGGAGGAGTTCAATATCGCCCGCCTGCGCAAAACCCCGACGATCGCGCTGTCGGGAGGCGAACGCAGGCGCGTGGAGATTGCCCGCGCGCTTGCGACGCGGCCGAATTACATGCTGCTCGACGAGCCCTTCGCCGGCATCGATCCCATTGCCGTCGGGGACATACAGGCGCTGGTCCGGCATCTGACCCAGCGCGGCATCGGAGTGCTGATTACCGACCACAACGTACGCGAGACGCTCGGCCTCACCGATCGCGCCTACATCATCTACTCGGGCGAGGTCCTCATGGAGGGCAAGCCTGACGACATCGTCAACAACCCCGATGTCCGCCGCCTGTACCTGGGTGAAGAGTTCCGCATGTAGCGGCCATGGGTGCGCGCTGTAGGGTGGCCAAAGGGCGCGCTCCTGAGCGGTCGAAGGGTGCGCGCCGTGTCCACCTCCTGGTTGGCAGGTACGCTTCGCCTCGCTCTGCCCACCCGACGTGATCCGATCGATGTCGCTAGACCGCTCAACTTAATCCTACGGCGTCAGAAGTCGTGCCGGGTCGCCGCGAAGCGGCGAGCCCGGAGCCCATAACCGCGGCGCTCAGGTATGGATTCCGGGCTCGCGTTGCGCACGCGCCCCGGAATGACGTTCTCGAAATCTTATGACGCAGCAGCATCAAGCCGATGGTCGGGTAGACAGCTTTTCGAAATCCAGATAAGCAAGAACCGGACCAACTCACGCATCGTCAATGGCGCTCGCGCAAAAACTTCTGCTCCGCCAGACCCAAGCTCTGGTGATGACGCCACAGCTGATGCAGGCCATCAAGCTGCTGCAGTTATCCCATCTCGACCTTGCCGCTTACGTGGAGGGCGAATTGGAACGCAATCCGCTGCTGGAGCGGCCGGCCGACGAGGAGCAGGGTCGCGACGACGTTGAAGCGAATGCCGATGCGTCCTCGCCTCCGGAGGAAGAGCCCGCCGGCGCCGATTGGATGGATAATCGGCTGGAGAGCCGCCAAGCGATTGAGGCGCGACTCGACACCGACCTTAACAACGTTTTTCCCGATGACGCCGCCTCAGGACCAGCGCGGGCGGCGGAGTCCCCGCTTGGCGCGTATTCGGACTGGGCCGCGACCGGCGCGGGCGGCCGCAACGACCGCGAATACAATCTGGAAGCCTTTGCGACCGCTGAGACAACGCTGGCCGGACATCTTGCCGAGCAGGTTTCGTTGACCTTCACGGATCCAATCGAACGGATGGTTGCGCGGTATCTGGTCGATCTCGTGGACGATGCCGGCTACCTTCCTGGCGACCTGGCTGACGCTGCCGAAAGGCTCGGCGCTTCACCGGCCCAGATAGAGTCGGTGCTGGCCCGATTGCAGGAATTCGATCCGCCCGGGGTGTGCGCGCGCAACCTTGCCGAATGCCTGGCGATTCAGCTCCGCGAGCTGAACCGGCTCGACCCCGCCATGGAAGCGCTGCTCGGCCACCTGGAGCTGGTCGCCAAACGGGACTCTTCCGCCCTGCGCAAGATCTGTGGCGTCGATGAAGAAGATCTCGCGGAGATGATCGGCGAGATCAAAAGCCTCAATCCAAAGCCGGGGCTTGCCTTCAGCTCGGTCCTGGTTCAGCCGATTGTGCCCGACGTATTCGTCCGGAAAAGCGCCGATGGCGGCTGGACGGTCGAGCTCAACCACGACACCCTGCCGAAGGTTCTGGTTAACCAGACCTACTATGCGAAGGTGTCAAAGACGGCCAAGAACGACGCCGAAAAATCCTACCTCGCCGAGTGCCTGCAGACGGCAACCTGGCTCGTGCGCGCGCTCGATCAGCGCGCCAAGACGATCCTCAAAGTGGCAAGCGAAATCGTGCGGCAGCAGGAGGCTTTCTTCGCAAGCGGCGTGCAATATCTGCGGCCGCTCAATCTCAAGACCGTGGCGGATGCAATCGGGATGCATGAATCGACGGTGTCGCGCGTCACCGCCAATAAATATATGGCTGCTGCGCGTGGCACTTTCGAAATGAAGTTTTTTTTCACCTCTGCGATCGCGTCCGCAGACGGCGGCGAGGCCCATTCGGCGGAAGCCGTGCGCTATCGCATCAAGCAGCTTGTCGATGCGGAAACGCCGCAGGCGATCATGTCGGACGACGCGATCGTTGAGCACTTGCGCCGCGCCGGCATCAATATTGCGCGCCGCACCGTCGCCAAATACCGCGAGGCCATGCGAATTCCCTCCTCGGTCCAGCGCCGCCGGGAGAAGCAGGCGGCGATCAACGGCTCGGCCGCGAATTGACTCGCGAATGTCGGGCTCCGGACGGACGCAGCCGGGATTCAATCGGCGCCGGCCTGCCAACGAAACAACGCGACTTCCGGGTTTCGCTGGCGCTCAACCGCGGCTACATCTACTCGGTCGCTGGAAAGAACCGGTAGCCTGGGTTGAGCCGAAGCGAACCCCGGGACGGCAGCGCCTCACAAAAGGGCTCCCGGATTTCGCTGCGCAATCCGGGCGGCAGGCTACAGGCGCTCGCATACTCCGGGACCGTCGGAAGGAGAGATCGATGCCAGTTTACAAAGCGCCGGTCGAAGACGTTCTGTTCCTGCTCAATGACGTCTTTCATATCGAGCGCTTTGCCAATCTGCCCGGGTTCGCGGACGCTTCGGCCGATGTCGTGGAGGCGATCCTGGGCGAGGCTGGCAGATTCTGCGAAGGCGTTCTTGCTCCGCTCAACCGGGTCGGCGATCGGCAGGGGTGCCGGCGCAGCGACGACGGCAGCGTGACGACGCCGGAGGGGTTCAAACAGGCCTACCGGCAGGTCGTTGACGGCGGCTGGATCGGGATTTCGGTGCCGCAGGAGTACGGCGGCCTCGGCCTGCCGACCGCCCTGACCCAGACCGTCAACGAATTCATGGCTTCCGCCAACATGGCTTTCGCCATGTATCCGGGCCTCACTCAGGGCGCCATCGCGGCGCTGCTGAGGCACGGCACGGCGGAACAGAAATCGCTCTACATCCCGAAAATGGTGGCCGGCGACTGGACCGGCACCATGAACCTGACCGAACCGCAATGCGGCACCGATTTGGGGCTTATCCGCACCAAGGCGGTGCGGCAGCCCGACGGCAGCTACAAGATCACCGGCGCCAAAATCTTCATCTCCGCCGGTGAGCATGATCTCGCGGAGAACATTGTGCATCTGGTGCTGGCGCGCATCGAAGGAGCGCCGGAGGGGACCCGCGGTCTGTCGTTATTCGTGGTGCCGAAGGTGATGCCGGACCCGGACGGGACGCTCGGCGCGCGCAATGCGGTGTCGTGCGGCTCGATCGAGGAGAAGATGGGCATCCACGGCAACGCCACCTGCGTGATGAACTATGACGGCGCCACCGGCTGGCTGGTGGCGGAGGAAAACCACGGCCTGCAGGCGATGTTCGTCATGATGAACGAGGCGCGGCTTGGCGTCGGCGTGCAAGGGCTCGCGCTGTCGGAAGTCGCCTACCAGAACGCGGCGCAATACGCCAAGGACCGGCTCCAGGGCCGCGCCATCACGGGCGCCAAATTCGCCGACAAGCCAGCCGATCCCATTATCGTGCATCCGGACGTGCGGCGAATCCTGATGACGATCCGGGCCTTCAACGAAGCTGCGCGCGCGCTCATCCTGTGGACCGCGCTTAACAGCGACGTGGCGCATCGTTCCGACAACGCAAAGGACCGCGAGAGCGCCGACGACCGGCTCGGCCTGCTGACCCCGGTCATCAAGGGCGTGCTGACGGATCTCGGCTTTGCCAATGCCGTAATGGCGCAGCAGGTGTTCGGCGGCCACGGTTACATTGCCGAATGGGGCATGGAGCAGTTCGTGCGCGATGCCCGCATTCCGATGATCTACGAAGGCGCGAACGGCATTCAGGCGCTCGATCTGGTTGGACGCAAGCTCGGCAAGGACGGCGGGCGCGCCGTCATGGCGCTGTTCGGCGAGATGCAAGCCTACATCAAGGAGCAGGCTGCCGATGCCGCCATGAAGCCGCTGGTCGAGCCGCTCGGAAAAGCGCTCGGGCATCTCCAGCAGGCGACCTTGTGGTTCGCGCAGAACGCCATGGCCAAGCCCGACAATGCGGGCGCCGGAGCGACCGACTATATGCACCTTTTTGGTCTTGTCGTGCTTGGCTATATGTGGTGCCGGATCGCCGCCGCGGCGCAACGCAGGGTCGCGGACGACAAGTCGGGGCGCATGAACGCGAAGCTCGTCACGGCGCGCTTCTTCATGGAGCGCATGCTGCCCGAGACCGCCGCGCATCTCGCCCGCATCCAGAGCGGCGCCGCATCTCTGATGGAGTTGCCGGCAGAGGCGTTTTAACTGGGGTCGGTGCAGGGTGGGTTTCGCAACCGCTCAACCCATCCTACCTATAGCGGACAAGCTCCCTGCCCGATAGCCAAGAGGCCCCTCCATGACCGACGCGTTCATCTACGATCACGTCCGTACGCCGCGCGGACGCGGCAAGGTCGACGGCGCGCTGCACGAAGTGACGGCGCTCAATCTCGCCGCGCAGACGCTCGCCGCGTTGAAGGATCGCAATTCGCTCGATCCTGCCATGGTGGATGACGTCGTGATGGGCTGCGTCGATCCGGTGGGCGAAGCCGGCGGCGACATCGCGCGGGTCGCGGCTATTTGCGCGGGTTACGGCAATGGCGTGCCGGGAGTGCAGATCAACCGCTTCTGCGCGTCGGGGCTCGACGCCGTGAACTTCGCAGCCGCCGAAGTGATCTCCGGTCAGCACGACATGACGATCGGCGGCGGCGTTGAATCCATGAGCCGGGTCGGCATCGGCGCCTCCGGAGGCGCGTGGCCGGTCGATCCCATGATCGCGCTTAAATCCTACTTCCTGCCGCAGGGCATCTCGGCCGACCTGATCGCCACAAAGTACGGTTTTTCACGCGACGATGTCGACGCCTACGCGGTGCAGAGCCAGCAGCGCGCCGCAGCCGCATGGGATGAAGGGCGCTTCGCCAAATCGGTCATCCCGGTCAAGGACCCGAACGGGATCACCATTCTCGCCAAGGACGAGCATATGCGGCCGCAGACCACGATGCAGTCGCTGGCGCAGCTTAACCCCTCGTTTGCCCAGATGGGCGAATTTGCCGGGTTCGATGCGGTTGCAGTCCAGGCCCATCCGGAAATCGAGGCCATCAACCATGTGCATCACGCCGGCAATTCGTCCGGCATCGTCGACGGCGCTGCGGCGGTGCTGATCGGCAACGCGGAGGCGGGCCGCCGCGCCGGCCTCAAGCCGCGGGCGCGCATCAAGGCGTTCGCCAATATCGGCTCCGAGCCTGCCATCATGCTGACGGGGCCTCTCGACGTGACCAAAAAGGTTCTCCGCAAGGCCGGCATGTCGCTCAGCGATATCGACTTGATCGAGGTCAATGAGGCGTTCGCCTCGGTGGTGCTGCGGTTCATGCAGTTTTTCGATCTCGACAGCACGAAGATCAACGTCAATGGCGGCGCCATCGCGATGGGCCATCCCCTCGGCGCCACCGGCGCCATGATTCTTGGCACTGCGATCGATGAAATGGAGCGCCGCAATGCCGCCACGGCCCTCGTGACCCTCTGTATCGGGATCGGCATGGGCACTGCCACCATCGTCGAGCGCGTTTAGGGCGAGGAGAAATCCATGACCTACACGAATTTCGACCTCGCCATCGACGGCGACGGCATCGCGCTTCTTCGCTGGAATGTGCCCGGCCGGTCCATGAACGTGATCACGGTCCAAGGCATCGAGGAGTTGTCGGCAATCGTCGAACGGCTTGCCGCCGACGCCGCCGTCAAAGGCGTGGTGATCACCTCGGCCAAAGACACGTTCTGCGCCGGCGCCGACCTCACCCTGCTGGAGTCGCTCGGCCGCACATTTGCGGCGCTCGCCAAAGAGCAGGGCGAAGAGCAGGCGGCGGTGCGTCTCTTCGAGGAGAGCCGCAAGCTGTCGCTGCTCTACCGGCGCATAGAGACCTGCGGGAAGCCGTGGGTCGCGGCCCTCAACGGCACCGCGGTCGGCGGCGGCTTCGAGCTTGCGCTCGCCTGCCACTACCGGGTCGCGGCGCAGAACCCGAAAACACGCCTCGGCCTGCCGGAAGTCAAGGTCGGGCTGTTTCCGGGCGCCGGCGGGACCATCCGCATTTCGCGCATGCTGCCCCCGGCCGATGCGCTCCAATTTCTCCTCAAAGGCGATCAGCTTCGCGTCGAGCGCGCCAAGGCGATGAAACTCATCGACGCCGTGGCGCCGCCGGACGATCTCATCAAGACCGCGAAGGACTGGATCAAGGCCGGCGGCAAAGCCAAGAACCCCTGGGACGCCGATGG
>JAJPKK010000040.1 GCA_021323775.1 Hyphomicrobiales bacterium
CCTCCCGAATCGGTTGGGTCGCAGAGAATCAGTCCAGCATGCGGCTGACCAGAACCTTTCGTACCGTCAATGAGAAAAATGCGTTAACCTGACCTCGCTGCCCTGTGGAAGCAAGCTGTCGAGCTTCACATTCAGGACAACATTCGACACCATCCGCGCCGTGCGGCCATTGCCATCCGAAAATGGGTGAATCCAGTTCAGCTTCCAAAGCACATAAGCCGCGAGATGTAGCGCTGACGACTTGCTCCAATTGTCGTTCACGTAATTGCAGAGATGTTCAACTTCTTCGGCGACGAACGCAGAATGAGGCGGAGTGTGCCCGCTGCCCCCAATCGTTACAGCGGTGTTACGGTACGTACCTGCAAGTGGATGCAGTCCTTCCAAAGCAGCGTGATGCAGTTGGAGGATCATTGAAGATCGGAGCTTAAACGGACGCTCTGGGTCTCTCACGAACGATCGAATGATCTCCACCGCGCTGTTGAACTGGCGGATGCCATTCTCGGCTTCCTTGCGCGCAATTTCTTCTGGATCTGTGATGATGAGCGGCGCGGCCGCAACGCTATGCCGATCGCCAGACAAGCCTACTTGGACTCCTGCTCGATCTTGCGATCAATCTCGGCCACCATTTCGCGCGTGATGCGCTCGTTCTCAATGTGGGTATTCCCATAAACGAAGCTGCGTCGGTGCTCGCGCAATTGCTGCGGCGTCACCTGGATTTTACGCGCACGTTCGACGAGTTCTTCGAGCTCTGTGCCCATAGTGCTCCGCCTCGACTGTCGCGGCTTGCGGTTGACTATAGCCAACAAGCCGCGATCGCGTAAAGTTCCTAACCCGCAGCGAAGAGATGCGCAGCCGTGTAGGCTGAGTCGGCCGCTGCGGGAAAGGGCTAAATGTCCGATCTGGGGTGCGGCAATTGCAATCGCCGCTTACCGCAGGTTGTTCGCCAAAGGCCGCCCCTTCAACCCGCGCCCGACTCGGCGGAGGCGGCGGCTTTGCCCGGGGAGGCGACGGGCTACCTACTCCTTCACGGCGCCCGTCATCGCCGCGACGTAGTGCTCGACAAAGAAGGCGTAGAGCACGACGAGCGGCAGCGACCCGCACAGGGCCCCCGCCATCAGCGAGCCCCAGCGGTAGATATCGCCGTCGACGAACTCGTTGACGATCGCGACCGGCACGGTCTTGTTCTGGGTCGAGGAAATGAACGTCAGCGCATAGATGAACTCGTTCCAGCACAGCGTAAAGCAGAAGATGAAGGCGGAGATCAGCCCGGGCACCGCGAGCGGCACGATGATCTTTGTCAGGATTTGCCAGCGGCTGGCGCCGTCGATCAGGGCGCATTCCTCCAGCTCAAACGGGATCGCCTTGAAATAGCCCATCAGCAGCCAGGTGGAGAACGGGATCAGGATCGTCGGGTAGGTGAGGACGAGGGCGAACGGCGTATCGAACAGCCCGTATTGAAACACGACCGACGACAGCGGGATGAACAGGATCGACGGCGGCACCAGGTAGGCGAGGAAGATCGCGCCGCCCACCCAGGTGGCGCCGCGGAAACGCAGCCGCACGATGGCGTAGGCGGCAAGCACGCTCGCGATGATCGACAGCGTGGTCGCGACAACGGCGACCAGCATGGTGTTCCACAGCCAGTGGGGATACGGGCTCTCAAACAAGAGCGCGGCGATGTGCTTGAGGGTCGGCGCGGTGGTCCAGAACGGATTGTAGGTATCGAGGTCGAGCAATTGCTCGTCCGGCTTGATGGCGGTGAGCGCCATCCAGTAGAACGGGAACAGCAGCACGACGAGGATGATGCCGAGCGGCAGATAGAGCGTCACCAGCCGCCGCGGCACGGTCTGAAGATAGCTCATGCCCTCGGCGTGATCGGCCGCCGCGAGCTTTGCGGGGCCGAGATTCGGATCGGCGGCAAGCTCAGTCATTGCTCTCGCCCTGTTGCCATTTGCGCCGCTGCAGGCCGAACCACGAGATCAGGATGGCGCCGAGCAGAAACGGAATCATCGCCGAGGAGATCGCCGCCCCTTCGCCGAGATGGCCGGCGATGATGGCGCGCTGATAGGACAAGGTCGCCATGAGCTGCGTCGCGTTGACGGGGCCGCCCTTGGTGAGCACCCAGATGAGCTGGAAATCGGTGAAGGTGAACAGCACCGAGAAGGTCATCACCACCGCGATGATCGGGGTGAGCAGCGGATAGGTGACGTGGCGGAAAATCTGCCACCGGCTGGCGCCGTCGATGGTGGCGGCCTCGAAGAGCGACGGCGGCACCGTCTGCAGGCCGGCCAAGAGCGTGATCGCCACGAACGGAATGCCGCGCCAGATATTGGCGAAGATCACCGACCAGCGCGCGTTCCAGGGGTCGCCGAGAAAGTCGATGTTGCCGGAAATCAGCCCGAGGTGGCGCAGCGACCACGAAATGATGGAGAACTGGGCGTCGAACAGCCACCAGAACGCGATCGCGGAGAGCACCGTCGGCACAATGAAAGGGATCAGCACGATCGCCCGCAGCAGGGCCTTGAACGGCATATTCTCGTTCAGGAGCAGCGCGAGATAGAGCCCGATTGCGAATTTGACGACGCTCGCGACCGCCGTATAGAGCAGCGTGTTGAAAACCGAGAGCCAGAACACCGAGTCGTCGGAAAGCCATTCGTAGTTTTCAAGTCCGATGAACGCGCCGCTCTGGCCGATGCGCGCGTCGGTGAACGAGATCCAGATGCCGAGCGCGAGCGGGTAGGCGAGAAACAGGATCAGGAACGCAGCCGCCGGCAGCATGAACCACAGCCCGAGCCAGTTGCGGTTTGCCGTAAGCCTCGTCCATGCGCTGATCCTCTTCCCGCGCTCCGCCGCAAGCGGGGGAGGGGAGGGAGGGGGTACGCCTGGCGCCTTGAGGGCGATGTCGGTCATGCGTTCCGTCCGTTTGCCGGGACTTCATTGTGCCCAACACGGGTTTCGTTGCTCAACCCATCGTACGCCTGTGAGCTTCCGCGGGGTCCGAGCGATTTGCGACTTTCTCGCCCCTTGTGGGGGAGGGATGGGGTGGGGGGCATGCCGGCGGGGCGCCGAAGCGCCGCATCTCCCGACCCCCACCGCCGACCCCTCCCCACAAGGGGAGGGGAGGAGTCCGCCGCGCCATTACGGCGCAAGCTAACGCGCCCTTCTCGAGTGCATCCCTTACCGATAGATCCGCTGCAATTGCCGCTCGGCGATCTTGATCGCGTTCTTGGCCTCCTCGCGGCCGGTGCAATAGCTCGCGAACATGTCGACAAGCACGAAATCCGAAACCGCGCTCGCGGCTTTCTCGCCGACCGAGCCCAATCCTCCCACGGTCAGCGAGCGCTTGGCGACGTCGCGGTAGGGCGTGCGCTTGGGGTCCGAGGTCCACACCGGATTGGCGTCATACGCGGCAAGGCCCGGCGTCAGGTAGCCGGCCGCCGCCTCGATCCACGGATTGAACTGGTTCGCCTCCAGCATGAAAGCCATCAGCGCCTTGCAGGCCTGCGGATATTTCGTGTGCGTCATGGCAAGCAGCGGAAACATCAGGTGCAGCTCGGTCGGCTTGCCCACCGGGCCGATCGGGAAATAGGCGTGATCCATGTCGTCGGCGATGTCGGTCTTGGTGGGATCGTGCCGCGCCGCCGCATAGATCGAGATTCCGTTGTTGGTCCAGTGAATCTCGCCGGCCAGAAACGCCTTGTTGTTGGATGCATCATTCCATGAGGCGACGCCGGGGATCATGTTGTCGTAAAGCTGCTTCGCCCAGGTGAGCGCCTTTTCAGTCTCGGGCGAGTTGAGGATGACCTTGTCGTTCTTGTCGACCATGTTGCCGCCGAACGCCCACAGGCACCAATAGACCCAGGTATTCGCATCGCCGGATGCATGGCCGAGCGCCAGGCCGCCAGGCGTGCCGTTTGCCTTGGTCGCCTTGGCGTATTCGAGAAATTCATCGGTGGTGGCCGGGAATTTGGAGAACCCGGCCTTCTTCAGGGTCGAAATCCGGTAGTTGATCAGGCTGCCGGTGTAGCAGACCGGAATGTCGATCCACTTGTTTCCGCTCTTGCCATAAGTGACGGCAGACGGCGCCCAGGGGCCGTATTTCTTGCCGAGATAATCGGCAACGTCGGTGACGTCGATGCATTTCTGCGGAAACAGATGCGGCAGCGAGTAAAGGCCCCAGAACAGGTCCGGCCCCGCGCCCGTATTGGCCGCCACGGAAGCCTTCGGCGTCACATCCTCATAGGACTCCCGCGTGACGATGACCTTGACGCCGGTCGCCTTGGTGAAGGCGTCGAGCAGCGCCACGAACGCGTCGTCTTCCGCCTGCACGAAATATTTCCACCGCAGCATTGCGAGCTGCGCGTTCTTCTCAGGCTTCCATGGCGCGCTCTGCGCCCAAGCCTTGGCCCATGCGAGAAGCGCCGGCCCGGCAAGCGCGCCGGCCGCCGCAGTTGCGGTTGCGCCCTTCACGAGGGCGCGTCGGGTCAAATCGGTGATCATCGGTTTCCTCCAGTTATCCATGTCCTTCTCCCTGGCCCGCTTGCGGGGGAGGGTCGGGGAGGGGGGTGTTGCCGCGAGTCTGTGAACTACCCACTCCCTGGCCCTCCCCCGCAAGCGGGGGAGGGAATCTACCCGTTGAGCCGCTTGCCGGACGTCTTGTCGAACAGGTGAACGAGGCCCGCGCTGGGCTTGAGGCGCACGCGGTCGCCTGGTTTGAACGCATAGCGCTCGCGGAACACGGCAAGCACATCCTGGCCGCCGAGCCTCGCGACAAGCTGGGTTTCCGAGCCGGTCGGTTCGACCACCTGGACCTCCGCATCGATGCCGTCGTCCGCGAGCATAAAGTGCTCGGGACGCACGCCATAGACAGCGGGCCTGCCGTCGGACCATTCCGGCGTCCGCCGTTCCGGCGGACACAGGGGCAGGCGCACGCCGCCCGGGCCGTCGAACGCCCCCTCCCTACCCTCCCCGGCTTCCCCCGCCCTTCCCTCCCCCGCTTGCGGGGGAGAGTTGGGGAGGGGGTGTGGGGGCAGGCGGATCGTTCCCGGAAAGAAGTTCATGGCCGGCGAGCCGATGAAGCCGGCGACGAAAAGATTGCCGGGCCGGTCATAGAGGTCGAGCGGCGCGCCGATCTGCTCGACCCGGCCGTCATGCATGACCACGATCTTGTCCGCCATGGTCATGGCTTCGATCTGATCGTGGGTGACGTAGATCGTGGTCGTCTTGAGCCGCTGGTGCAGCGCCTTGATCTCGGTGCGCATCTGCACCCGCAGTTGGGCGTCGAGATTCGACAGCGGCTCGTCGAACAGGAACACCTTCGGGTCGCGCACGATCGCCCGGCCCATGGCGACGCGCTGGCGCTGGCCGCCGGAAAGCTGGCGCGGATAGCGGTCGAGATAGGGCTTGAGGCCGAGAATATCCGCGGCCTTGCTGACCCGGTCGGCGATTTCGGCGGTCCCGGCGCCGCGCAGGCGCATGGAGAAGCCCATATTCGCCGCGACGGTCATATGCGGATAAAGCGCGTAGTTCTGGAACACCATCGCGGTGTCGCGCTCTTTGGGCGGCAGATTGTTGACGACGCGATCACCAATGCGGATTTCGCCGCCGGTGATATGCTCCAACCCCGCGATCATCCGCAGCAGCGTGGACTTGCCGCAGCCTGAAGGGCCGACCAGAACAACGAATTCGCCATCGGCGATGTCCACGCTGACATCGTGGATCACGTAAGAGGACCCGAACGCCTTGCGGACGCCGCGGATCGCCACTGACGCCATTATTTCCTCCCAGGCGCGCCCACCTCTCCCTGCCATCCCCCGCATGCAGCGATGGCAGGGAGAGGTAGCGCTCGCGCGGCTCCTTACTTTAAGGATCGCCCGGTCCGAAGGGCGCTTCCTTGCCGGGCGGCACGCCTTCCTCCGCCATGGCGAGCAACATGGCGACGGTCACATAGGCGCCGGTCACGGCAGTCAAGTCCACGATCTTCTGCTCGCCAAGGAGCATTTTGGCGCGGGCGAATGTTTCGTCTGAAACCGCGTGCTTTGTCGAGAGCTCCATGACGAAATCATAGACCGCGGCCTCGTCCGCCTGCATCGCTGCCGGCCGCCTGTTGGCCTTGAGATCGGCGATGATCGCCGGCGACAGGCCCGCCTTCAGGGCGAGAGGGCCGTGAGCATACCATTCGACCTGCGAACGCCACAACCGCCCGGTGATCAGGATCGCAAACTCGTTGAGCCGCGGCGGCAGCGAGGAATGCCAGCGCAGATAATCCAACAGATCGAACATGCGCTGTCCGAACACGGGACTGCGCAGCATGGGATTATAGGGACCGGCGATGCCCACGCTCGAAATCTTCATGACGGCTTCGCCGAGCGGGCGCTGCGCGTCGGTGAGCTGCGCCATGGTCAATTGCGGAAATCGCGGTTCCTTGGCGGCGGCCGGCGTCGGCGGACTGCGGCCCATGAAAAATCCAAGGCCGGCCGACGCCAGTGCAACCGCGACGGTGCTCGCCAGCTTCCGTAGTCCTGTCATCGAGCGCTTCCCCTTGTCTTGATTTCTGGTCCCGTTTTCTGCTCTAATGTTCCCGCTCGGGTACTTTTTGCCCTCAAAGCCACCCGCAACCGCCGAATGTTCCTCGCCGGGAACATTTGCTTAACTTTCGCTCGCCTACAATGAAATACTCCCGGCCACGCGCACGGCGACCCATGGAAACCGACGAAAACTCGATTGAGCGAAGAGCCTCGGGGACCGCATCGGCGTTCGGATCGATGATCCGAGGCCGGCGGAAGGCCCTGAATCTCCGCCAGGATCAGGTGGCGCTCGCGACCGGAGTCGGCCGCCGGTTCTTGATCGAGCTTGAGGCCGGCAAGCCGTCATGCCAGCTCGGCCGAAGCCTCCTTGTCGCCGAAGCGCTGGGCTTCACGCCGGCCGACATTCTGGCCGGCCGCGACCCGTGCGCAACCGCTGCGGCGCCGGAGCTGCCCGATCTGCCAGACGCCGCGGAGGAGCCTGATGGCCGGCCTGCCGGTATACTTTGAGCAGCGCCTCGTCGGCACGATCGATGTCGACAAGGCCGGACCCGGATTCACCTATGACGCAGGCTGGATCAGGCTGCGGGGCGCATTTCCGATCTCGACAACAATGCCGCTGCGGCCTGATCGGGTCGGGCCCGACATCTTCCTGCCGTGGGCCGCAAACCTCCTTCCAGAGAATGAGCAACTGCGAACGCTGGGCCAGCTTCTCGGCATGGCGCGCAGCGATGTGATCGGTCTCTTGTCGGCGATCGGCGGCGACACGGCAGGCGCGCTCTCGATCGGGCAACCGGGACGTACCTCCTCGGTTCAATGGCGGCCGTTGGCGACGCCTGAAGAGCTCGAGGCTGTGCTGGAGGACCTTCCGAACAAACCGTTCCTGGCCGGCGAGGAAGGCGTATCGATGTCGCTCGCCGGCGCTCAATCGAAGCTCGCGGTGGCAGTGGACGAAGGCGGCCGGATCTGCATTCCGATGAACGGCTCGCCCTCGACGCACATCCTCAAGCCGGACTCGCCGCGCCTGCCGGGAGGCGTTCAAAATGAGGCTTTCTGTCTGACATTGGCGCGCCGGATGAAAATTCCGACGCCGGACGTCACCACGGGCAGGGCCGGCAAGCGAACCTTCCTGCTCGTCAAGCGATACGACCGCACCAATGTGGGCGGCCGTTGGCGCCGTCTGCATCAGGAGGATTACTGCCAGGCGCTCGGTTTGCCGCCATCCGCCAAGTATGAGGCTCATCAGACCGGTATTCGCGGGCCTAACCTGAAGGACATGTTTGACGTAACGCGGCGGCATCTGCCGGCGACCGAGATTATCCGGCTGCTCGACCTCGTTGTCCTCAATGTCCTGTGCTGCAACACCGATGCGCATGCCAAGAACTACTCGATCATGATCCGCGGCAACGGCGCATCGCTCGCGCCCATTTACGACATCATGTGCGGCGAAGTCTGGGGCAACGTTACGAAGAACCTCGCGCAGACGATCGCCGGCAAGAGCCGGGGCGACGACATCAAGGGGAAGGACTGGCAGCGCTTTGCCCGCGATTGCGGCCTCAATCCCAAGCAGGTCGTCGACCGGGTCGGGGCGTTGGCGAAATCCGCGATTGCAGAAGCCGTCGCCGCCGCCGCCGAGGTCGCCGCAATGCCCGGCGGCGCTCACGATGTCCTGGGATCAGCGCGTCAGGCCGTCGAACGACGCGCGGGCGCCCTCCTCGCGCAACTGCAGGAGCTGGAAGACGGGGCGGCCGCGAGGCCCGCGGCCCCGTCCCTCGCGGTTGGCGGAAGAGGGTAGGGCAGGATGGGGCGCCTCAAGCGTAACTTTGGTCCGGCAATGATTAACCCAATGATTAACCCTGCCAGGGAAAGGCGCTTTACATTTCCGGCGGTATCGCAATAATGACCTTGCTGGGGAGTGATCACTATCGTGCGTTGTTCGAGTCTGAAAGCCGCTACGTGATCCGGACGGTTGATTTCGCGCCGACGAGCATAAGGCGTTACAACTTTTGGCCGCAAGGCAGCGCGAGATTTTGCGCCGCTGTGATGTCGGCCGTCGCCTTCGCGGCGGCGCTGCATTCTTCGGTGAGCGATCGGCCGGAGCTGGCGGGATCGCTTGCGCCAGAAGCGCATGCATCCGCGCCCATGATATTCTCAAGCCTTCCTTCGGCATCCGCGACTGAAGGCCTTGGTGCGCGGGACGAGCGCGGCCAAGACCTACACCTTGCGGGCGCAGGCGGGGTCCTGATTCCCGCCGCTCTCCGCGCCGCCAAGCAGAACGAGCGTGAGGGAGGCGCCGCCGGCGGCTCCTCTAAAATGGCAGCCATGCGATCTGTTGATCAGTCCGGATTTGAGCCTATAAGGCGAAAAGGGTAGATTTGACAAATCGAATCAAATTGTGAAACGGCATTTGGCAGCGAGGGAACATCGAGCAGCGGCGGAATTTCGAACAAATTGCCTGGCTACTCGGGGCCGACGCGCAGGCAGGCACAAAAGCGAGAGGAGGCTCGAAGTTGCGGCCCCAACCTAAGTTGAAGGAGAGACCACATGGCCGATGTGATATTTCCAAAACGAGCGCCGACGCCGCGCGAACTCGACACGCGCCCGGTCGCCGGCGATTATCGTCCAAAAAAAATGCGTTTATTCGACACAAGCGGCGCGGAGAGCGAAAGTTCATACAGCGACGAGCTGCGCGATCAGGATTATTCGGAAGCGGCGCTGGACATTTCACGCGAACTCAGCCTGCACCGGTCTGAAGACGAATTGAGCCGCAATCGCTTGCAATTGGGGCGCAACCGCTTGAATGAAATCGCCACTCTCATGCGCAGCCTCACTTACGGAGAAATGATTGAGCTTGCGCAGGCGCTATGGAAAATCCGGCCAGAGGGCGAGGAAGTCGATCAGCGTAATCTCCCCATGATGCTGCACCTCTGGTCGACATCATCCAGGCAATAAAGCGCCACGCCGCTTCCAACCGAACGCACTGCATCGGTCGACCCTTCGCCGGGGCGGCGCGCGTGCTTGCCGGCGTGGGGCGACCGGAAGGGTCAGCGGGAGGCGCGTCACGGTCACCGAGCATGCGGGGGGCGTGCCCCGTTTTTGAAGCCCGTCGGAGCGTGCTCACGTTGTCCAGCGGCAAGGTCCTCGGCGCGGGCACGCTTCGGCAGCCTCAGAGGCGCAAGAACCGCATAACTTCGAGCGCGTTCCGATCATATCTGCACATTTAAGGCGGCGTGTGCCAGCAAATGGGTGTAGCCAGCGTCTTTCTCGCTTGCCCTGGCGATCCGCGTCTTTCCCCGAAGGCGCGCAAGAAAGCCGTGGACGTCCGCGACAATGCCCGGATCAAGTCCGGGGATGGGCATGACGCCGCGAAGATGTATTCAATCTCATCGGAACGCGCCCTACTAAGCGCCCCCATGATATGCGCCTTTGTCTATCCTAGCGCGGTCTTCCAGGCGAGGAAGGTGCGAGGAAGGGCGGGCGCATTGATTTGTTGATCGCGTCAACTCAACCGCCCGAGGCGATGACGCGAAAGGCGAATGATGACGTCGTCCAGGGCGTGGGGAAATTCGTTCACGATGCGGTCGATGAATCCTCGTTCCAATTCGCCCGCCTCGCGGTGACGCAACTTCATGCTCATGAACACCAGCACGCATTCGATGAAGACGGGCTGGCCGGTCGTCCGCACATGCCGGATTGCCTCATCGGCGTAGCGCCGGCCGCGCGCATAGTCGACGGCCGGGTCGCCGGACGGCTTGACCGCCCAAAAGTCGATCCATCCGGCCTGTCGCTCGTTGCGGAACGCGACGGTGCAAAATGTCGGAAATCGCCCGGCGTGATCGACAATGAACGCGGCGCTTCCGGTGCTCATGGCGGATCCAGTCTGGCAAAAATTTTTCGGCTGATTTCGGCGAGGGGCCGCGCCCCAGGAGCCTGGGGCATCCTGTGTATGCCGGTTTGGTGCTTCGCACAATCGGGTCAACGAGTGAACATTGAGTTCTCCACAGGCTTGAATGAGGCTCAATGCTCACGGCTGCGGCTCATTTCCGCGTTTTGGGTCCGGGCGCGTGCAAGACCCTCAATTGGTCTGGCTGGCTCGCATCAGCCAAGCGAAGGTCGAGCATAAGGTCGGGCATCAAGGAGAAGCGGCCGGGGGCGATCTTTTGGCCGCCGCTGCGGGCGCGCGCTCCCTGATGCGGCCGCAGAGAAGGCTATCCCTTTTTCATGTCGCAGGCGGAGAAGGTTCTCCCTTTCATGTTGGCAGGGCCAAAAAAAACTTGACCTGAAAGAAGCACGGCCCATGAAGAGCATGGCTCTGTTGCGAAGACGGGTGTTTAATAACAATAAATTTTGTTGCATATCGCAGTGCGTCAACAAAATCTACCGCAGCGCAACAAGAAAGCTGGTGGTCCATGTCCGACGGAACTTTGCTTGCCTGCCCGTTTTGCGGGAAGGAGCTCCGTCTCTTCGAGGCGTTTCCGGGCCAGTGCGGACTGCCCGCAGTGCAGGTCTTCACGTGCGATGCGTGCGAAAAAATGATTTTGCAGGACCAGGTCCCGTCGTCCGCCGCCTCCGGCGCGGAACCGTCGTCGTGAGGACTTCAAGGAGCGCCCGGCCCGTTGCCGGCACTTCCGCTGATCGCCGCGCGGTTGCCGCTACACTGTCCCGCCCGCATGCGCCATTTGCTATATGTCGGGGCGCTCGCGATTCGAACGGGGGCAGGGAAGGGTGGCCGAGTGGTTTAAGGCACCGGTCTTGAAAACCGGCAGGGGGTAAAGCTCCCTCGTGGGTTCGAATCCCACCCCTTCCGCCACTCAGAACAGAACTGCGAACGCAGGGTGTAGCCGGCTTCGCGCCAGCCGCGGCGGTGAGCGTATGAAGCAGATTGCTCTTCGACCTGAGGATGCGGACCTCGCGATCTGCGACCTCGACGCGCTGGGCGAGCGCGCGGAGATGGTCGCGGCGGTAGCCGCCGCCGTCGATCCTGATCCGCTCGCGCGCCTTCCTGGCGAACCTCTGGACTTTGAGCCGCCCCGGCTGGGGCAGCCGGTCGGCAATGTGCTCGGCAACAAGATTGTCGAGCTTGTCCATCGGGATCGACCGGCCCTTGCAGCCGGTCTCGCCCTGCCGCGCCTTGATCGAGCAGGCGTCGTAGCGATGCCGCCCTCCCTTACCGGTCCTGAGCGTCATCGCGCCGCCGCAGTCGGCACAAAAGCAGATGCCGCTAAGGAGGGTCGGGCCGCTCACGACATGCGCCGGCGTCACCTTTGGATTGCGGGCGCGCAGATGCGCCTGCAGGGCATCGAACGTCGCCTGCTCGATCAGCGGCGGCACATTGCCTGTGAGGATCTCGCTGGTGGGTTTTAGCGTCTTGTCCTTGGCACGCTTGTTGAAGTCGTGACGACCGACATAGGTCGTCCGCGTTAAAATGCGGTGCACCCGGCCGATGCCCCAGCGCCCACCGCCGCGGGTGAAGATGCGGCGTTGGTTGAGACAGGCGACGATGTTCTTGACGCCCATAGAGCAGGACGTGCCGTCGCCCTCAAGCGCAAGTCGATAAATCAGCCGCACGGTGCCGGCGTGCAAAGGATCGATCTCCAGCTTCTTCTTGATCTTGGCTCCGCGCTGCGGTCGTTGCACAGCTCATTGACGTGCTTGCGCTGAACGCCCATCGCCTCGGCCAACGCGGCCTGCGTCAGCCCCATGGGCTGCATGAACTCCTCGACCAGGATTTCGCCGACCGTGGCCGGCTTGCGCTTCGTCGTCAGCATGGTTCGCCTCATCTGTAGATCGAGACGGCGCCGACCGCCGACATGCGGTATGGGGCGGCGGGCGCTCGATCAGCTCCTTCATCGTGGTCGGTGAGGCCTCATCCGTCAATTTCCTCTCCGGTCGGAGAACGGTAATTGCGGAACAGGAAATAAGCCGGGATTCCCGCTGCGATGAGGCCTAATCCGGCCAAACTTTCTCTCGGCGTTGTCCAAAGCGTGTTGACGATCAGCAGGAGCGCGCAGGCGATGAAGATGACAGGCGGCCACGGGAACGCGGGCGTCCGATAGGCAGGCGCCGGAAGTTTGCGACGGAAACAGAATAGACTGAATGTGTTGAGCGCGTAGAAGATCCACGACGCAAACACGATGGAATCCGTGAGTTGATCGAAGGTGCCCGACGCGGCGAGCACGCATGCCCACAAGCCTTGAACGACCGTGCTCCCGACAGGCGAGTGCGTCCGCGCGTTCGCTTCGCCGAGCCACGACCACATCAAGCCGTCCCGGGCCATCGCGTAGGGAACGCGGGCGCCGGTCAAGATCGTTCCGTTCATCGCGCCCAACGCAGAAAAGACGAAGGCGAGGGAAAGTATCGCAACCGCGGCGCCGCCGAAACTTTGCGAGGCGGCCTTTGTCGCGACCGGCAATGCGTCGGGATAAAGCGTGGAGTGCGAATTTACGACTTCCTCAAATGGCAAAGCGTAAAAATAGGCGAGATTGGCGCCGGTGTACAAAAAGAGCACGGCCAGGAGTCCCCATGCGAGCGATTGCGGAATGACGCGCTCCGGGTTGCGAACTTCGCCCGCCGCCATCGGCAGATTGTTCCATCCGTCGAAAGCCCAAAGCGCCGCCAGAACCGCCGACCCGAAGCCGGACCAGCTCTTCCATCCCGCTGATGAGGCGGCGTCGCTGAGATGATGCCAGCTCGCGCCCGCTCCGAACGCCAATATCGACGCCGCCAGCCCGAAAATCATCAGAATCTTCACCGCGGTCATCGCGGCTTGCACCCCTCCGCCGAAGTGGACGGAGAAGCAATTGAGCACAGTGAAGAAGGCTATGATGGCAATCGCCATCTCGAGCCGGTGATTCGCCATCGGCAGAAAGCCTTCGAGAAACGTCACGGAGCCGATCGCGTACGCGGCGATCGAACCCGGCGAGGCGATCCAGAATCTCGTCCATCCATAGAGAAAGCCGGTGAGCGGGCCGTAAGCCTCGCGCAAAAAGACGTATTCGCCTCCGGCCGCGGGAAACAGGCAACTCAGCTCAGCATATGTCAGCGCCCCCATGAACGAGAGCGCGCCGGCCACCAGCCACGCGAGCAAAACATAGAGCGGAGGGCCCGCGTCTTGAGCCATCACCGCCGTCTTCAGGAATATGCCGGTTCCGATGATGGACCCGACCACGATCGCGAAGGACTCTTTGAAACCCAGCCGCCGCAGCAAATGGACTTTTGTCATATCTTCATCATGCTTCAGCAGGTCCGAAATGCAACCGTAAGGCGTCGACCGCGGCGGCAAGGGCGATGCGACGCTGACGCCCCCCGCGCAGGCCGCGACCGCAATCGCCCGGCGCGGTTTTGCACAGAGCAGGGAGCGGCCCGTCCGAGGCCCCGCTGCTTTCTCTGTGGCATGGACTGGAGCATTTTACGGTAAGGTTGACCGGGAGGCTCTTCACCTCCGCCCTGCGGAGAGAGGTGAAGAGCGGCGCGGCAACGTTTTCGATTCGACCATATCAAAATCTGGACTAACCGCTGGCGCGGGGCGGCCGCCGCCGCTCGTGGAACCACGCGCGGTACTTCGTCATCTTCGCGCGCTGCGCCGGCGGCGCATGCCGCCTGCACGTCGAGGCCTCATCGCTCTTGTCCGGCGCACCCCACCGCAGTTCGACGCAGTCGTTCACGTTGTACGCCATCTCAAGATCCGCCGCACGATCAATCACATCGCTGAGCGAGAGCGTCCATGGGGAGCCATCGCTGCGCGTATAGGAAAACTTCCTCGCCGAGAGCTCCGATGCGAGCACTCTCTCCAATTCGGCCTTCACCTCCGCAAGGCTCTTATTCTTCGGTATCGCGTACCGCTCAGGCCGCCGCGCGACGCGCTCCGGGAAACCGCGCACCACATCCAGCGCAATCAACAGCCGCAAATCGCGCGCCGGCGTGGCGAAATCCTCCCACGCGCCGGTGGTCTCGAAGATCGACGCCCCGTCCGGCATGTCCGCGTCGCGGCGCCCGCTGTTCTGGAACTTCCGCCCGTTTTCGACGGACGTCACGCGGGCCTTCACTTGCTCTTCAAACGACGCGATCGCCTCCATCATCGCGCGCACCGGATCGAGGGGCTCCGGCGATATCACGTCGTCCATTCGATCGTAAAAGTCTTCAGTCCCGAGCCGCGACTGATCGAGCGAAAAATCGGCGTATTGCGGATTTTTTGCAATTTCGTCGTTGGTGAGCCGTCGCAACATGCCGTTCTTCCCAAGCACAACCGGCCGGAAGCGCTTGAATCCCGGGCCTCCGAGAGCCGGGTCCTGCGCGAACAAGAAATTGCCGCGCCAAAAACGCTTCCGCGCGACCGTCCCGTCAGGCTGCCCGTCGACTGCGAGAATGACGCCCGCCCCGCGGTCCGACTGCGGCACCCGCCGCACGATCATCAATATATGCCCGTAGGGATCGGCAAACACGGTTCCCGGGCGGAGCGTCTCCTGCTTGAGCGGCACGGGATAATAATCAGTGCTGTTGTCGCTCAGCGCCGTCCGCGCGGAACCGGAGTGGACGCTGTCGGAGACAATTCCAATAAAATTGGCGAACGACGCCGCCAGGCCCAGCGGCTTTGGCGCAGGTGGGGGCGCTGTCGCCGGCGCAGCTGCGCCCCTTGTCCCAAGTTCATTCGGGGCAGTTCCGGGTACGGGGGGCGGGGGCGGCGGACGAGCCTCCTCAGCATTTTGAATGCTGAACCACTGCGGGCAATGCGGCGGCCTGCCTCCGCCGCCGCGAGAGCACTTCGAGAACCCGAATGGCAGCCCCATCTTGAACGCGAAGTATGCGCGCAGGAAGTACGGAAGGTCGGCGCAGTCGGGGCGAAGGACGATTTTCATCTCGTCTTCCCCAAGACCCAAATGATTGAACAGGAAATTGCGGGACCGGTCGCGCAGCACCAGGTGCAGCGCCGGCCACGACGGCTCTGCATCCAGAGGGTCGTCGAAAAGCTTCTCGATCCAGGCGGAGAACAGGTTTTCCGTTGCCCGATTCCAGGTATTGCGCAAGGGCCAGGTGCTCCCCGCGATCGAGCCGGGCCGCGGCGGCGCATTGGGACGCACTCTGATTTCACGCGTGACGGGGCTGCACCCGGCTGGCGCCTGGGCGCGCACGAGCGTCGCACGCCAAGTCCCCGGAGCAGGCGACTTGATCTCGGCCAACCAGAAATACGGCGGTCCGCCGTGGCGCTCTCGCGCTTGAGCGGCAGTGCTTCCATCGGGTGCAGTCAGCCGGATCTCGCCCTCAAAGGGTTTCTCCGCGGCGAACACGACGCGTAACGGAGCGCCCTTCCACGGTTCGATTGGCGAGGCCAGGAACGCAAGCTCGGCCGCATCCTCGCAGGCGCCGGGTGAACCTTCGGCCCGCGAGTCCATTCCCGAGCAGAGGACGAAAAAAAAAGCGCCGGCAATCAGCGACACGGCCGACCTGGGACCAACGATGAACTGGCGTTCTGGAAACAATTGTGCCCCTTGCCCTTTCGTGCCCCTTTCAGATTTATCGCGCAAACTATGGCTGAAATCATGGCAAAAATCGATTTGCGTCAGTCGGATACCGATCCAACCGCAAGGTCGCACCGCGCGAGCGCTATGGCTCACCTCAACTGCAGCAGCACGAACCATTTCTTGTCATTGAGGGAGCAATTCTTGGAAAGGCCCGGCGCATGCGGCGGGTGGCCCGCGGGCGGGGGCAAGCTCCAATGCTTGGGGCCGCCGCAATTACCCTTTTGCGAAGCCGAAAATGTCAGGTTCTGGCGTAGGTTCATCTTCCTGGCGGTGACAGCCTGATTGACATTGCCGCCAATGGTGTAAACCTTGCGCGCAGCCTTATCGACATACGCGACGACCTCGCAATGGGTGCGCCGGACCGAGCGCGCCTGGACGCTGCCGTCGAGCTCTGCCCGGATGCGCTCGCGCACCGCCTCGTCGGTGGCGTCAGCGAGCGCGGACTCCCGCTGTTGGCAGATCAAATCACCCGCGCGAGGTCTGGTGGTAAGCGGACACGCGCGATAGATTCCGTCCCTGGCCTCGTTTTGCTGCTCGGCCGCGCTTACCGCGAAAGCGTCGTAGATATAGACCCGATGTGCGTTGGCGAACTGGAACACGTTCGGCGCCACGCCCGACTGCCGTATCACGTAGCTGATGAAGGCGGCTGACCATGAGGTATCGACGACGGCGGCGCGCAAAGCCGTCTCACGCAAGATTTCGCGCATATCCGGATCGGACACGCCCTCGGCCAGGCGCAGGAGCTGCGCGGCAGAGGTCCGTAGCTGCGCCGCCTCCTGGGCGTCTTGCGTCGAGACCGAGGCATCGCGGTAGCCGCGCACCTCAAGCTTGCTCGTGGGATCGTCGCCGAACAGCCCCCGCCAGTATTTTATTACCTGCCACCAGCCGAAATGGCCCGGTAGTGCCCGTGGGTTGCCACCGTCGTCCTCCTCGTGCTCGGCCTCCGTCAGGCCGAAGTGGAACAGACGGCCGTCGGAATCAATCTGATGGCCGCCGAAGCGGGTGAACTCGTCGATCGCAGTCTGCGCGATCCGCTGGCCGAGCTCCGTTGGCGCTTTCGCGGCGGTGGCGTTGCAGGTCACTTGCACGCCATTCCAGAACTTCATGGCGGTGCGGTTGGCCTGCGCGAATGCCGGATGCGCTAGACCGATCGCAGCAGCAATGGCGCAAACAGAGGTACGCATAATCCCTCCTTCGCAGGTGAACGGCACTGTGAAGCATAGCTCGCGAACAGCACGAAGCTCGATTATCCCGACCCAAGAACGCCGTCCCGACGAGGACGGGCAACCTTGCGCCAGCATTGGCGAGGGCGATAGGGTCGTGGTGTCTCGCGCCCGTTGAGAACTGACCTCCCGGTACGCGGCCTTGGCGGCAACAGCGTCCTCGTGGGCTGACGCAAAAGCTTCGCTAGCAATATCGCATCACCGCTTCAACAAATTTGCGCCTGGCATGACCAATCAGGCTTGTGGAAGACCTCACAGGGTGAACACGATTTGACAACAGAATCATGGCCAGGCCGCGTTTCGGGCATATCACCAAGGAAACGCCGGTAAAGCCGGTGTGCCCGACGGCATCGCTGTCATCGATTCCGTTCATGTAGCTCGGCCGCAGTCGATCCCAGCCTAATCCATATTCTCCTTCGCTGTCCTGCCATTGACGGGACCACATCAGCTTTACGCTCGCGGCGGACAATGTCCTTGCCAGGGCGCCGTTATCGTGGCCTATCATTGATCTGGAAAACTTGCCGAGATCACGCGCCGTCGTGAAAATTCCGGCGTGGCCAGCCACGCCGCCCATCAGGTACGCGCGCTCATCATGAACAATGCCGCGCAACAATCCACCCCGATCGGAATCAATCTCCGTTGGAACAACGCGTCCTAACAGCGCCTTCGGGGGAACGAACATTGTCTCGCTCATTCCCAGTGGTTCGAAGATTTCGTTTTGACAATATTTATCCAGCGTGAGACCCGTTACGGATTCTACAATAACGCCTAAAAGAATATACCCCAAGTCATCGTAGATACGGCCAGTGCCTGGTAGATACAAAAGGTTTATCGAACAAATTGATTCCAAGATTTCGTCGCGAGATTTGAGGTATCGGGGAAGGGGCTCCCCGCCGGGGAACCCGGCCGTATGTGCGAGCAATTGAAATATTGTTATCTGGTCCTTAGGTGCTTGCCTCAGCTGCGGGACAAAATTAAAAGCCCGGTCATCCAGAGCGAGCCGCCTTCGCTCCACCAATTGCATGACGGCCGTAGCCGTTGCTAAGACTTTCGTCAGCGAGGCAACATCAAAGATGGAGTCCTCTGAGATGGGCCGAGCAATTGGATCGTACGTTTCACGCCCGAATGGAACATATATCTCATGAGTGCTCGATATCACCGCAGCAACTGCGCCAGGAAATATTCCGTCCCGAACGGAGTCCCTCACGACTGAGAGGACGTCTGCACTCAGCCTTTCCGATCGCCTGTCCGCCTTCATCGCCATTTGGCCTGTACTTGATGCAAATGACACTCTACCGATTCCGCGAGATCTATCGCGGCGTCGCCGCGTTTTGCGTCGCGCATGCGGCGTGTCTTTCACTGATCGGATCCGTCCCTCATCGCGCGAGAGTTTGGCTCGCGCTCGCGGGGCGACACAAGCGTGTCACTTGAGCTCGAATTCGATGAATTCGAGCCGGGTCGTGCCGGTGTTCTTGATGCTGCGCGTTTCGCCCGCGTCCTTCCAGATGAAGTCGCCGTCATAGGGGGCCATCCCGCGATCTGCATTGCCCGGAACGACTTCCGCCAGCACGCCGCCGTGCACATAGACGCGCAAGCCCGGCGCGCTTTGCGTGATCTGTCCGGTCGATTGGCCAGGCTCCAGGATCACCCGCCAGGCGCGCACCCGCGCGTTATCCATGATCTGGGTAAAGCCGGAAACGCCGGTGCGGTCTGAAACCGTGTTCCCGTCCGGCCCGGCCTTCTTGAAGATGAACGAGATGTTGTGGAACGGCGTCGGGCCGACATTGGTGGCCTTGTGGGTGCGCGGACCGTTCTTGGTGACATTGGTGAAGGTCACGCGGCCAGGCGCGCCTTCGCCCCCGGTACCAGGCGCGCTGACCTCGTTCGATCCGTAATTCTGGTTCGTCTGCGAGGCCGGCATCAGGTTCACCGAAACGGAATCGGCGTAATGGATATGGTAGCCGGTGTTGCGTCCCGGCGGGATGTTGACATTCAGAAGGATGAGATAGTCGTTCTCGAACACCGGGATATGGAACGGCGCTTTCTCCATACGCACCGGCTTGTCTTCGAGCTGGGCGATCGCGGGGCTTGCCAGCGCTGCTGCAAAAAAAGCGGTGGACACACAAACGGCGGATCTCATGAATGCCTCCCTTAGCTCCAGGGCTGAAGGCAGCCTACAACAAACTGGCGGCTTCGGTAGCCCTCTGGGCTCCCCAATGAAAACAGCTAATTATGTAACGATTTCAATAAGGACAGACGGGCATTCTTCCGCCGGCGGGGTTATTCGCGGGCTGCCGAGGCTTCGCCCCGAGAAACAAGCAACTGGAGCGGCGTTGGCGCCACTTGCCTTCGAGGCCATCCAGGCCGTGGCGCTCGTTCTCGCCGCTGGCGTGCTTGACCGGCGCGCCCGGCGAAGGGCGTAAGAAAACAAGCGACCACCCAAGGACAGGGTGGTCAGTTGATCGATACGCTATTTCTGGCTCCGAGCTGGTCCGCTTGGGGAGGCTCATGGGGTGGGAGCGGAGATGCGGACCAACGCATCCAGATTTTTTTTTAATGTTAGAGTGCCGCAAAAAATCTTGCATCCAAAAATTCGCAAAGCAAAATGGGACAACAGGTCGCGCCTTATGAATCAGCCCTGCCCGACCTCGATGATGAAAAGCTCCAGTACGGACGATCAAGCCCGGATTTCTCGCCGCGCCAATCAACACGAGAGCCACCCGCTTTTTTGAGCCTGTTCGAAGACCGTTTGCGCCGCGGCGAGCCGACCAGATTACCGGCGGATCCTTAAAAGCGCCGCTAGCGTCTTCTTTTCGCTTTATTTACAAAGCCAACTTAGCCTCGCCGTCTGTCGCTGCGAGCGGCGGGCGGGCGAGGTTTTTTTCCGGCGGCCGCCCTCTCCCCATCCTGTCCCGCAGGGGAGGGCAGGGAGGAACCCGGAAAACAACTTCGGGGGCGATTGAAGGCGGGCTTGTGCCGCGCCTCGGCAATTCGGGGTGGTTGGGGTTGGGGAAAGAACGTCATTTCACGACCGGATTACATGCGCTGGTCGCCTTGTGCATGCTCGCGGGCTGCTCCGGCGTTGATAAGATCGGCATTGTCGATCCGCGTTACGGCGCATCTTCGAGCGCGCGTTTGTATGCGCTCGGAGAGCCTATTCCTAAGGGAGGCGGCGTCTACCGCGTCGGCGCTCCCTATTCCATCGGCGGACGTACCTACGTGCCGGCCGAAGATCCGCACTACCGGGCAGAGGGCCTGGCGTCGTGGTATGGCGAGGATTTCCACGGCCGGCAGACCGCCAATGGCGAGATTTTCGACATGAATTCCGTGTCGGCGGCGCACGCGACGCTGCCCATGCCGAGCTATGTGCGGGTGACAAATCTCTCCAACAACCGTTCCGTCATCGTGCGGGTCAATGATCGCGGTCCTTATCATCCCGATCGCGTCATCGACGTCTCGGTCAAGACGGCCATCTTGCTCGGCTTCTACACGAGCGGCGTTGCGCCTGTGCGGGTCGAATATGTCGGCACCGCGCCGCTTGAGGGGTCCGATGACAGCATGCTGATCGCCACGTTGCGCCAGGGCGAGCCGGCGCCGCCGCCGTCCCTCGTGCGGGTTGCATCGACGAAACCCTGGGTGCGCAACGTCCCCCTTCCGTCCGAGCGGCCTTATTCGCTGGGCGAAGGGCAGGCTTCTGACTCCCGGCCTGAAAACGACGCTTCGGGCGTATTCCGAGCGTCCGCCGTCGATTATAACACATCTGTGACCGCCGACGTCGCGGCGCCGATCCGGCCCGCGGTTTCGGCCTATGCGCCAGCGTTACCCGACAGGCAGAATGGCGATCTCGCGTTGCCGACCTTGATGCGGGCAGCCAACGCCGGCAGCTTGTTTTGACGCCGGGCAGGGCAGGGTGGGCAAAGACGCAACCGGAATCCGCTGTTTCAGCGGCGCTGTTGAGTATCGAAGCCGGGCAAGCCCGACTTCGGTGCGCCGAGCCCGCCAGCGCTCGGCCTTTCGAGGGTCAGTGGGCGCGCGGAGCCGGGCCGGCCCCGTTGGCTTTGCCCAACCTACGGCCCTACGCCGGCGCCCCTACGCCGGCCCACAATCTGGCCTCTCTAATGAATGACATTACGGCCTCGTAAGGTGGGCCGCGATTGTTTCCCGTCGGGGCGCTTGCTATTGAAATACGCGTCCCGAGACGAAAAATAATGGTCAGTGAAGCGCCCGGTTTTGGCGGCGCGTGCTGGAACCCGAGATTCGACCGTGCCCGCACATTTCACAAAGCGCGCTTTGGTGCGACGCGGCCTTGTTGCGCTCGCGCTCGCCGGTCTTGCGGCTTCTGCCGCAGCGGCGCCGGGCGCGATAGGACTTGTCGGCGCCAAAAAGGATGATTTTCAAACCGCGGCACCTTACGCCATTCTCATTGATGTCGAGACCGGCACCGTACTGTTCGAGAAGGGCGCCGACGTGCCAACGCCGCCATCGAGCATGGCCAAGCTGATGACCACGGAGGTCGTGTTCAACGAGCTCAGGCAAGGACGCATCAAGATCGACGACGAGTATATGGTGAGCGAAGACGCCTGGCGGCGCGGCGGGGCCCCATCGCACACCTCCAGCATGTTCGCTCCGATTCATAGCCGGGTTCGCGTCGAGGACCTGCTGCGGGGAGCGATCGTGATGTCCGGGAACGACGCCTGCATTACGCTCGCCGAGGGCATTGCGGGCAGCGAGGCCGCGTTTGTCACGATGATGAACCAGCGCGCGCGCGAACTTAGGTTGACGAGATCCTACTTCACCAACTCGACCGGCCTGCCTGATCCGGCGCAGAAGATGACGGTGCGTGACCTCGCACGACTCGCTCGCCATATCATACGCACTTATCCCGACTACTACGGCATTTACGGGGAACGCGAATTCACCTGGAACAAAATCCGCCAGCAGAACCGCAATCCGCTGCTGACGATGAATCTCGGCGCTGACGGCATGAAAACGGGCTTCACTTCGGATGGCGGCTACGGCCTGGTCGGCTCGACCGTGCAGAACGGCACGCGCCTGATCGTTGTCGTCAACGGACTGAAAACCGCGAAGGATCGCGCCGACGAAGCCAAGAAACTCATCGAATTCGGTTATCGCAGTTTCGAGCCGAAGCCGCTGTTCGCTGCGGGACAGATCGTCGGTTATGCCAAGCTGTTCGGCGGCGCGTCGGGCTCGGTGGGGCTGATAGGCGAGGGGCCCATCAGCGTGCTGAACCCTAAAAATGCGCCCGAGCGCCTTACGGCAAAGATCGTCTACTGGGGCCCGGTGCCGGCGCCGGTCAAGCAAGGCCAACCCATCGGCAATCTGGATGTGTATCGGGGCGAGCGGGTGGTGGCGGAGGTTCCCTTGTTCGCCGCCGAGAATGTCGAGCGGGGAGATCTTCCGCGGCGCGCCTTTGATGCGGCCTCCGAGCTGATGATCGGCCTGTTCCGCGCTGCGCCGAAGAAGCTTTCGGGCTTGTAGTGAGTTGTATCCCGGATTGAGCGCAGCGAAATCCGGGCTTTGGCCTCCACGGGGGCAACCTCCTCCCTGGTTTCACTGACCGCTCAACCCGGGCTGCAACGCGACACGCCCACCACAAAACTCAGGACGAGATGGCCGGGAAATTCATCACATTCGAGGGCGGCGAAGGCGCCGGCAAGTCAACCCAGGCGGCGCTCCTGAAGAAGAGGCTGGGCGGCATGGGCATCGGTGTCCTGCTGACCCGGGAGCCCGGCGGCTCGCTCGGCGCCGAGATCATTCGCCACGTGCTGTTGTCCGGCGCCGCCAAGCGCTTTGGTCCCAACGCGGAAGCCCTGTTGTTTGCGGCCGCGCGCGCCGACCATCTGGACACGGTCATCAGACCGGCGCTGCAGGCAGGGCAATGGGTGATCTGCGACCGCTTTCTTGATTCCACGCGGGCTTATCAGGGTATCGTCGGCAAGGTCGACCTGGCGTTCATCAAGGGCCTGGAGAAGCTCACCGTGGGGGCCTCCAAGCCCGACCTTACGTTCATTCTCGATCTGCCGGCGGAGATCGGCCTTGCGCGGGCGCATGCGCGGCGCGGCGACGGCGCGACCGACAGGTTTGAGACTGAAGATCTCGCCTACCACCGGGCGCTCAATGCTGCATTTCGCGCCATCGCCTCCGAGGAGAAGCAGCGCTGCGTCCTGATCGATGCGAAGGAGCCCCAGGAGCGCGTTGCGGCCGAGATCCTGCAGATCGTGTGCAAGCGACTGCATCCCGAAACTGCGCCGCTGACGGTTGAAGACATCGCGCGATGACGCGGGGGGCTGCTGAAGACAAAAGCGATGCACCGCTGCCGCGGGAGACTACGGTGTTGTTCGGCCATGACGGCGCCGCGCGCGAGTTCCTTGCGGCCTATCGCTCCGGCTGCGTCCCTCACGCCTGGTTGATCACCGGCGAACCCGGTATCGGCAAGGCGACGCTCGCCTACCGTATCGCACGGTTCGTGCTCGCCTATCCGGATCCGTCGCACGCGCCCCCTCCCCATCCGGGGGAGGGCAGGGAGGGGGCATCGCTGGCGCTCGACCCCGCTCACCGCACGGTGCGGCGCGTCGCCGTCAATGCCCATCCTGACCTGTTGGCGCTGGAGCGCACGGCAGGCGACACCGGCAAAATGCGCACGGTCATCACGGTCGACCAGGTGCGGCGACTGGTGACTTTTTTCGGTTCCACGGCCGGCGAGGGGGGGTGGCGGGTGTGCATTGTCGACAGCGCCGATGAACTCAAATATCCGGAGGGCTCCAACGCGCTCTTGAAAATGCTGGAGGAGCCGCCGGCGCGGTCGCTGTTCCTGCTGGTGAGCCACGCGCCGGGGCGATTGCTGCCGACCATCCGTTCGCGGTGCCGCCGGCTGGCGCTGCGGCCGTTGGGGCAGGGCGATGTCGTGAGGGCGGCTTCCATTGCGCTCGGCGCGGACCCGGACGATCCGGCCGTCGCTGCGGCGGCCGCAGCCGCCCGCGGCAGCGTTTCTCGGGCCATCGCGCTGGCGGGAGGCCCGATGCTGGCCCTGCGCGAGAAAGTGGGGAAGCTGCTCAACGCGCTGCCGTCGACCGATCCGCATGCCCTTCATGCCCTCGGCGATGAACTCGACCGCGACCGCACCCTCTTGGACGTCTTTGTCGACGCCGTCCGCGACTGGCTCTCGGCGAGGCTCGACACAGATGCCGGAAACCTCACACGGCTTGCCCGCGCCGCCGACGTGTGGGAGCGCCTCAACCGCTCGGCCCGCGAAGTGGAGGTCTTCAACCTCGAACGCAAGCCCTTCGTTTTCTTGATCTTCGGTCTGCTTGCCGAGGCGGCCCGCGGTTGATAGGTATCGCGGCGGCCTGCCGGGGCGACCCTTGGGTCGCTTCATTGCCCGGCGGAACGTCGTAGGATGGGCAAAGCGAAACGTGCCCACCAAAAGGCCGCCTCGTGGGCAGGGCGCGCAAGAGCGCGCCTGTGCCCACCCTACAATTGATTCCAATCGGTCGAAATCCGCTCAGAAATCGGGGCAGGATTCTGCCGCAGAACTTGCGAAGGTTTTCAACAGATGGCAGACAAGCCTCGCTTCTACATCACCACAGCGATTTCCTATCCGAACGGCGTCCCGCATATCGGCCACGCCTATGAGGCGATTGCGACCGACGCGATCGCTCGCTTCATGCGGCTCGACGGCTACGACGTCTATTTTCTGACCGGCACCGACGAGCACGGCATCAAGATGCTGCAGACCGCGAACCGCGAGGGCGTCTCGGCGCGCGAGCTGAGCGAACGCAACGTGCCGCGCTTCCGCGCCATGGTCGAGCGGCTCGACTGCTCCAACGACGACTTCATCCGCACCACGGAGCCGCGGCATTACCGTGCCTCGTCGGCGATCTGGGAGCGCATGAAGGCTGCCGGCGACATCTATCTGTCGAAATATTCCGGCTGGTATTCGGTGCGCGATGAGGCCTATTACGACGAGAGCGAGACAAAGCTCGCCGAGGGCGGCAAGCGCTTCGGCCCGCAGGGCACGCCGGTCGAATGGGTCGAGGAGGAGAGCTACTTTTTCCGCCTCTCGGCCTATCAGGACAAGCTTCTCGACCTCTACCGCCGGACGCCGGATTTCGTGCTGCCGCGCGAGCGCTTCAACGAGGTCTTGAGCTTCGTGCGCGGCGGCCTGAAGGACCTGTCGATCTCGCGCACCACCTTCACCTGGGGCATCCCGGTGCCGGGCGATCCGAAGCACATCATGTATGTGTGGGTGGACGCGCTCACCAATTACATCACCGCGGTCGGCTATCCGGACACCGACGCCGCGAAATTCCGCCGCTACTGGCCGGCCGATCTGCATGTGATCGGCAAGGACATCGTGCGTTTCCACGCCGTTTACTGGCCGGCTTTTCTCATGTCCGCGGGCCTCGACGCGCCCCGGCGGATTTTCAGCCACGGCTTTCTGTTCAACCGCGGCGAGAAGATGTCGAAATCGGTCGGCAACGTGGTCGATCCGTTCGCGCTTGCCGATGCCTACGGGGTCGATCAGCTTCGCTATTTTCTGCTGCGCGAAGTGCCGTTCGGGCAGGACGGCAGCTACAGCCACGACGCGATCGTGGCGCGCATCAATGCCGACCTTGCCAATGATCTCGGCAACCTGGCGCAGCGCTCGCTGTCGATCATTGCCAGGAACCGCGGCGGCACGCTGCCGGCGCCTGGCCCGTTCAGCGAATCCGATAAGACAATTCTCGCCGCCGCGGACGCGCTGATCGGCAAGGCGCGCGAGGCGATGAAGACGCAGCAGCTGCACCAGGTGCTCAACGCAGCCTGGGCGGTGGTCGCTGACGCCAACCGCTATTTCGCCAACGAGGCCCCCTGGGCCCTCGCCAAGACCGATCCGGAGCGGCAGGGCACGGTGCTCTATACGACGGCCGAGGTGATCCGGCAGGTCGCCATCCTGGCGCAGCCTTTCATGCCGCAAGCGGCCGCGCGCCTGCTCGATCTCATCGCCGTGCCCGCGGATCAGCGCGGCTTTGCGGTCCTCGGCGGCGCGTCCCGCCTTGCGCCGGGCTTAAGGCTGCCGCCGCCCGCGCCGGTATTCCCGCGCTATGTTGAACCGGAGCCGGCCGCATGACGGCGCTTGTCGACAGCCATTGCCACCTCGACTTTCCGGACTTCGCTCCCGATCTTGACGCCATCGTGGAGCGGGCCGCCGCCGCGGATATCGCGCGCATGGTGTCGATCTCGACGCGGGTGCGCCGGTTCGACAAGCTCACGGCGATCGTCGAGCGATTTCCGGACGTGTACTGCTCGATCGGAACGCATCCGCATTATGCGCACGAGGAGCCTGACGTGACAGTCGAGGAGCTGGTCGAGCGGTCGCGGCACCCCAAGGTGGTGGCAATCGGCGAGGCCGGGCTCGACTATCACTACGATTACAGTCCGCGCGAGGCGCAGGAAATCGGCTTCCGGCGCCATATTGCGGCGGCGCGGGCAACGGGGCTGCCGCTTGTTGTCCATGCGCGGGAGGCGGATGAGGATATCGGCCGGATTCTTCTGGAAGAGAGCCGCAAGGGCGCCTTCCCGGCGGTGCTGCATTGCTTTACGGCAAGTCGGGAACTGGCGCTGCGGGCTATCGATCTTGGATTCTATGTTGGTTTCACCGGCATTCTCACCTTCAAGAAATCCGACGAGTTGCGCGCCATCGCGGCGGAGTTGCCGGCGGACCGCATCCTCATCGAAACCGATGCGCCTTATCTTGCCCCCGGCAAGTTCCGCGGCAAGCGCAACGAGCCCTCCTATGTGACGGAGACCGCAAGAACGCTCGCCGCGACGCGGGGCGTCAGCTTTGACGAGATTGCGCAGCAGACAACGGAGAATTTCTTTCGCCTGTTCCGCAAGGTGCCTGCTCTCCCCGGAACTGCGCGCGTCTCGCGCGCATCCCACGAAAGCGCGGGCGGGACGCCCGCGGTCCCAGGGTAGGGCAGGGGAGGGGCGGCGGCCGCATGACCTTTGCAGTGACGATCCTGGGATGCGGCTTTTCGGGCGGCGTGCCGCGGCCGGGAAGCGGGTGGGGCGCTTGCGATCCCACCAACCCCAAGAATCGGCGGCGGCGCTGCTCCATCCTGGTCGATCGGACGGCTCCCGACGGCGGCCGGACCAGCGTGCTGGTGGACACCTCGCCGGACTTGCGCGAGCAGCTCCTTGACGCCGGCGTCAATCATCTCGACGGGGTGCTCTACACCCATGAACATGCCGACCACATCCACGGCATCGACGATCTGCGCGCCCTGTTCATCGCCCATAAGAGGCGGGTGGACGTGTATGCGGACGAGCCGACCTGGCGGATCCTGTCGCTGCGGTTCGGATATTGCTTTGTGACGCCCCCCGGCAGCAGCTACCCGCCGTACCTCACCCGGCACCCAATTACGGCAGGAGTGCCGGTGACCATCAAGGGGGCGGGCGGCGACGTCTCGGCTGTCCCATTTCAGGTCCCCCACGGCGATATCGAGGCGCTCGGCTTCCGCTTCGGCACAATGGCCTACACGCCCGACCTGGTGGATGTGCCGGAGCCTGCCATAAACGCGCTGCACGGAATCAAGGTGTGGATCGTGGACGCGCTGTGGTACCGCCCGCATCCGAGCCACTTTCACCTCGACCTGACGCTGCGGTGGATCGACCGCATCCGCCCCGAGCGCGCGATCTTGACCAACATGCACAGCGATCTCGACTACGCGAAACTGCGCGCCAAGCTGCCGCCGCACGTGGAGCCGGCGTATGATGGGATGCGGGTTGAGTTTGAAGGCTGACGGGTCCGTTGCCGCTTCAGACTGTGTTCTTTGTTTCTGGTCTCTGTTTGTTCGTGACCGCATAGTCAGATCCTGCGAACGGAACCCAAAAGGATCCGATCGGGAACGTCTACAAATATTCCATAATATATCTTATGCGAATCAACGCTTCAGGCGGGGGTTGCCCTATCGGCTCTTCGGCGCAATTTCGGGCGCGCCAACGGCCGCCTCCTCCTCCGCCGCCACCAGCCGTGGCCGCGCCGGGAATTCCACCCCGTCGTAAATCTCCTTCAGTGGCAGCGTCACGCCGATCTCCGGCATGCCGATCTCCTCGTCCAGCCCTTGGCGAACGGCTTTCTGCCAGCTTCGATTTGTCCCTCGGGCCCACACGATTACTTCGGGAGCGTTTGGTTCGATCACGACGATGCGCTCCAGGCTGTCAACGAGCTTGTATTCTTCGAGCTTGCCGATGGTGTCGAAATCTCGCGTGGTTGGCGAGAGAACCTCGACGACCATGCGGGGAGATGCCGCCCTCATAGCGTTGGGGTCCCTTCGTCCGCAGTCGACGCCGATGTCGGGACGGCGGATCTGTCCGGGTTTTGTCTCCACGCTTCCGTCGCTTGTGAACGGCCGGCAGCCTCCGCCGCGGAGCTGATTGCGCAGTTCCGCGAGAACGTTGACGACGATGTCGTCGTGCACGTTCTTGGCCCCGGCCATCATTCGGACCGGAAAGCCGTCGACGAGCTCGTAGCGTTCGGGCTGCCTTTCCTGCCACGCGAAGAATTCGTCAACGGTCCATGGCCGCGGGGCGGCGTCTGTCATGGCGATACTCCGGGCGAAGCGCGTCCCGACGAAGCGTAATGCGCGATCGTCTCGAGGCTTCGTTCCAGGAAAGCGTAGGAAACGCGCTCCTGTTCCAGTCTCACTTTTTCGCCAAGCCGATTATAGACCAGATCGTCGAACAGCGCCTGTTCATGCTCGTCCAGGCGGGAAAGCGGAGCGCGATATGGCGCGTGCTCGCGCACCCAAAGCGAGCGATGCGCCATCAGCGTCTCGCGATTCATCAAAAGGGAGCGCGCGCCTGGAAACACGCCGCGCAAGCGGTCGAGCATGGCAAAACCGTGGGTGTCGATATCGCCCCAGTAGTAGATCTGCACTTGCATCATCCATGAAGCGGATTGCAAAAGCTCGACGCCGTACCCCAAGCCGAAGACCACAACGGCTTCAGCAAAGTCAGGAAACGCCACGCCGTTGACCTCGTTCTCGGTGATGAAGACGCGGCGCGGCGCAAGATTCAGCGCGGCAAAATCGTTCGCGGGAATCGCGAGGTCGGTCAAGCCGGCGATGGCCAAGCGGCGGTCGAGCGCCCGGAACCGGATAATAGGCGGCTTGGCTCGCAATCCGTATTTCTGCTCGAATGTCTGCGCCGCAGCCCGGATCAGCGCCCCCTCCCTGCCCTCCCCCGCAGGCGCAGAGTGATAGCATATGACGTCGTCTCCCTCCTCCCCTCCCCCACCACGCCCCTCCCCCATAAGAGGGAAGCGAGAAGAGGGGGCCGGGTCATGTGCGATCGCGCCCGCCTGCCGGGGCCGGCAGGGAGGCAGCAGCACGACGTCGAGCAGTTCCGACAGCAGCGCCTTCCGCGCTTCAATAAACTTCGTATCGACTCCCGCTATGTCGACCTGACGCAAATAGAGATTCGACCGCGGGTGATCGCGGAACCAGGCGAGCACGTCGAGCAGTCGCAGCCATTCGTCGGCGCGCTCGATGAGCACGAATGGCCGGCGCGAAACCCATTGCAAGAGCGCCGGAAATCTTGCGGCCGTGACGCCGGCCAGCTCTCTGAAGCGCCGCCCCGCCCTTTCCTTGCCGATGAGCCGCAGCGCGTCATGTTCAGTTGGAACCACAATGCGGCCCGGCATCCGGTTTCGACCAAGCTGACGATGATTGATCTCGGCCCATTCGATTTCGTAGCCGTATCCCTTGCTGGAGCGGCTGTTTTCCTCCAGCTCGCGAATCCATCCGCGCACTGCGTCGAAGGACTGCGTCATCGCTTTTGCGTCCGGGCAGCGCAGCGAAAGCTTCAGCGGAAACAGCGTTTCGTTGGTGACGCAGGCAGCAAGGATTTTGCCGCGCTCCCAGACATGCATCACCTGATCGCGCAAGCTGCTCGGCGTGGTCCAGTTGTGATCAGCCATGGGCAACGACGGTTGTTGTCTCGCCTTCAATGCACAATGTCATCGTCGCCCACGAAAGCGGGCAATCCAGTGACCACAGACTTTCTCCGGGCGCGGCTTCAGCTCCGCCTGACGCACCGGGGTTAGCGGATGCCCCGCTTTCGCGGGGCGTGACGCCGCGGCGCGAATGAACCATCACAATCAGTTCGCGAGATAATCATCGCCCTCAGCCCGCCCGCGACAGCCGCTCGGCGCGATATTCCTCGATCGTCAGGTTGCGCAGCATCGACCGGCTGCCTTCATCATTGTGAACAAACCCGACCGCGGCGACGAAGGGCTCGATGACGTGGATCTTCTGCAAAGGGGTGACGATCAAGAGCTGGAGATTGAGCCGCCTGAACAGCTCCAGCCCATAGCGCGCGGATTCATCCGAGCCGCGTCCGAACGCCTCGTCGATCAGCACGAAGCGAAACGAACGCGAGCGGGTCTCGCCCCACTCCAGACCGAATTGATAGGCGAGGCTCGCGGCCAACACCGTATAAGCGAGCTTCTCCTTCTGGCCGCCGGACTTTCCGCCGGAGTCCGTGTAATGCTCGTGCTCGCTGTTATCTTCGCGCCAACGCTCCGAGGCCGAGAACGTGAACCAGTTGCGCACGTCCGTGACCTTCCGGGACCAGCGCTTGTCGAGGTCCGTCATGCCTTCGCGACCGCGGAACCGCTCGATGATCGCCTTGACCTGGAGAAACTTGGCCTCGGAATACTGGATATCCTCGGATCCGGTCAGCGTTCCTTCGGTGCAGGAGCGCAGGTCCTGCTGGAAATCGCGAATCTCGGGATCGCCGTTGTGGTCGTCCTCCAGCACGATGAAGCGGCCCGGATTGTAATCGATCTCGTGCAGCGATTGATTGATCTTCTCGATGCGTTCGCGGATCGACTGGCGCTCCAGATGGAGCTGCGACTGAAAATTGGCGATTTCCCGGATCGTATTTTCGTTGAGAAGCTCCTTGAACCGCGCCTCGAAGCGGGGAAGGCCGTCGGCTTCAAGGTCCTTCAGCATCTTTCGATAGTCGGGCGCCGATTCGAGCGAGGCATCGACCTCGCGCGTTTCGGATGGATAAAGGCCGTTATAGGCGGTCATCGCAGCTACGATCTTGTCGCGCAGCCGCTTGATACGGTCGTCGACCCCGTCGTACTGGCCCTGAAGGCGGTCACGCAACTCGCGCTCCCGGCCGTCGCAGGACTCGATCGTGATGCGCCGATCGCCCTCGGTGAGCATCGCGTCCAACCGGGGGAAACAGCGCGCATTGGCCTCTTTATCGGACGCTGCGAGGATAGCCCTGCATTCGTCGAGCTGACGGCGGGCGACGTCCGCGCGCTCGCTCAATCGCGCCTTTTCTGCATTGGCCTTCGCGAGTTCCGTCTTCGTCTCGGTGATCGCCTGCTCGACGTCGGCAAGCTGCGCCTGGAGGGTGCGCAGAACGTCGGAACCTTGTTCGAGTTGCCGTTTCTCAGCCTCAAGCGCGTCGATTTCGATGGCCAGGGGTCTCCAATCGAGGTCGCGGAAGCTCTCAAACACGGATAAGCGCTGCAGGGTCCCGAGCCGGCGGTCGAGCGCGGCCTGCGCGCCCTGCAGCTTTGCGAGTTTCGCTGCGCACGCCGCAATGCGCGCCTCCAGCGAACGCGCCTGGTCCGTGAGGGCGGCGATCTTCCCCTCGTTCGACCAGCCGAGCACGTAGCGGGTGCGGTCATTGATCCTGTGGCGGTCGTCCTTCTCGTGCCGCTCGCCGCGGGCTTTGATCTGGCCCGCCCGCGTCAGAGCCATCTCTTCGCGCCGAAAGCTGTCGATCGTATCGCAGCAGGCATAATCGAAGCGGCGCGCGAGATCGGCCTCAAGCCACGCATAAAAAGGCGACTCAGGGAGGATCGCAAGCTTGTGGACCAGCGATCTTGCATGCAGATCGGACGGACGCGCCGCATGGCGCGCCCTCACCCGGTAATAGACCAGCCGCCCGCCGAGGTGCGTGCGCTCAACCCACTCGGCCACCCGCGGATAGTCTTCGTCCGGAACCAGGAGCGACAGAGCGTAATTGTGCAGCACGCGTTCGATCGCGCCTTCCCAGGCGGCCTCCTCGTCGCGGACCTGGATCAATTCTCCCGCGAAAGGAAATCTGTCTTCGTCGACCCTCAGTTCCCGGCACAGGCTCTCGCGAATCGCAAGCATATTGGCCGGGATGTTCGAACGACGCCTTTTGAGCGACTCGATCTCTCTGTCGACCTCAGCGTGCTGCGTGCGCAGCTCGCGGAGCGCAACGGATTCCTCCGTAATGGCATTCTGCGTCTCGGCCTTTCGGGCGGCGATGGCCTCGCTCTCGGACGCGATCATTGCGCGATTGGCGGCGAAAGCATCCGCGTCCAGGACGTCGGGCAGCCCGGCGGCGCGCGCCAATCCCGCGTACTGTTCGGCGCGCCCCATGCGGTCTCGCTTGAGACCCTCTCGTCCGGCGATCTCCCTTTTCAGGTTCTCAATGCGATCGCCGCCGTTTTCGGCAATTGCGCGTTTGATTTCATCGCGCTGAGTGCGTTGACTGGCTTCCTTGTCATCAAGCGCGACGACGCGCTCGGAGAGACGGTCGAGATCCAGTTGCAGGCTCTCGCAACGCCGTTCGAGCAGCCCGGCCTTCATGCCGGCAAAGAAGGCGCGCAGCGCGTCACGGCACGCGCGCAGCGTATGCGCTTCTTCCATCAGTGCGACGTGCTGATCGCAATCGGCAATCAGCGGGGTCAGGCGCGCGATCTGCGCTTTTGCCTTCAGAACCGATTCATGAGCGCGGTTCAAGTTATCGAAGTGCGCCATCAATGCGTCGATCCGCGCCTCTACCGGAAATGCTTCGAGCATATGCTGACGCACGAAGTCGGTGAGGTTCCCCACCGATTTCATCGACACGGTTTGATGGAAGAGGTCGAGCGCCTGTTCGTTCTCGATGCCGAAGCGCCGGCGGAACGATGCGCTGTAGGGCGGAAACGTGTCGTGCACCTCGACGCGAGGCATCGACCGCAATTTCTTCTTCAGCGCGTTGATATCGGATCCAAAGTTGCTGAAGTGCTCTGAGACGGCGAGCGGCCGGTCGGCAACGACGTAGAACCGGCTTGGCTGGCCGTGCGCGTCCTTGAACCAGAACACCTGCGCCAGGGTCACTTCCTGCTGGAAGCCCTCGTTGCGGAACCGGCCCAGGATGACCGAGTAGGTGTTGAGCCCGCGCAAGGCTACCGGTCTTGCCGCGAAGCCGGAATCGCCCCGTTCTGATTTGAAGTGCCCGAGAACGTATGACTTCAGGTCTCGTTCCTTGGCGTCGGCGCCGGCGGCTTTGTTGTAGGAAATCTTCTGCGCCGGCACGAGCAGCGTAGTGATTGCGTCGACAAGGGTGGATTTCCCAGAACCGATGTCCCCCGTCAGCAGCGTATTGTCGCCGTTGAGGTCAAGACCCCAGACCCGCCCGTGAAAGGTTCCCCAGTTGAAGAATTCGCAGCGATGAAGGCGCATCCCGGCGCGAACGGCCGCCGCCCCGCCCAGCTCTCCTCCCCCAACCGAAATCAGCTGTCGCCGGTTTCGGTCGCTGTGCTGAGCGGCCGAACCTCGCCCTCCCTTCCCTTCCCCGCTTGAGGGTGAGGGAAAGGAGGGGGCTTCGGTTGGTGAGGGGTCGGGAGTGGGGGTCGAGCCGGGAGGCGCTTTCGCAGCCAATCCTCCCGACTCCCCATCCCATCCCTCCCCCACAAGGGGGGAGGGAGAAGAGATGGTTTCGACATTCGCGATGGGTGGGCTTACAAGCGCTTCGTTCATTCGGCAGCCGCCTGTTCGCTTGACGCATGGGACCGGTAAGCCGCAAGGCGCCGGTCGAAATCGGCGAGCCATTGGGCATCGACGAAAGCCTTCAGGATGCGCCGGACTTCAAACCTGTCGTCTGCGCCGCGCAGCCGGCGGAGGAACCCCATGTCAACCACGCGATTGATATCGGCCTCGATCCGGCTGCTCAGCCGGACCTGGTTGGCGGTCTCGGCAAAAAACACGCGCATCATCTCGACGATGTCATCGCGGCGAAGGATAAGGCGCGCCTCCCCGCTCGTGGCGTCGAACTCCGCCAGCTTTTTGCGCAGCAGCGCCAGCATCAGGCTTGCCTGGTAACCGAGCTGCCGGCGCGGAACGAGCCGCGGAACCTCAGGCGCCCCCTCCTCTGCCGGCCGCTGCCGGAGGTACGCAAAACCCTCAGCTTCGTCGAGAATGAGGTCCAGACCGAGGCAGGCGACATAATCGCGAACGCGCGCCTGAATCCCCATCAGCGATTGCCACAGGTGAGGATCGCCTTCGCGGTCGGCGATGCCTTTCATCAGCGAAACGACGACAATGGAAAGCGCGCTGGAATCTGTCATCGTTGTCTCCCGGTCCGGCCGGGCGATGCGGCGGGGCGACAGAACATCACCATCGGCAGCGTGCCCTGTCGGAGTCTGCCGTCGTTGTCGGTCCAGGTCAGGGTCTGACGCCGCGCATCGTCAATGATTGAGGCGCCGTCCGCCGCCGCCAGACTCATGTAGGCAACAAGCTCCGCCAGGCCCTGCTCGAGCGGATGCGCTTCAACCAGTTCGACAAGCGAAACCTGCGATCGGGTCTGCAGCGCCCGCCGCACGCGCCCTGCGAGCCGCTCCTTGTCCACATAAATGTGGTTGAAAAGCGCATCCGACGGCACCTCCTCAGCAGCATCGGCAGCAATTTCGTCGATGCGCGCTTTCAATGGCGGCGAGAACAGCGGCCGGTCCATCACCAGGGCAATGTCGGGCGCCGGCTCGTCGAGCTCCATCACCGGCCCGCTCGGCGGCGCGTCGCGAATCGCAAGCGCGTGCTGCTCGATATCCCTGACGAGTTTCATGATGCGGCGGTTGTCCTGCCACGCCTTGTCGTCGAGATAGCGCCGGAGCTGCTCGGAAAGGCGCGCCACAGTGCGTTGCGTCACCTCGCCCGCCTGCACCCAATCGTAATGAATGCGGAGCAGGCGCCGATCCGGCTTGAGCTCCTGCACGGGATCGAGTTCGAACACTCTTGCCAACAACTCCGTAAGTTCGCTCTGCCGCGATGGCGACATCAGAAAATCCCAGAACGCACGAAAGCTTTTGCCCTGGTCGGAATCCGCGATGGCGTCTCTCTCGCCGAATATTTCGTCGAGGAGCGCCCCCTTTCCTCCGTCCCAGGTCGCAATTCGCTCACGGATCGCGCGATCGAGATCGCGAAAGTTCTGCTCGACCTCCCGGAAATCCGACAGCAGGCCGCGCGCCATCGCGGCGATGTTCGAGAATCGCTCCTTGATCCGGGTCGCATCGAGCACATAGAGCGCGCCATCGCGGATCTGCGCAATCTCCTGGTCGATTTCCTGCTTGCGCCGCTCAAGCTCGCTGATTCGCGCCCAGGGATCCATCTCGGTCCCCTGGACAAGTTGATGCAGCAAATCGAAGATCGCCATCAGCCGCGATTCAGTGCCGACGAAGCGCCGCTGCCCGAGATCGACAACCCAGTCGATGGCCCGCTCGGTCGCCGGCGTGAGGTCGAAGTGGACCTCATCGCTGTCGGGCGGGTAATACTTGCGAAGCCAGGCATGTTCGTCAGAGGCCCAATTGTCGAGATAATGGGCAGCCTCGCGCGGAAACTTGTCCTCCCCGAGATCGGCCCGCAGGGAAAAAAGATAGTCCTCCAATCGCGTTACGAGCTCGCCCTCGGACAGGGTGCGCAGGTTCGGGCGGATGAAGGTCTCGTACAGGAAGCCGATGATCAGGGAGGCATGGTCGGCATTAAGCAGCCGCCACGCCGGATGCTTATGCCGCAGCGTTTCGAGCGTGCGATAATCCATTTATCGTCCCCCGATGCAGTCCCCGACGTACCCGGCAGCGAACTGCGGGCCTCGATGCGCCCGCCCAACCCTCCTACAGTCAGCCGCGAACCTGATGCTGCTGCCCCTGCTCCGCCACCCTCGACAACAGCGACTCGCCCCCGTGCGACTCGCTGTTACTGTTCGTTGTTTGTTCTAATGTCAAGAAGCGCAAGCGACCTTTGCGGATGCGGGATGCGATTCGCGGTGGATATCTTCGATCAGCGGCAGAATGGGCGCAGCGGCATGGAACCTATCCTCGCCTCATGCACCAACACGATGGCGCTCGCGGTGTTAAGATTGCGCTCGCTGATCCCGCGAAGCCGGCCGGGTCGGTCATGATTGCAATCGGCTTGCATGCCGACACAGGGCCCTGGTACGTGAGCCGCGGGGCGTCGCGGACCATCCAAATGGCGAATGTCACTCC